>CAUGVQ010000065.1 GCA_959602875.1 uncultured Collinsella sp. | reverse complement strand
GGCCAACACAGTGGTATTTGAGGCGCCCCGGCACGGTCCGGGGCGCTTTTGATAGGGAGGTACAACGTGAGCTCACTCGAACGCATCGATCATGAGGGCGTCGTCTTGAACGAGGCACACGTGGGCGCGGTGCATCTAGCGTTCACCGAGCGGACAGGCGGCGTCTCCAAGCCGCCCTTTGCCTCCCTTAATCTGGGCGCGCACGTGGGCGATGACCCGGATGCGGTGGCTGAGAACCGGCGCCGGGCGCTCGAGGTGCTCGGGTGCGGGGCATGTGCCGATCGCCTGCTTGTGCCCAACCAGGTGCATGGTGACCATATCGCCGTCGTGCGGTCGGCCGATGAGACGGAGCTTGCCCGTGTGAGAGAAGAGATCGCTGCCGGCGCCGACGGTATCGTTTGCTGCGCGCCCAGCGTGCCGGTGCTCCTCAACTTTGCCGACTGCGTGCCGGTCATCCTTGCGTGCGAAGGCGGCTTTGCCGTGGTCCACTCCGGCTGGAAGGGGACGATTGCGGCCATCGCCGGCAAGGCAGCGCGCATGCTCTCCGACGTCGCGGGATGCGCGCCCGAGCACATCTTTGCCTTCGTAGGCCCGCACATCACCGGGGCAGAGTACGAGGTCTCCGAGGAGCTCATCGAGCGCTTTGCCGCGCGGTTCCCGCAGGCAGTTCACGTGGGGTCCTCGCGCCTGCTCGACCTCGCCTCATGCATCCGCGTGGCACTCGCCGAGGCGGGCGTGCCCGAAGACAGCGTTTGCGATCCGGGCCTCTCCACCGTGAGCGAGAACGACCGGTTCTTCTCCTATCGCGCCGAGAAGGGTACCTGCGGGCGTCACGGTGCTCTGGCGGTGATGGGGGAGGCGTAGGCGCCTCTCCGCTGTGCGTTTGGCACGTTGGGACTCACTTGGTGACGGGGTCAAATCGTGCGAATCGTGCTGCCAGCGGCACACGCGGACATCGTCTAGCCCTTTGCGGCGCTACCGTGACCGTGCGCTTACAAAACCCTGACACCCGACCTCTAGACTGGCAACCGTATGCCATCCACGCTCGGGGCGGCATCCCGCCCGGCATCCGATTGGAGTCTAGAACATGCGCAAACTTTTCTCCCGTCAGCTCGTCGAGGCGCGTCACGAGATGCTCTCCATCTACGAGGTCATCGACCTTACGCTCCACGACGCGGTTCGCTCCTTTGTGACCGATGACAAGAAGCTCGCGAGCAAGGCCAAGAAGCAGGCGCTCCGCATCGCCGCTCGCTGCGCCAACCTCGAGGCGGTCTGCTACAACCTCATCGCCACCCAGGGTCCCGTGGCCTCCGACTTCCGTTTGCTCCAGACCATCATCTACACCAACTTCTGCCTGCAGCGCATGTGCGACAAGGTGCGCCGCATCGCCCGCGCCGCCCAGCACAAGGTCGTCTCCGGCATCGAGCTGCCCGCTGAGCTCGTCGAGCTCGTCGAGGCGGAGGCCGGCAGCGTCTACAAGGTGCTCGGCACCTCGGCTTCTGTGCTGGTCACCAACGACCTCGCGCTGCTGCGCACCCTGAACGCGCAGGAGGAGGATACGCACGGCATCTACGAGGAGTTCTTCCGCGCCTACAACCGTATGACCGCCATGCAGATCGATGACGACCGCTCGCTTGACGACCTCCGTCGCGTCATCATGGTCTCGCGCTACCTCGATCGCTGCGCCCAGTACGCCATCGACGCCGCCGGTCGCATCACCTTCCTGCTCACCGGCCAGCGTTGGAGCGCCGCCGACATCGCAGGCATCGACGAGGAGGAGCTCGAGGGCATGCGCGTTCCTTCCGGCGAGGGCGTCATCCTGCGCCCCGCGGCCGACGCCGCCTGCATCGCGCGCATTCCCGCCTCTGAGCTCACCCAGGCGGTCGTCACGCTCATCGAGAATCCCGAGGACGAGGACGATGATGAGGATGATGACGAGGAGGACGACCTCGCCTAGTCCCGCTCAGGGGGCTGCCTTGTGCCGTCTTCGTAAACCTTTTGCTCTTGAGGGCGCACCTCCCACAAGGGGGTGCGCCCCTTTGCTAGTATGGTCGAGGGCGCACCCGCGCCCGCTAGCGCAAAGAGGGTTATCTATGGGTGATACGGCATCAGGCCAGGCATATCTCGACTGTATCCGCCGTCGGCGCGAGGAGATTCTCGCGCGCGTCGATGCGGCCCTTGCACGCTCGGGCCGTGCGGTGGACGCCGCGCGCGTTATGGCGGTCTCCAAGACGGTAGGGGTGGACGAGGTCGCCGCAGCCATAGACGCCGGCTATCGCTTCTTTGGCGAGAACCGCCCTCAGGAGCTCATCCGCAAGTTGGAGGGGCTCGCGGCGCGTGAGGGCTTGGCGCCGGTTCGCTTCGATATGATCGGCAACCTCCAGAAGAACAAGATCAACGCCGTGCTTGGCCGCGTGGATCTCATCCACTCGGTGAGCTCGCTCCATCTCGCCCAGGCCATCTCCGACCGCGCGGAGCGACGTTTGGCGGAAGGCGCGCTCGCCGCGCCCCAGGACGTGCTACTCGAGGTGAACATCTCGGGCGAGCGGTCTAAATCGGGCTTTGAGCCCGATGAGCTCCGTCGCTCCATTGAAGAGTTGCAGGGACTTCGTGGAATCCGTATACGCGGCCTTATGACGATGGCCCCGCGGGGGGATAACGTGATGGCGCACCGCACGTTCGCGGGCCTGCGCGACCTGCGAGACGAGCTGGCCGGCCGCTACCCGGGGCTTACGCTTGAGGAGCTCTCCTGTGGCATGAGCGAGGACTTTGAGGCGGCGCTCGAGGAGGGCTCGACTCTGGTGCGTTTGGGCAGAGTGGTCTTTGACCCCGCCTTTGAGCTAGAATAGCAGGTACGCGGTTTCTTTTGGCATAGCCGAAAGCCGATTTAGTAGATACACTCCGTTTGGGGGAGTTGAGAAACGTGGGATTCTTAGACGAGATCAAGAACCGCCTTCCGTTCGGCCAGCAGTTGCCCTTCGGTCAGGACGACTACGCCGCTGACGGCTACGAGGACGACTATTACGACGGTGAGGGCTACGACGCCGATTATGGCACGCAGGATGGCTCCTACGGTCAGGGTTATGCTGCGCAGGACACCCCGTCCAACGGTGTCCTCGGCCAGACGCGCCGCGGCGAGGCCGAGTCGGTAGCGGTCTACACGCGCTCCGGCCAGCTGGTAGGCGATGCGGACCGCCATGCGACCACGTACAACCCGCCCGCGCGCTCCCATGATGACTATCGCCCCGGTGCCTACGACACGCCGTCGAGCTATGCCGCGCAGACCCGTGCCCGCGCTGCTGTAACCCCGGCTCCTGCCTCTTCGATGACCGAGAGCCACGCCGCATCGATTCTTAACGCGACGCCCCAGCTCCCGATCTATGAGCTCCGTCCCGAGAGCTATGACGATGTTGAGACGGTGGTGCGCCGCGTGCGCACCAAGCAGCCGGTGGCGCTCATCTTCGTTGGCGTTCGCACCGAGGTCGCCAAGCGCGTGCTCGACTTTAGCTACGGCTTTGCCTGCGGTCTTGGCGCCACGGTCCGCGAGGTGGGCGACCGCGTCTTTGTCGTTCTGCCGCAGGGCTGCGAGGTCACCGATTCCGACCTCGCCAAGCTCCGCGCTGACGGATACCTCAAGTAGCAGGGGCTGATTACCATTTATCAAATCGCACAACTTGTCAGCACGCTCGTAAACTTCTACGAGACGCTCATCCTCGTGTACATCATCCTCATGTGGTTCCCGCTGCGCGAGGGCGGTATCGCCTATGACGTGGCGATGGTGCTTCGCTCCCTCTGCGAGCCGTTCCTGTCGATCTTCCGGCGCATCATCCCGCCCATGGGCGGTATTGACTTCTCGCCGGTTATTGCAGTTCTTGCGTTGAACGTCATCGCTCGTTTGGTAATAGGTATACTGGTTTAGACGCAAATCCCGGGCGCGGTAAGCCCGGGCCTCGCGATGAGAAGGAGATTATCCTATGGCTATCACACCTGCAGACATCCAGGCCCAGACGTTCTCCGAGGCCAAGCGCGGTTACGACCCCGCCGAGGTTGACGTTTTCCTTGAGCAGCTCGCCTCCGAGGTCGACGCCATGCTCTCCAAGATCGTCGATCTTAAGAACCGCCTGACCGCCACCGAGCACGAGCTCGCCGACGCTCAGGCTCAACTTGCGGCTCAGCCCGCAGCCGCTCCGGTTGTCGCCGCCGCGCCGCAGCACGATTTCTCCGCTACCGAGCGTCAGATCTCTGCTGCCCTCATCTCCGCCCAGCAGACCGCCGACACCATCGTTGCCGACGCTCAGCAGAACGCTCAGCGCATCTGCGACGAGGCCGACGCCAAGGCACGTGACGTCATCCGTCAGGCGCTTCAGGAGAAGCAGAACGAGCTCGCCGAGATCGACCGTCTGAAGGCCTCCCGCGAGGAGTTCAAGAACGAGTACCTGAAGCTCATCCAGCACTTTATGGACGACGCCCAGAACTCCTTCCCGTCCGACCTGCTGTCCGCTACTCCGGTCGGCTCCTCCGCAGCTCCGGCTCCGGCGCCCGCGCCTGCTCCTGCGCCAGAGCCCGCCCCGGTTGCCGATCCCTTCGCTCCGATCGACAACTTCGTTGCGGACGACCTCGACTAGTCGGGTCCGTTATCTGTCTGTTGAAGCGCCCTGCCCCGTGCAGGGCGCTTTTTCATAACGCTCCACCTTACAGGGGGACGGTTCTTTTGCCTGCGATGCCGTCTACCGAGCCCGCGCGCACGGGACGTGTGCATAAGGGCATAATGTTCGAAAGAAATCTTAGGCATCGAGGGCATTGCTCCGTCGATGTATGCGCGTGAGAGGTGATGTCCATGGGCAGATCGTTTGGAGGCGGCAGGTCCGGTGGAGGCGGCGGCTTCCGCGGCGGCGGTCGCAGCTTTGGAGGCTTTTCCGGCGGCAGACGAAGCGGTGGACGGAGCTTTGGCTCCGGCATGGGCGGCGGGTCTCGCCCCGGTGGATTTGGATCGCCCCGTCCCGGGGTCTTCGGCGGTGGATTTGCCCCACGTCCCACCCGCAGCTTCTTTGGTGGCGGGGGAGGGAGCGGCATCTGGCCGTTTCTCGCCGGCATGGGCATCGGTCGCAGTATGAACAACAACGTGCCCCCTGCAGGGCCTGCGGGTCCCGCTCCGCAAGGGCCGGCGCAGGGATCCGGGGGCTGCGGTCGCGGCTGCATCGTCGTGGTTATCGTCGCGCTCGTCTGCGCTTTGATATCGACTGCGCTCACCTCGGTTACGTCCTGCAGCACTTCGACGGTGGAAATCACGGCGTCTACGCACGAGCGTGAGGCACTGCCTGCGGACGCGGCGGAGAAGACGGCGCTCTATGACGACGCGGACGGCGATTGGATCCACAGTCCGGCTGTGGTCGAGCAGGGTCTTGAGGAGTTCTACGACCTGACGGGCGTCCGTCCCTTCCTCTATATTCTGCCCAACGGCACCTCGACGTCTGCCACCGAGCTCGGCCAGGTGGCCCTTCAGCTCTATGACGAGCTCTTTGACGACGAGGCGCACTTCGTGCTGGTGTTCTGCGACGACGGTCAGGGCTCGTTCACCTGCGGATATGCCGTCGGCTCCCAGGCGAAGTCGGTGATGGATGACGAGGCGATCGGTATTCTCTCCGACTATCTCGATCGCTACTACCAAGACCTCTCCATCGACCAAGAGGAGATCTTCTCGCGCGCATTTGCCGATACTGCCAAGCGCATCATGACCGTTACCACGTCGCCTATCGTCTACGTTGCGGGTGCGGTTGCGGTGATTGCCGTTGTGGGCGGCATCGTCTTTGTCGTGCGCAAGCGCGCCGAGGCGCGCCAAAGCGAGCAGGAGCATCTCGAGGAGGTTCTCAACACGCCGCTCGAGACCTTCGGTGATAAGAAGCTCAACGACCTTGAGGAGAAGTACCGTTCGCCGTCAAACGACGATTGAGGCGCTTGCGCAAGTTCTCGCAAGGGTACAAGGTAGGCTAACCGCGCGCTCGGGGGTTGAGCGCGCCTGAAGCGGATGCGTCCGCCTAGAGGAGGAGTTCCACTATGGGAATGCTCGACCGTTTTGCCGACATCATCAAGGCAAATGTTAACGATCTGCTCGATCGCGCGGAGGATCCCGCCAAAATGGTCGATCAGTACCTGCGCGACCTCACCGAGTCGCTCGCCGAGGTGAAGGAGGAGACCGCCGGCGTTATGGCTGAGGAGGCCCGCACCGCCCGTATGGTCTCCGAGAACAACAAGGAGGTCGAGAAGTACGACGGCCTTGCTCGCCGTGCCCTCCAGGCCGGTAACGAGGGCGATGCCCGTACCTTCCTTGCCAAGAAGCAGCAGCTCGTGGCTCAGGGCGAGAGCCTTGCCGTCGCGGCCGAGGCTGCGCGCGACAACGCCGAGAAGATGCGCGCCATGCACGACAAGCTCGTGAACGACATTGAGACCCTGCGCGGCCGCCGCGAGGCCATCAAGGCCAAAGTCGCCGTCGCCAAGACGCAGGATCAGGTCAACAAGGTCTCTTCTGCCGGTGACAGCGCTGCCGCCGCTATGAGCGCCTTCGACCGTATGGAGGCCAAGGCCGACGAGATGCTCGACCGCTCCAACGCCATGACCGAGCTCAACGCCGACGCCACCGACCCGGCCGCCGACCTCGAGCGCAAGTACGCCGAGGCTGGCTCTACCGCCGCGGTGGACGAGGAGCTCGTCAAGCTCAAGGAGGAGATGGGCCTCTAGGTCCGTCCGCCCATAGGGTTCGCGTAGATTCGGCGCCCGTCGGCCTCGGTCGGCGGGCGCCGTGCTATATCGTGCTACAATCGTGAGCCGCGAAGCGGGCCAGACGGTCGCGCGCCGGTGCACACCGGTGTGAGGAAAGTCCGGGCTCCACAGGGCAGAATGCTGGCTAACGGCCAGGCGGGGCGACCCGACGGAAAGTGCCGCAGAAAAGAAGACTCCCACCTGCGCGCAAGCGTAAAGGGAAAAGCTGAAACGGTGGTGTAAGAGACCACCAGCGTCGCGGCGACGCGGCGGCTGGGTAAACCCCATTCGGAGCAAGCGCGAATAGGAGCGCCATGGGCCTGCCCGGTCCGCGCTCGGGTAGCGTGCGAAGAGCCGCATGGTAACGTGCGTGCCAAGATAAATGACCGTCCGCGACAGAACCCGGCTTATCGGCCCGCTTCGCATCCTCTTCTATGGCTGATTTCGTCGCCTTGCGGTCTTCTCTCGGTAAGCGCAATGTAAGGGAATCGTAAGCTGTCTTTGCCGTTCACGGAATATCTGCAGCTAGGAGAACCGCTCGGCGCGCTATAGGACACGTTTGCCCATCTAAAATATCAGCTCTGCGTTAGAAGATGGTCAAGAACCGCTAAAATGGTGCAGGTTGTTCCAACGATGTGCCACCTGGCGCATGTCCTGAGGGAAAAGAGCATACGTGGATTTCTCACTAGCGCTGTTTTTGCAGGAGCTTATGGCGAGTCCCATTCTTGCCATCACCGTCCTGCTCACGCTCGGCGTCATCTTCGTCAACGGTTGGACCGACGCCCCTAACTCCATTGCAACCTGTGTCACCACGCGCTGCATGAATGCGCGCCCCGCGATCATCATGAGCGCCATCTTCAACTTCCTCGGCGTCCTCATCATGACGCACCTGAACGCCTCGGTTGCCTCCACCATCTCTAACATGGTCGACTTCGGCACCGATACGCAGATTGCCCTCGTGGCGCTTTGCGCTGCCCTCTTCTCCATCGTGGTCTACAGCGTGGGCGCTTCCATCTTTGGCATTCCCACGAGCGAGAGTCACTCGCTTATCGCCGGCCTTACGGGCGCTGCCTTGGCCACGCAGGGCGGCCTTGACGGCGTGAACATGGACGAGTGGGTCAAGGTTCTCTACGGTCTCGTCCTGAGCCTCGCTATTGGCTTTGCGCTCGGCTGGGGCATCTGCAAGGGACTCACCATCATCTGCCGCAACATCGACCGTCGTCGTGCCAACGGCTTCTTCACCGGTGCCCAGATCTTTGGTGCCGCGGCCATGAGCTTCATGCACGGTGCTCAGGACGGCCAGAAGTTCATCGGCGTCCTTCTGCTCGGCGTGGCCTTCTGCAACGGTGAGCCCAACGTCTCGGGCGCCATCATCCCGGTCTGGCTCATGATCCTCTGCTCCACGGTTATGGGCGTGGGTACGTCCGTGGGCGGCGAGAAGATCATCAAGTCCGTCGGCATGGACATGGTCAAGCTCGAGAAGTACCAGGGCTTCTCGGCCGACCTTGCCGGCGCCATCTGCATCCTGCTCTCAACCGTCTTTGGTATCCCGGTTTCCACCACGCATACCAAGACGAGCGCCATCATGGGTGTGGGCGCCGTGAAGCGCCTCTCGGCCATCAACTTCACCGTCGTGCGCGACATGGTGCTCACCTGGATCTTCACCTTCCCGGGCTGCGGTCTTATCAGCTTCTTGATGGCGAAGATCTTCCTCATGGTCTTCTAGGTTTCTCTGTTACGGCTCGCGCGGCGCGTCCGCGCTCGATATTGCACGGAAACGTTCATTTGGGAGGATGTATCCACATGGCTAGGAAAAACGACGCGTTCTACTTCGACTCGTTCCGCAAGCACGCGGAGCTCTCTTGCCAGGCGGCGGCGCTGCTCGGCGAGGTCATGCGCTCCTACAACACCGAGGAGTTCAAGGGCGCGGTCGACAAGATGCACCAGATCGAGCAGGCTGCGGACGAGATCAAGCACGAGATCAACGACGCGCTCGTAACCGCGTTTGTCACCCCTATTGAGCGCGAGGACATCGCGATGCTCTCGGAGAATCTCGATACCGTGACCGACCGTATCGAGGGCGTCATGCACCGCCTGTACTTCGATAACATCACCGAGATTCGCCCTGACGCGCTCGAGCTCGTCGAGATGATTGAGCGCGCCTGCACCGAGATGTGCGCGCTGCTTGAGGACCTGCCCCAGTTCAAGCGCTCCAAGACGCTGCGCAAGCACGTCATTGCCATCAACGATACCGAGGAGGAGGCGGACCACGCCTACATCCGCGCCATGCGCACCCTGCACACGACCGAGACCGACGCCCTCAAGGTCTTTGGCTGGCACGAGGTCTACACCTTCCTCGAGTACTGCGTCGACAGCTGCGAGCATGTTGCCGATACGGTCAGCAGCATCGTGATGAAGAACTCGTAGCGGATCGCTTCATACGCACGTGGGAGGCCCCGTTTTCTCCCGGGAGGTACGCTTCGCAAAACCTCCCGGTGAGAAAACGGGGCCTCCTGACGTTGCGATATAAGCGTTCCGCTACAATGGCAGCGATACGGGCGGAGGCGCCAGTGCATTGTGGGGCATGTAGGAGGGGCTGTGGAGAGCTATAGGACGCTGCGTGCGGGTGCTTGTGCGCAGGGGGAGTTCGAGGACCGTCGCAGTCGGTTTATCGCCCAGCTCGTGCATGTGGAGAGCCCGGCGGAGGCTGATGCCCATCAGGCGGCCGTGCGTGCCCGTCACTACGACGCCCGTCATAACGTTCCTGCATGGATCCTCGCCGACGGTACGGAGCGCGCAAGCGACGACGGTGAGCCCCAGCGTACGAGCGGTATGCCTACGCTCGAGGTGCTCCGCGGGGCCGGCCTGCGCGACGTATGCTGCGTCACCACCCGTTACTTTGGCGGCACCCTTTTGGGTCCTGGCGGCCTTGTGCGCGCCTATACAGCGGCGGCTCAGGCGGCGGTGGCATCCGCTGAGGACGAGGGCCTTATCGTCGAGATGACGAGCGTTGTCCCGGTGTCCCTTACCGTCTCCTACGCGCAGTTCGACCAAGTGCGCGATATGGTGGAGCGCACGGGCGGAAAGATTAGCGGGACCACGTATACCGATGCCGTGGCGCTCGAGCTTGTTTATCGGACAGGGGAGCAGGAGGCGTTTCTCGCTGCGCTGCGCGAGCGCTTCAGCGCGACGCTCGCACCCGAGGCGGGAGCTCCGCACTTTGCCGAGTTCTAAGGGGCGTTCTTGCGCTTTCTTTCAGGTGCCAGCAACTCCTTTCATTAAGCGCCCCTTTTGGGAGGCATACATGAAAGAAGTCGCTGGAAAATGAAAAAAGGGTGCGGTGAACGCGCCGGGTGGACGTGTCACCGCGCTGCGTTACCCATCGACGCTAACTATTGGCACAAAAAGGGCTCCTTCCCGGAGGAAGAAGCCCTTAAGACGCTTGGCTTTATGACAAATGGATGTCAACGAGCCCTTAGCAGTCCTTAGCCCTGGTAATCAACAACGTCGACCCAGCTCATGAGGAACTCCTCGTCGACCTTGCGCTTACGCGCGAGCTCGGAGGCGGCCACGATGCTCATCCACTGGCGGACGACCTGCATCGGCATGTCGGCGCGCTCACAGTAGAGCTCGAGGTAGGCGTCGGCCTGCTCCTTGGAGTGGAGGGCGAACAGCAGGTAGGTCATAGCGGCGTCGGCGGCAGGGGAGCCCTGGGTGGCGTGAGCCCAGTCGCAGACGTAGAGTTGACCGTCCTCACCGACGATGACGTTGGTGGGGTTGAAGTCGCCGTGGCAGACATAGCCCTTGCTCTTGAGGCCGTTCAGGCGCTCGAGCAGGTTGTAGCGGGTGGTCGCATTGATCTGGTCGAGAGAGTTGATCATGCGTGTGTACTTGTCGAACTGACGGTTCAGCTGCGTGCAGGTGTAACCGTTGATCTCGATCTGAAGGTCGACAAACTGCTCGAGGTACTCACCAAAGCGCTGGGGCTCGGCGTCCATCTTCTCGGCGAGGGTGACACCCGGGACCTTGCTGGTGATGAGGGCCCAGCCGCCGTTGTCGAGCTGAGTGACCTCAAGAGCCTTGGGGCTGCGGATGCCGGTCTCGTTGATGCGCGCGAGGTTGAGGGCCTCGTTGAAGATGTCGGAGACGGGCTTGTTCTCGTTGAACACCTTGGCGATCTTGTCGCCCAGATCGTAGACGGTCTTGTTGCCGCGATGGACGATCTCGGTCTTGGAATCGGGAAGGATCATGGTGTGTCCTTTCTAGAAGGGGAGAACAGGACGAGAGGTCGGGGCGGGCGTTGCCGCCCCGATACCATTATAGGCGCATCTGGGCCTTAGTCCTCGTAGGACTGCGGCTCGCGACCATAGTACGCGTCAAGGAAGAGCTCCTTGATCTCGCTCATGAGCGGGTAGCGCGGGTTGGCGCCGGTGCACTG
>CAUGVQ010000064.1 GCA_959602875.1 uncultured Collinsella sp. | reverse complement strand
TGATGAACGGCGCGCTCACGCTCGGCACCATGGACGGCGCCAACATCGAGATCGTGAACCTCGCCGGCATCGAAAACGAGAAGATCTTTGGTCTCACCGCACCCGAGGTCGACGAGCTCCGCGCTAGCCATATGCACTTCGCGTGGGATATGTACAACGGCGACCGTGACCGTTTAGGGCGCGTTATTGACGAACTCACCGATAACACGTTTGCTCATCTCTCGGGTGACTTCGAAAGCATCCATAATGAGCTCATGAGCGGAAACGACCATGACTTTGTCATGAAGGACTTCCGCTCCTACGTTGACGCGTGGGAGGAGCTCACCGCCAGCTATGCGGACCGCAAGAGCTGGAACCGCCGTGCGCTCATGAACACCGCGTCTTCGGGCTGGTTCTCGTCCGACCGCACCATCCGCGAGTACCGCGACGAGATCTGGCACGCATAACGGGTCGCGTCATTGCACGACGGCGCATCCCCATCAAGGCATCCACGGGGCGGACTCACCGTCCGCCCCGCTCGATAGCAAGGTCTATAGGGTTCAGGGATTTTGAAGGAGGACATCGATGAGTAGAAAGCAATGCATCGCGATGCTCCTCGCCGGGGGGCAGGGCAGCAGGTTGGGGGCGCTCACCGCTAAGATCGCCAAACCAGCCGTCTCGTTCGGCGGCAAGTACCGCATCATTGACTTTACGCTGTCCAACTGCGCTAACTCTGGTATCGACACGGTCGGCGTCCTGACGCAGTACCGTCCCTACCAGCTTCATGAGTACGTGGGTTCGGGCCGCGGCTGGGACCTCAACGAGACCGGCGCGGGCGTCTCTATCCTGCCGCCGTACGCCACGCAGGAGGGCGGCGCCTGGTATGCCGGCACCGCTGACGCCGTGACGCAGAACCTCGACTACATCAAGTCCCACCACCCCGAGTACGTCCTCATCCTCTCGGGCGACGCGCTCTATCGCATGGACTACCGCGAGATGCTCGCCACCCACATCGACAACAACGCCGACCTCACCATCGCGGTCATGCCGGTGCCGTGGGAGGACGCGAGCCGCTTCGGCATCCTCACGACCGATGAGAACCATCAGGTCACCAAGTTCACCGAAAAGCCCGAGAAGCCCGATTCGAACCTCGCTTCCATGGGTATCTACGTGTTCTCCTATGACTTCCTCGTGAACGCCCTCGAGGAAGACGCCGTCAACCAGCGCTCGAGCCACGACTTTGGCAACGACATCATCCCCAAGGCCCTCGCGGACGGCAAGCGCCTGTTCGTCCATGAGTACAACGGCTTCTGGAAGGACGTCGGAACCATCGCGAGCTACCACGAGACCTCGATGGACCTGCTCGGCGAGAACCCCGAGTTCGACCTCTTCGACACCAAGCATCCCATCATGTCGAACGACTCGACTCGCCCGCCGCACTACATCGGCCCCGACGGCCGCGTCGACGACTCGCTCGTTGCCAACGGCTGCAAGATCATGGGCACCGTGCGCCACTCCATCATCTCCACCGACTGCGTGGTCGGCGACCGTGCCATCGTCGAGGACTCCGTGCTGCTGCCCGGCGCCGTCGTCAAGAACGGCGCGCATGTGAGCCGCGCGATCCTGGGTGAGAACGCCGTCGTCGAAGAGGGCGTCAAGCTCGGCAGCGTCGATACTACGAAGGACACCGCCGTCGTCGGAAATGACGTCGTGATCGGGAAGGGGGAATGAACCGATGATCAACTCCAAGGCCATCGGCTATATCACCGCTAACTACGCGGGCACTGAAGCCAGCAAACTGATAGAGAACCGCCCCGTGGCATCGCTGCCGTTCATGGGCCGCTACCGCCTGATCGACTTCCCGCTCTCCAACATGACCAACGCCGGCATCCGCACCGTCGGCCTCGTCATGCCGGGCAACTGGCGCTCGATCTCCGACCATGTGGGTCACGGCAAGGACTGGATGCTCGACCGCAAGAGCGGCGGCCTGTTCTGCATGCCCGGCAACCCCTACGGCACCACCAAGCGCGGCATGCGCTTCCTTCTACGCGACATCATCTCCAACCGCGAGCTCTTCGAGCGCGCCACGACCCCCTATGTCGTGATGATGGGCGCCAACATCATCTTCAACATGGACCTCGACGAGATCATCGATGCCCATGAGCGCTCCGGCGTGGGCGTGACCATGGTCTACGTCAAGGCCGAGCGCCATCACGACGATGCCAGCCGTCTCATCATCGGCGACGCGGGCCGCGTCCAGTCCATCGAGGCCGGTTGCGAGTACGGTGACAACAAGTTCATTGACTGCTTCGTCATCAACCGCGAGCTTCTGCTCGACATCATCAACAACTACGCGAACGCCGACTACCTCGACTTCTTCGAGGCTATCGCGGGCGACTTCGCGCGCATCGACGTCTGCAGCTACGAGTACAAGGGCCTCGCCATCGGCATCTTCGGCGAGCGCACCTACTACCAGCGCAGCATGGAGCTCCTCACGCCCGATATCTTCGACCAGCTCTTCCAGAAGGATCGTCCGATCCGCACGAAGGCGCACGACGCGGCACCTGCCAAGTACTATGCGGGCAGCAACGCGCAGAACTCCTTCATCTCCGCCGGCTGCAAGATCTACGGCACGGTTCGCAACTCCATCCTCTCCCGCGGCGTTATCGTCGAGAGCGGCGCGAACGTCTCGAACTCCATCATCATGTTCAGCTGCGTCATCAAGCGCGGCGCCCGTGTCGAGAACGCCATCCTCGACAAGAACAATGTCATCCCCGAGAACACCGAGTACCGCGGCACGCCCGACGCGATCCTCGTGATGGGCAAGGGAGCACGCCACTAACCGCGCGCATGTAACAACACAGCGCCCGCCCGGCACCGTCTGGGCGGGCGCGTTATCATTTAGGTGTCGCCCCCATCGGCGGCAGTTTCGTCTCTCAGATCGATTAGGAGAGTACGACATGGCAAAAGACAAGATGCATGTGGTCTTCGCCTCCGCCGAGGTTGCCCCCTTTGTCAAGACGGGCGGACTCGGTGACGTTGCGGGATCCCTTCCCCAGGAGCTCGTGAAGGACGGCTCCGAGGTCATCGTCATGTGCCCCAAGTACGCGAGCATCCCCGACGAGTTCAAGGCGCGCATGGAGCACTTCTGCGACTTCTACGTGCCGCTCGGATGGCGCAACGAGTACTGCGGCCTCGAGAAGCTCGAGGAGGGCGGGGTCACCTACCTCTTCGTGGACAACGAGCACTACTTCAACCGCAGCTACCCGTACGGCTTCTTTGATGACGGCGAGCGCTTCGCCTTCTTCTCGAAGGCCATCTGCGAGAGCCTCCAGCACCTTCCCGAGGGCTTTGAGTGCGACATCCTGCACTGCAACGACTGGCAGACCGCCCTCGCCCCGGTCTTCCTGCGCGAGTTCTATCAGGGGCTTCCCCTCTACGAGCGCGTGAAGACCATCTTCACTATCCACAACATCGCCTTCCAGGGCCAGTTCTCCGACAAGATGCTGAACGACGTGCTCGGCCTCGCCCACATCCCTAACGCCGCGCGCCAGCTCCGCTGCGACTCGTGCTCCATCAACTTCATGCAGGGCGCGCTCTGCTACAGCGATGCCATCACCACGGTGAGCCCGACCTACGCGCGCGAGATCAAGACCTCCGATTACGGCGAGGGCCTCGACTGGGTGCTCCGCAACCGTTCCGAGAGCCTCCAGGGCATCCTGAACGGCATCGACGAGCCGTCCTGGGACCCCGCGACCGACTACCAGATCACCGAGAACTACAGCGTGGGCAACATGGCCGGCAAGGCAGCCTGCAAGCGCGCGCTTCAGGAGGAGCTCGGCCTCGAGGTTCGCGACGACCGTCCGCTCATGGTCATGGTGAGCCGTCTCACCCGCCAGAAGGGCATGGACCTTGTCACCTACTCGCTCGACCGCATTCTCTCGGGCGGCGTCCAGGTGGCCGTGCTCGGTACCGGCGACCGCGCCTACGAGGACGCCATGAACTACTTCGCGGCAAAGTACCCGGGAACCATGTCCGCGCGCATCACCTTCGACTCCGCGCTCTCCCGCCGCATGTACGCCGGCGCCGACCTCTTCCTCATGCCGTCGCTCTTTGAACCCTGCGGCCTGTCGCAGATCATCGCCATGCGCTACGGCACCCTGCCGGTGGTCCGCGAGACCGGCGGTTTGCGCGACACCGTCATCCCCTACAACTACGAGACCGGCGAGGGCACGGGCTTCTCGTTCGCAAACTTCAACGGCGACGAAATGGGCGACGCAGTCTTCCGCGGCGCCCGCCTGTTCTGGGACGACCGCGACGCCTTCAACCGCGTCGTCGAGCAGGCTATGAAGACCGACTTCTCGTGGAAGCGCTCCGCAGGCGCCTACATGGACCTCTATACCTTCCTGCGCCCCGACGTCCAGCCCGTTCCGCCCACTCCCCCGGCACCCGAGCCCAAGCCCGAGCCGAAGGCAGAGCCCAAGCCCGAGCCCGAAGCAGAAGCTAAGCCTGAGCCCAAGCCCGAGCCCGTGAAGGAACCTGAGGCCAAGGCCGAGTCCGCTGAGGAGAAGGCTCCGAAGGCGAGCTCCCCAAAAGTAGCTGAGAAGCCCGCGGAGAAGAAGCCCGCCGCGCGCAAGACCACGGCCAAGGCTGCGGAGAAGGCGGCCCCCAAGACCGCTCCTGCAAAGAAGACGACCACGGCAAAGGCTGCCCCCAAGGCCACCGCGACCAAGGCCGCGAGCACGACGAAGACGGCTGCGACCAAGACCGCGGCCAAGGCCGCAGAGAAGCCTGCCGCAACCAAGGAGGCCGCAAAGCCCGCTGCCAAGGCAGCTACGGCAAAGACTGCTACCAAGCCTGTTGAGAAGGCCCCTGCCGCCACTAAGGCCGCGGCCGCTAAGACTACTGCCGCGAAGACGACTGCGCCCAAGGCGACCGCCAAGACCGCTGAGGCCAAGCCTGCTGCCAAGGCGACCGCTACGGCAAAGGCCACCACTGCGGCCAAGCCCGCCGCTAAGGCAACCGCCACGGCTAAGCCCGCCGCCAAGGCGACCGCCGCAGCCAAGCCCGCCGCAGTGCCCAAGGCCGACGATGCCGCCAAGAAGGCGCCCACGAAGCCGGCCGCCAAGCCCGCGGCTAAGACCACCTCGGTGAGCGCGGCCAAGAAGCGCACAACCAAGCGCTAGGGTCTGCCACCTTACCCACCGACGCTAAGAGGAGCCGCCCGCGAGGCGGCTCCTCCCCTATGTCGGCACCTTGCATCTTCTGCTTTCTCAACAGCCCACCTAAAACTGTTGAACTACGCCTTCAATGAGAGGCGCTCTCCCTTTATAATAGGTGAGCTGCCCAATTCTTGACGCTCTGTCAATCCTGTACGTCCGGGCGGCAGATAGATCGGAAACCCCTATGAAGCTCATCCATAACTCTCGCCTGCCGGTATTCCGCTCGCCGTTTGGAGCGTTGGAAGTCGGGGGCTCTGTTACCTTGGCAGTCCGCGTTGAAGACCCCGTCCCGAGTCCTATCACCGTCACTCTGCGTACGTGGGTCGACGGTGAGGGCGAGCGCCTGCACGAGATGACGCTCAACGACGAGGGACTCTACGTCTATACCCTCGCCTGCCCGCGCACGGCGAACATTTGGTACACCTTCCATGCAACGTGGAGCGAGGCGGACGGCACGCATGTTATGCACCTCGGCGCACGCGAGGGTCACGTAGGCGGCGAGGGCGTGCCCTACGACTATGCGAACTGCCCGTCGTTCCAGATTAGCGTCTACCGCCACCGTACCACGCGCCCGTCGTGGTACGAGAACGGCATGGTCTACCAAATCTTCCCGGACCGCTACCGCCGCGATGACGCCTGGCGCGAGCGCACCGAGGCCGCACTCGCCATCCCGCGCAACGGCGTCCAGCGCCGCCTCATCGAGGACTGGTGGGAGCCGCCGGTCTACGAGCGCAACGAGGACGGCTCAATCAAGTACTGGGACTTCTACGGCGGCTCGCTCAAGGGCATCGAGGAGGACCTGCCGCGGCTCTCCGAGCTCGGCATCACCGCCATCTACCTGAACCCCATCTTCGAGGCGGCGAGCAACCACCGCTACGATACCGCCGACTACCTCAAGATCGACCCCATCCTCGGCACGGAAGAGGATTTTAAGAGCCTCTGCTCCGCTGCCGAGAAACTCGGCATCTCCATCATCTTGGACGGCGTCTTCAACCACACCGGCGATGATTCCCGCTACTTCAACCGGTTTGGCAACTATCCGGACGAGGGTGCGTGGAACAATCCCAACTCACCGTGGCGCGACGCCTACGAGTTCAAGGAGGACGGCACCTACGCGTGCTGGTGGGGCATCGATAACATGCCCGATTTCAACCAGGATTCCCCGCTTGTGCGCGAGCTTCTGCTCGGCGAGGACGGCGTCATCCGCCACTGGACGCGCGCCGGTGCACGCGGTTGGCGTCTCGATGTGGCCGACGAGCTCCACGAGGACCTCATCGCCGGCATCAAGCAGGTTCTGACTGAGGAGAAGCCCGACGCCCTGTTGCTTGGCGAGGTCTGGGAGGACGCTTCAAATAAGATCAGCTACGGCAAGCCCCGTCACTACCTCCAGGGCGAGGAGCTCGACTCGGCCATGAACTACCCGTTCCGCACCATGGTCATCGACTTCCTCATGGGCAACATCTCCGCCGCCGATGCGGCCGAGGTCATCTGGAGCCTTGCGGAGAACTATCCGCCGGAGGCACTCGCCTGCTGCCTGAACCTTCTTGGCAGCCACGACCGCCCGCGTATCGCGAGCGTGCTCGGCGGCGGCCCCGACGAGAGCAAGCTCCCCGAGGAGGAGCGCGGCCGCTGGCGCCTCTCCCCCGAGGCCATGGGGCTTGCCAAGGCGCGCTTCTGGCTCGCCACGCTCATGCAGATGACGTTCCCGGGCGTGCCGTCCATCTACTACGGCGACGAGTACGGCCTGGAGGGCCTCTCCGACCCCGGCAACCGCCGCGGCCTGCCGCGCCCCAGTGACCCGCACGAGTACGACATGGAGACCATCATCAAGAACGCCGCCGGCATCCGCCGCGAGCTTCCCGTGCTTGTGAACGGCCGCATCGAGGCCTTTGCATCCGGCGACGACGTGCTCGGCTATACCCGTGTGAACGACTGCGGCGAGGCGGCGACCGTGCTCATCAACCGCAGCCGCACGAACGAGGCGACCGTGCGCATTCCCGCTCGTGGCGAATGCGCGACCGATGTTGTCTCGGGCGCCGAGCTCACCGTGGACGCCGAGGGCTTTGTGGAGGTCCACCTCTGGCCGTTCGGCTCTGCTGTGGTCTCCTTCCATCCCGCACGCCGGCTGCAGGAGCCTCTGCATAAGGGCGCCGGTGTGGTCTGCCACATCACCTCCGTGCCGACCGACGACGGACGCCCGGGCACGCTCGGCGATGCGTCCAAGCGCTTTGTCGACCATCTTGCGGCCATGGGCTTCCGCTACTGGCAGGTACTGCCCGTGAACCCCACGGACTTCTACAACTCCCCCTATGCCGGACCTTCTGCCTTTGCGGGCAACATCGACCTTCTGCCCGAGACGGAAGAGGAGCTCCGCGCCGACTACCTCGCCTGGGAGGCGCGCGGCGGCGCCGGCGTTGATATCGCCTACCGCGACTACGTGGCCGACGCGCGCAGCTGGCTTGAGCCCTACTGCGCCTTTATGGCCATTAAGAAGCTCACCGACGGCGCCTCGCGGCACGAGTGGCCCGAGGAGTTTAGCCGCTACCGGCCCGAGCTCCTCTCTGACCCGCGCCTTGCCAAGGAAGCGCATATCCAATCCTACCTGCAGTACCGCTTTGAGCTCGCTTGGCAGGACGTAATGGGATACGCCAACGCGCAGGGTATCGAGGTCATCGGCGACATCCCCATGTACGTTTCCGACGACTCGGCCGACGCATGGGCGCGCCCGGAGCTCTTTAACCTCGACCGCGATGGGCGCCCGACCGAGATCGCCGGCGCGCCGCCCGATAACTTCGCCCCCGGCGGGCAGGTTTGGGGCAACCCCACCTATCGCTGGGATGTCATGCGCGCCGAGGGCTACGCCTGGTGGCTCGCGCGCCTGCGCCGTGCCACGCGCGTCTACGACCGGGTTCGCCTCGACCACTTCCTCGGCTTCCACAACTACTTCTCCATCCCCGCCGGCCACCCCGGCTCCGATGGCCGCTGGGTGCCGGGTCCGGGCAAGGAGCTCTTTGAGCGCGCATACGCCGAGCTCGGTCCCCTGCCGTTTATCGCCGAGGACCTGGGCGTGCTCACCCCCGGCGTGCGCTCGCTGGTGAGCGCCTGCGGCTTCCCGGGTATGGACGTGATGCTCTTTGAGGATTACGACATCCGGTCGGGTCTCTATCCCAAGCCGGAGAAGATCCTCTACACCTCAACGCATGACACGGCCACCCTCGTGGGCTTCTGCGCGTCCTCCTTCACCGGCGGCGACGAGACGGCGGCAGCCGAGCTTGCCGAGAAGCTCGTCGAGAGCGCCCTTGCGAGCGATGCGGAGCACGTCATGATGCCGCTGCAGGACGTGCTCGGACTCGGCGACGACTGCCGCATGAACGTCCCCGGCGTTGCGGAGGGCAACTGGAGCTGGCAGGCGGACGAGACGGATATCGCTGCCGCCGAGCAGACATGCGCGGAGCTGCTCGAGCGCTGCGGTCGCTCGGCCCACACGAAGGAAATGTGACGCCCGCGCGCTGTCTTGCCAAGGTGCGCGCCCCGCTTCACATGACGGGGTGTTTTGGGTACAGTATCGGATGGTCAAACGCTCAGGCGGCGCCTTCGGGCGCCGCTTTCGGCAAACAGGAGAGGAAGCACATGGCACGTTACGATTACCGCTGCACCTCGTGCGGCGAGGTCTTTGAGGTCGAGCACGGCATGATGGAGCACCCCGAGGTGAGCTGCCCTGCCTGCGGCGCCGAGGCCACCAAGGTCTTTAGCGCGAGCGGCATCACCTTCCAGGGAAGCGGCTTCTACAACACCGACCAGCGCGGCGGCAGCTCATCCACCGAGGCCACCTCGGGCGCGAGCAGCACCGCGCCGGCAGCGGAGACGCACAGCTGCGAAAACTGCCCGCACAAGAACAACTAGAGCTCGCAGGAGCGCACCATACGGGCGCAGAAGTGCCCATCATAGGCACCAGGAGCGGGGGCGGTACGAAACGTGCCGTCCCCTTCTTCATGCGCGCGCACAAGCTCTGCGGCGCCCATAAACGCCTCCAGCGAGAAGATCGGGCTCTCGGAAACCGGAGCCAGGCGAAACGCCCTCCCCTGCTCGCTCGCGAGAAACGCCTCGATCACGCCCCGGTTCTCGGCGTCGAGCACCGAGCAGGTGGCGTACAGGAGCGCACCGCCGGGGCGAACGCGCGCGGCGGCAGCCGTGAGCAGGGAGAGCTGAAGCGCCGGCAGCGAGCCGCCGGGCTGGATGTCCGCCTTCGCAAGCCGCCAGGGAATCTCCGGGTGACGGCGCATGGTGCCCGTTCCCGAGCAGGGTGCATCGACCAGCACGGTATCGAAGAGCATCCCGGCTGCGTCGCCTAGAGGGGCGAGCACGGCATCGAGGTCGCGGGCGTCTCCCGCAAGGGCGCGCACGCCAAAGAAACCGGCGCGCTCAAGACGCTCGAGGTTCGCGGCGCACTTGCCCGGGTACAAATCGACAGCTACATGCTCCCGCGTATAGCCCGCGCGCGCGGCCTGACACGCCATGATGAAGGTCTTGGTCCCCCGCCCGGCGCCTATCTCGAGACACGTGCCCGAAGACACCGCCGCGGTCGCCACGAGCTGAGCGTGGAGGTCTGAGGCGACCACTTCGGCGCTCGCAAAGGTGCCTGTGTGCGCAATCTGGCCCGCATCGGCATCGAGCACGCAACCGGGGAGCTCGGAGGGGCGTCCCCCCTGCGGATATGCGGCATCGGGGCGCACATGCACGCTCACCGGCGCCGGCTCAAGCTCGGATTGGCGAAGCGCCTCTGCATCGCTCGCGGGAAGGGAGGCGCCGATACGGTCGGAGAGCCACACCGGCAGCCCAGCACGGCGGGCTCGGGAGACATGCTCACGCTCGCCCAGGGGGGCATCCAGCGCGAAGAGATAGCCCTCCGCCCCCTCAGCCACGCGCCTCAGCACCGCGTTGGCGAGGCCGGCCGCACCGCGAGCGACAGAGCGCACGAGCTCCACGCCCTGGCTTACCGCGACCTCGGCGGGCGTCCTCAGGTAGACGATCTCAAACGCCGCGATGCACAGCGCCGCGCGCACGCGAGGGGAAACCTTGCGGGGCTGCGATAGATAGGTGTCGAGAAGCTCGTCGAGCGCACCCTCAGCGGCCGTAGTACCCAGGACGAGCCTGCGGCAAAGCCCGCGGTCGCGGGCGTCCAAGCGCGCGACCGCATCCGCGTGGTCGAGCACCTCACGGGCATAGCGCTTCTCGCGCGTCGCCGCGGCGAGAGCCTCGAGCGCGACACGGCGCGCCGGCGCGAGCGCACTCACGATAAGAGCTCCCAGACGCCCTCTTTGGCCTGAAGACCGGCCGCCCAGGCAGCAGCATCCATGGCACGCTTACCGTCGGGCTTCACCTCGAGGACCTCGAACGCACCGTTAACGCAGCCCAAGAGCACGCGCTTGGCGCGAATCGCGAAGGCGCCCTCCTTCGGCAGACCGCCCAACGAGGACGCGCCTGCGCCCTCGAGCGCACGGGCGCGAAGGACGCGCACCTGCCTGCCCCCAACTGCGCAGCGCGCCGGTGCGGCATCGCTCGATGCGAGCACCCTGCGAACGTTTTGAGAGGCAGACGTAGCGGGATCGAGACGGAGCTCAGCCTTAGCGATCTTGGCGGCATGCGTGACGAGGGACTCGTCCTGCACCGTCCATGTGGCGGTACCGTCCGCGATAGCGGGAAGCGTCTGCACCAAAAGCTCGCCGCCGAGCTCCGCGAGCTCAGCGGTGAGCTCATCTGCCGTCTTGCCCGGGACCGAGCAAGAGGCCTGGGCGCAGTAGTCGCCGGTGTCCACACCCTGACCGATGCGCATGATGGACACGCCCGTCTCGGCGTCTCCGGCAAGAATCGAGCGCTGGATGGGGGCGGCGCCGCGCCAGCGAGGCAGAAGCGACGCGTGCACGTTCACACAGCCGAGGGGCGCCATATGAAGAACCTCGTCGGGCAAGATGCAGCCATAGGCCGCGACGCAAAAGATGTCGGCCGCGGTCGCGCGGAGGGCGTCGAGCGCCTCGGGTGTCATACGGGAGGTCTCAAGCACGGGCAGACCGAGTTCGAGCGCCGCCGCCTTCACGGGAGAGGGCTCGAGCTTCTTGCCGCGGGAGCGCACTGCATCGGGCCGCGTGACAACGAGAGCCACCTCGTGCTCGCGCGCAAGGGCCGTAAGCGAAGGCACCGCAAACGCAGGCGTCCCCATAAACACAACTCTCATAGCGACCTCCAGTCAGATTCTTGCCGTTCGACCCAAAGAGGCGTTCGCTGGCGCCGCGGGGCGGGGTGACCGGCGGCGGCACCCCAAGCGCGCCCAAAGCGCGGGGCCCCCCGGGGCGCACCCCCCCCCCCCGCC
>CAUGVQ010000063.1 GCA_959602875.1 uncultured Collinsella sp. | reverse complement strand
CGACCTGACGGGCGAGCAGGATGTGCTCGCGGGTCTGAGCCATGGGGCCGTCGGTGGCGGCGATGACCAGGATAGCGCCGTCCATCTGGGCAGCACCGGAGATCATGTTCTTGATGTAGTCAGCGTGGCCCGGGCAGTCAACGTGAGCGTAGTGACGGTTCTGGGTCTCGTACTCGACGTGAGCAACGGAGATGGTGATGCCGCGCTCGCGCTCCTCGGGAGCCTTGTCGATGTTCTCGAACGCCGTGAAGTCGGCCTTGCAGCCCTCGGTCTCGGAGAGAACCTTGGTGATGGCGGCGGTCAGCGTGGTCTTACCGTGGTCCACGTGGCCGATGGTGCCGATGTTAACATGCGGCTTAGTGCGCTCGAACTTTTCCTTGGCCATTTAGCCCTCCTCCTTCAAAGGTCGTCCCCGGCGGGGACAATGCCTTCTTAACCTAAGTGGCTCCCCCGGAGTGGGAAAGCCACCGTGTTACCTTGGTAGCGGTGACTGGATTCGAACCAGTGACGCCACGGGTATGAACCGTGTGCTCTAACCAACTGAGCTACACCGCCGGATGGAGCCTGCAACCAGACTTGAACTGGTGACCTCTTCGTTACCAACGAAGTGCTCTACCGACTGAGCTATACAGGCACTTGCTTGCTGGTGGGAGCGCAAGGATTCGAACCTTGGTAGGCAGAGCCAACGGGTTTACAGCCCGTCCCCATTAACCACTCGGGCACACTCCCAGAGAAGCAAGACCCGCAAAGGCTTTGCCAGACGGCTAAGCATCTCCGCGAGCGAAAGAATAGTACGACGCGGTGCCGGTGCCTGTCAACCACTTTGCTTAAATACACGCCACCGGGCGTATCTATACTCGCGTTTCCTGCAGTTTTATTGAATCGCCTTTTCTTGTGTGCCCCGTTGTCGTGAACGTGTTGTGAAGGCGCACCGATCAGATGGGGCTTCAGACGAGCGGGGCGGTACCTCAGCGTCGGCGCGGTTCATCGTCGTCAAAGAGCGCCTTAGTCCCTTTGTAAGCAATATAGGTCTGCTCGAAGGTTCCGAGCCCGCTCGATGGCGTCTCACGCGGCTCGTCGTGCCAGTGACCGTCCTCGGTGGGGGCGCCGGGCGTTCTCACCGTGAAGAACATGGGAACAGACAGACCGATTGCCTCGCCAATTGCCGCGATGAGCTGCCAGATAAGCCCGAGTAGAACAATGATGGTGTAGCACATCTGCACAGGTACGGCCACTATCGCGCGGGTGCCGTACTTCACGATACCGCCGATAACCCATACTGCGATGATGATAAGAAAGGCCGGCACAATGATTGGTCCGTAGAACTGCCAGAAGTACTCCTTGCTCTGCGTGAGGAAGTACGTGGGCAGGGTGCAGAATAGCCAAAACCCCAAGAGGCAGTTCATAACAAGGCCAAAGGGCTCGTCAATATAGGATGCAGGCGTGCGCTTGTTTGGACGGCGATGGTTCCTGCGGCGTCTTTTTCCGTTCTTGTCGACCATGGCCATATAAACCACCCCTCCCCGTTGGTCCCCGTATTACAGCACATCGCGTGCGCCGCGGTAGCGCTACAGCTACGGCTTCGGCAGACGGTACGCTCGGGCGGTAAACGGCGAGTACTGATGCAATACCACTCACCGGCGACAGATGGCACGTGAGCGTAGGGTCAGCCTGAGCGCGCTACACTGGCACCAACCAACCGATTGGAGGCACCGTGAACGCATCATCCCCCGCCCTCGCCTGGCTTCAGGACCCCGAGGTCTTTGAGGTGAACCGGCTCCCCGCGCACTCGGACCACACGTGGCGCGGCGCCCTGCGCACCTGCACGCGTCCGCTCGACGGCAGCTGGCGCTTTGCCTACGCCCCCTCCATCAACGAGCGGCCGCGCGACTTCTGGCGCGAGGATGCTGATCTCTCCGACTTCGGCACCATCCAAGTGCCCACCCATATCGAGCTCGAGGGTTACGGCCAGATCCAATATGTGAATACGCAATACCCCTGGGACGGTGTCTCCGTCCTGCGCCCGCCTGCCATCGACACCGACCGCTGCGCCGTGGGATGCTACGTGCGCGACTTCGAGCTCGATCCCGCATGGGAGGACATGCGCGTATGTATTTCTTTCCAGGGTGTAGAGCGCGCCTTTTACCTCTGGGTAAACGGGCGCTTTGTAGGCTATGCCGAGGACAGCTTCACCCCGAGCGACTTTGACCTCACCGGCTATCTGCACCCGGGAGTGAACCGCCTTGCCGTCGAGGTCTTTCAGCATTCGAGCGCGTCGTGGCTAGAAGACCAGGATATGTTCCGGTTCTTTGGCATCTTCCGGCCCGTGGTGCTCTACGCTAAGCCACGCCTGCACGTTGAGGATGTGTGGCTGAGAGCCGGACTCGACACAGACAACACCACAGGCATACTCGACCCGCGCATCACCATCACCTCCACCGACGATGCCGAGACGCTCGCGTCGTGCATCGTGCAGCTGCGCGTAACGGACGCGAACGGTGCCAAGATATATGAAGGGGCGCCGGGCTTTACGACCGTCGAACAGACGGACAGCCCCTGGGAGGACGCGCGCACGGCCGGGCTCGCTTGCCCCTTAAGGATCGAGAACATCGTCCCGTGGAGCCACGAGCAGCCGGCGCTCTATACGGTTGAGGTGGCGCTTGTCGATTTCTACTCCAGACGCGAGATAGAGCGCGCAACCGTGCGGACGGGCTTTCGTCGTGTGGGGATTGAGGATGGCATCTTGCGTCTTAACGGGCAGCGCCTGTTTTTCTGCGGCGTGAACCGCCACGAGTGGAGCGCCGAACGCGGCCGCGCCATCGCGCGTGACGGCATGCTCCGCGCGATGGAGACCTTCAAGCGCAACAACATCAACGCCGTGCGCACCTGCCACTACCCTGATCAGACGCCGTGGTACGACCTCTGTGACGAGAACGGCATCTATATGATCGACGAGGCCAACCTCGAGACCCACGGCAGCTGGCAAAAGCTCGGAGCTGTGGACCCTGCCTGGAATGTACCGGGCAGCCTCGCCGCATGGACGCCCGCCGTCATCGACCGCGCGCGCTCAATGTTTGAGCGGGACAAGAACCATCCCGCGGTTCTCATGTGGAGCTGCGGCAACGAATCGTACGCCGGCGATGCCATTCTGGCCATGAGCCGGTTCTTCCACGAAGTGGACCCGAGCCGTCCTGTCCATTACGAAGGCGTGTTCCAAGCGCGGGGGCGCGAGGGCTATGACCCCGCATGGGAGGAGACCTCAGACGTAGAGAGCCGCATGTACGCAACGCCGGCGGACATCCGCCGCTACCTTGAGAACTCGCCTGAGAAACCCTTCATACTCTGCGAATACATGCACGACATGGGCAACAGCTTAGGCGGCATGGAGAGCTACATGCGCCTGGGCGAGGAGTTTGAGCAGTACCAAGGTGGCTTTATCTGGGACTACATGGACCAGGCCCTCTGGCGACACGACGCACTCGGACGTCGTTCTCTGGGCTACGGCGGAGACTTTGGCGAACGGCCGAGCGACTACGCGTTCAGCAGCGACGGCATTGTCTTTGCCGATGGCACCGAGAAACCCGCGATGCAGGAGGTGCGCTACTGGTACGCGGACGCATCCACGCGCGCCGCGCACGATGCTGCGCGCGATGCCGCCGAGGCTGAGAGCGCACGCGCGATTGCCACGCAGACAGCGACGCGACGCGAGCGTGCCGCAGAAGCACCCGATCTTACGATCGTGCAGGGCGACGTGAACCTCGGTGTCACGTGCGGCGGGCTCTCCGTCCTCTTCTCGTGGGCGGAGCACGGGCCCGTGAGTCTGCGAGCGGACGGACGCGAATGGCTCTGGCGGGCACCGCGACCCGCACTTTGGCGCGCCTCGACCGATAACGACCGCGGATGCGGCTTCCCTGCAAGAAGCGCCGCCTGGCTCGCCGCGGAGGCGTTCTGCCGCTGCACGGACCAGCGCGTGGAAGAGCTCGGCCCACGCCGCGTGGTGGTGGCGTACCGCTTTGCGGCAGACGTCGTCCCCAGGACAGAGGCTGTCCTGCGCTACACCGTTGAGGCCGGGGCGGGCATGCTTGTCGAGGCGCTCTACGCCGGTGCTGAGGGACTGCCGGAGCTGCCGTGTTTTGGCGTGCACCTGGTGACCCCGGCACCCGTCGCGGACGTTGCGTGGACGGGTCTTTCGGGCGAGACGTACCCCGACCGCTGGCGCGGCGGAACTTTTGGCCGCCACCATGAGGAGCCGCACGTACCCGCCTACCTCGTCCCGCAAGACTGCGGCTGCCACGTACACACGCACGAACTTGAGCTCGCAGTGCACGACGCCGGCGAGCACTGCAGGGGCAGGATCGCGTTCGTTATGGAGGAGGACCCGTTCGCGTTCTCGGCGCTTCCCGCAAGCGCGCTCGAGCTCGAGAGCGCCGCGCACCCCGAGGAGCTTCCTGTAACGGAGCGCACGCACCTGTGCCTGTACGGCGCGATGCGCGGCGTGGGCGGCATCGATAGCTGGGGATCGGACGTGGAGGAGCAGTACCGCATCAACGCTGCGGAAACGTATCGCGTGGCGGTGCGCATCCTCGGCTAGACCTTGCGCTCGGGCGCGGCGCGGGTGCCGGTGCCTGTTCGCAGTTGATGTACACCGATTTGGTCAAATTACCCTGTGAGAGGGCATTTACACCGCGCATTATCGAATTACAACACGGCCGCCGACCGTTCTGCTCTAGGGCAAAGCGGTCGGCGGCTGTATTTTGGCGTGATTTGACCTGGATGACGGCGCATGGGCGCCGCTTACGCGCAATCGATTTTGGGCAGGCTGCCCTCTCATGGGCCAATTTGACCAATCCGGCTAGCACCAACCCCATGAGCCGCCCGCATCGCGCACACCTACCATAGGCTTTCAAGATTGGCGTACAGCAAACACCGAAAGGTGCCACACCTGTGCCACGTTCCGAACAGGGATGTGTTCGCAAAACGAAAGCCCAGGGACCCCGTCGGTCTCTGGGCTTGATGTGTAAGGGAGCCAGCGACAGGAATCGAACCCGCAACCCAGTGATTACAAATCACTTGCTCTACCGTTGAGCCACGCTGGCGCGAGAATTTAGGATACTCAAAGGTCGCATGCTACGCAAGCGGAGTGCACATCACGAGCGCAGGCTATCGCGGAGCGCTGCCAGCTTTGAGAGAGAATCCCCACCGAGCCTGCTGCCGAGGGTGAGCTTGATATCGGGCGCCGCCTCGGCCTCAGCAACATCGGCATCGACCTGCTTGACCTCGCCCACAAACATGCGCGCCGAGATACGCGTGACGCCCTTGCCCATAACCGTCGCTTGGATCGTACCGTCACTCGTGACGACCGAGCAGGCGCGGCCATGCTCGCGCGCATCGGTGCACAGGCGCTGGATGATGGTGTCGGCCGAGACCCCCGTGGGCGAGAACTCAATGCGCACGCCCGCCTGCGGGAGGTTCGGGCGGTCGGGGTTCACGTTGCCCGCGCCATCAAACACGATTACCGGTTCGTAGCGCCCCTGCGCAAAGGCGGCCACATCCGCGATGAGCGATGTGCGCGCGGCATCATAGACATCGCGCGAATAGGGGTCGTCCGAGCGATCGAAGATAAGGCGCTCGTAGCGCGGGTCGGCGTGGATGACGTTGTAGCCGTCGACCACGAGGAGCTCCTTTTGGCCGCGCGCGTTGGTACCGCGCGCCGGCTCAGATACCTCGCCAAACGCCGCCGAGAAGGCGTTGCCAACCCCAAAAGTGCTCGCCGAGACAATGGGCTTTGCCGAGCCCTCGCCAAAGCGCTTTGCCTTGGCCTTCGCACGGTTCTTTTTGGACATGGGCTACTCCCCCGCCCCTGCCGCGGCAATCTCGCGGCCCTGGTCGGAAACTGCGGCGCCAGCGTCACCGAGCTCGGCGATGTTCACGCGGAGCCATTCGTAGGCGAGCGCCGTGGTTGCCTGCGCCACGTTCAGGCTCTCGGTCACCCCACGCTGCGGCAAGCGCGTGAGGTCGTCGCAGGTTTCGAGCACCAAGCGCGAGATGCCCTCGCCCTCCGACCCCATCACAAGTGCGATGCGCCCGGTAAGCGGCGACTCCCAGCAGGACCCTTCGGCATGCTCGCTCGCACCGACGCACCAAAAGCCCGCCTGCTTGAGATCCTCAAGCGCGCGAGCGATGTTGGGCACGCGGGCAATGGGCAGGTGCATGACAGCGCCGGCGGAGGTCTTATAGGTGGCAACCGTCACCTCGGACGCGCGCTTGTTGGCAATGACCACGCCCGCGGCACCAATAACCTCCGCGGAGCGCACGATGGCGCCAAAGTTGCCGGCATCGGTCACATGGTCGAGCACGACCACGAGCGCGGGCCCTTCGCCGGCGCGCGCAACGATATCGGCAAGCTCAGCGTACGGGAAGGTGCCAACTTCAAGCACAATGCCCTGGTGCGCGCCATGTGCAGAGATGGCGTCGAGCTCGGCACGACGACGGGTAATGACAGGCACGCCGGCCGAGTGTAAGTAGTCGACAAGCTGCACCAGCGCGACGTCTTTGCCCTCACCCTCGGCAACAAGCGCGCGCTTGACGGGAAAGCCAGCACGCAGGGCCTCCGTTACCGCACGGCGCCCCTCGATGTACTCCCCTTTTGGACGAGTAGCTGCCGTCATGTTTCGAACTTTGCCCTCGGGCTTTTGTCGCATGGCACCTGTTGAACGCTGTGAGGCGCTCTTAGCCGCTTTCTGCTGGGAAGCCCTTTGCTGTTTAGCTGCACGTTCGCGTTGTGCCATACCGCAATCCGTTCTTCGTCGATACTCTGCACGTCTTTGCACACCACAGTATATGGTGCACGGTCGCGCAGAACAATCAGCTTGGCTGTCTGCACTCTAAACTGTTTGCGTTAGAGATCCGTAGGACCCAGAGCCCACTTACGCATCAATCAAGGAGCTGCGGGAGGGGGCCCAGCGGCTTCAGTCAAATCCGTAGCCGTAGGTCTTCCGGCGAGGGCAGCACATCCCGGTAGTCTTCTGGCAGCTCGTCTCCCAGACGGTAGGCGCTCACCCCCACCGGCTGGTCGAAGCCGCGCAGCGCATACTCAGCCACCACGTCATTTTTCTCCTTGCAGAGTACGAGGCCGATGGTGGGGTTGTCGAGCGCGCTGGCAAGCACGTCGTCAACCACTGATACGTAGAACCCGAGCTTGCCGGTGAACTCGGGCTTGAACTTTTCATTCTTGAGCTCAACCACTAGGTAGCAATGTAGACGCACGTTGTAGAACAGCAAATCGATGTAGAAGTCCTCACCACCAACCGTGAGATGATACTGGTTGCCCATGAATGCAAATCCGGTCCCAAGTTCAAGCAGCACCTTTGTTACGTTCTCGACCATCTGCTCCTCGATGTCGCGCTCGGAGCGACTTTGCTCGACCGTGATGAAATCGAAGATAAACGGATCCTTGAGCGTTTGCTGAGCAAGTTCACTCTCTGGTTCTGGCAGAGTTCGACTGAAGTTGTTCACCGTACCGGACAGCACTTGGCGCTCGTAGAGATGCGATTCAATCTGATGGATGAGCACAGCATGCGACCAACCGTTCTCTATTGATGTCTGCGCATACCAAAGCCGTTGCTTCACATCCTTCACTTTGTCCATCAGTGCAATATTGTGCGACCAACTAATTTGTGCAAACACTGTTTGCACAATTCCCCATTCGCTTTCACGTGCAAACTTCATCATGTACTTGAGATATCGGACGGAAAAGCCTTTAATCCCTGGAAATGCCGAGCGGATATCCTGAGACAGACTCTCAATCGCTTTGGAGCCCCAGGAGCTCCGTCCATCCAGTAGCGAGCCAATCCGCCAATACATGCAAATTAATTCCGAGTTGACTCGGCTCACCGTCCTTGTCCGCGTTTGCGTTATCTCCCGCTTAACCTGAGTGAGCACCTGCAGATACTCGCTTCCGTTCTCTAGCATGACTACCTCCCATCTAAGGATTCCACCATGCTGTTATGTTACGATCTCGTGCGGACATATGTTCGTGTTTGTGAAGGCGCCTTCATACTAAGAAACCGCCCCATAAGGAGCGGTTCCCCCTAAGTTCTCGTCTTCTGGAATCGGCGCGGCCCGCTGCTAACAGGTCGAGCCAGCCATTACGTGCTACGCGTGTTTGATGCGGCTGCCGGCGGCGGTGTCCTCAATCACGAGCCCCATGTCGCGCAGCTGGTCGCGGATGGCGTCAGCCACGTCCCAGTTCTTGGCGGCGCGGGCCTCGGCACGGGCTGCGAGAATCTTCTCAGCAGCCTCGGCAACGTCGTCGCCCGTGTAGGCGCAAAGCCCCGCGGCCACGCCGAGGAGCCCCACCGGCAACTCCTCCTCCGCAGCCGGCAGCTTGATGCCCAGAATAACGAGGGCGCCCGCAATCGACACGGCGCAGCACGTCGCCGCCTCCTCGTCCACCGCCGAGCCGGCGCTGTCGAGATAGGTGTTGGCCTCGGTCACCAGCTGGAAGTAGGCCGCGAGCGCGCCTGCCGTATTGAAGTCGTCGTTCATGCAGGCCTCAAACTCGGCCGATGCACGCTCGGTCGCCGCGATAAGCCCTGCCGCGAGCGTGGCATCCGGCTCGCCCTCGGAGTGTCCGGCAGCCCATTTGAGGTTTCGCACCGTCCCGGCGATACGCTCGAGCGAGTTCTCGGCACCGGCGAGGCGCTCCCAAGAAAAATCGAGCGGCGAGCGGTAGTGCGTCTGCAGCATGAGCAGGCGCAGAGCCGCCGCGGAGTGCTTCTCAAGCACCTCCTCGAGCGTAAAGAAGTTGCCGAGCGACTTTGACATCTTCTCGCCGTCAACGAGCAGCATCCCCGTATGCATCCAGGTGTTGGCAAAGCCCTCGTGCCAGGCGCAGGTGGCCTGGGCGCACTCGTTCTCGTGGTGCGGGAAGGCAAGGTCAGACCCGCCGCCATGGATGTCAATCGGGCAACCCAGGTAACGGTGCACCATGGCGGCGCACTCGGTGTGCCACCCCGGGCGCCCCTCGCCCCACGGGCTCTTCCAGCTCGGCTCGCCGGGCTTGGCGGCCTTCCAAAGAGCAAAGTCCAGCGGGTCGCGTTTAGCCTCGCCCGCGGCAATGCGCGCGCCCACCATAAGGTCGTCAATTTTGCGGCCGGACACCTCGCCATACGCAGGATCGCTTCGCACGGCAAAGTACACGTCGCCGTTATCGGCCGCATAGGCATGGCCGCCCTCAATGAGCGTCTTGATCATGCCGATCATAGGGCCGATTTCCTTGGTGGCGCGTGGGCGCACGTCGGGGTCCATCACGTTGGCCGCATGCATGACGTCGATGAACTTCTTCGAGAACTCCTCGGCCACCTCGGCGGCGGTGCGTCCCTGCTCGTTGGCGCGGTTGATAATCTTGTCGTCCACGTCGGTCAGGTTCTGGGCAAACGTCACCTCAAAACCCGACGCGATGAGCCAGCGGCGAATCACGTCAAAGGAGATAAACGTGCGCGCGTTGCCGATGTGGATGTTGTCGTATACCGTCGGGCCGCACACGTACATGCGGACCTTGCCCTCTTCGATGGGGGTGAACTCCTCTTTTTTGTGCGTGGCCGAGTTGTAGATAAGCATGAGATCTCCTCGCGTTGCCTCGCCCGTGATGCTCGCGCGGGTTTGCCGCGGCGGCAGGGCGCGATACTGCTCGATTATACGCGACCGGGCCCGGAAAGACCGGGCCCGGCACACAAGAGCGAACAATCTGACGTTCTGAGAGATAGCGCCTAGTCGCCGTTGGCGCCTAGTCGCTGTTTGCTCGCCAGAGGTCGACGAGCTCCTTAGCCGCCGCATACGGGTCGTCGGCGCCCGCCACGGCAGACACCACAAAGAAGCCCTCCACACCGGTCGCCGCAAGTGCAGGGATGTCGGCCGCTTTGACGCCACCGCCTACCACGATGGGACGCGGGCTCACCTGGTGCAGCTCGGCGAGCTCGGCCAAGCTGCGGGTGATTACGCGTCCGTCGTCGTCAAGACCGCAGTCGGGCTTGGTAGCCGTCTCGTGCAGGGGGCCCACACCAAAGTAGTCTACCGCCGAGACATCGGCTGTCTCGATATAGCGACGCATCTCATGCGCGGCGGCAGACAGGCCCACCACCGCATCCTCGCCGAGGAACTTCCGGCAAATCTCGGGCGGAATATCAGACTGCCCCACGTGAACACCGTCCACCTTGACGCCCATCTCGCGCGCGGCGAGCGCTACATCGAGCCGGTCGTCGATGAGCAGCGGCACAGTGTCGGACTTGCCGGCAGCGGCAATGACGTCGGCAACGCGGCGCGCGCAGTCGATCATCTCGCGCGCACCCGCCACCTTGGAACGCACCTGAATGATGGTGAAGCCGGCGTCGAGCGCTTGAGCCACCACCTCTTCCACAGGGCGACCGCAGGTGTTCTCGGGCCCTAATACCAGATATGCCGAGATATCCAGGTTGTCACGTATGCTCATAGCGCACTCCCCTATGCCTTGCAGGCGCACGCGCCGGCGCCGTTCGCCGCGGCCTCATCGGAGCCCGCGCCGTCCAGAATCTCGTCCACCACGCGCACCTTGCGCTCCATCATGTTCTCGAAACCGGGGCGAATATCGGCCTTGAGCACCACCTCGGTGCGGATGCCGCGCTCCGCGAGCACAAAGGTCGCGTCGCGCACGGTGCGCATCACATCGTCCCACTCGCCCTCGATCTCGGTGAACATGGAGTTGGTGCGACAGGAAAGGCCGCTTTCGCGGATGACACGGATAACCTCCGCCACGTACTCCTTCAGCTCGTCACCCAAGCCCACCGGCGCGATGGCAACGGCAACCAGCGTATTCATTTACGCCTCCTCGATCTCAAAGGTATGGTGCGCAATGTCCTCGGGCGTGGCGAGGTAGAGCTCGTCCAGAAACGCCACCTGGAAGCTTGCCGGGGCATTCACGCGCGCAGCGGCACGTGCGCCCGCAACGTTGTAGACGCCCACCGCCGCAAGCGCCGCCGCAAGCGGGGTCTCCGCACATGCGGCATACACGGCGCACACGCCGCCCAGGCTGCAGCCGGAGCCCGTGATCTTGGCCATGAAGTGCGAGCCGCCGTAGCTGCGCACTACGGTCTCGCCATCGGTCACCAGGTCCACCGCGCCAGAGACCGCCACCGCGCCGCCGGTGTAGCGGGCAAGCGCCACCGCTGCAGCGCGCGCCGCATCGACCTCCTGCGTGGAGTCCACGCCGCGCACCGTCGCGTCCGGGGCAGCCGTCTCAAGCCCCCACAGATTGGCGAGCGTGATGACCTCGGATGCATTGCCGCGCACGATGGTGGGCTTGTGCGGCTTCATGTCCGCCAGAAGCTGCGTGCGCATCGCGCCCACGCCCACGGCCACGGGGTCGATGACCCAGGGCTTGTTGAGCTCGTGCAGACGGCGCGTGGTGGCGGGCAGCGTCTCGGTGTAAATGGGCAAAAGCGTGCCAACGTTCAGATACATGGCACCGCCGAGCTCGGCCATCTTCTCGCCCTCATCCGGCAGATAGACCATCGCGGCCGAACCGCCCACGGCAATCTGGGCGTTTGCCACAAAGTTGATGGTCACCGTGTTGGTGATAGACGGCGTCATGGGGCACGTCTCACGTACCTTCTGCGCCGCGCGCGCCACCTGTGCTTCTAGCGTTTCCTTCTCGATCATCGAAGATCCTTTCCGGAGCAACGAAAAAGGCGCCCACCCGAGGTTTCACGCGTTGCCTTCTGCTGATGCCCGCAGACGGCAACGCCCCCAGGGAGCGCCTTGTGTTCGCGTCCATGCTCCCTACGACAGCATTACCTGACAGGTTCGAAGGGTTGGGCAGAGCGCCCTCTCAACTCGGCATGCGCTTCCGCGCGCCGGGTACCCCTGCATCGATGTCTATGATAGTGCGCGCGGCGTCATCTAGGCGCGGCAATAAAAAC
>CAUGVQ010000062.1 GCA_959602875.1 uncultured Collinsella sp. | reverse complement strand
ATGACCATGTCGGCTGCCACGAACACGACCATAATCATGCCCACACCCATGAGCTGGGAAAAGATCACGATCATCATGACGACCGCGAACATGACCACGGACATAGTCACGCCAATCACGACCATGAGCACGCCCATCACCATCATCACGAGCATCGCGGACCGGCTGACATAGATGCAATCATCGATGCGGGCCAGCTTGCGCCGCGCGCCCGTGACCTTGCGCACCGCATGGTCGACGTAATTGCCCATGCGGAGGCCAAAGCCCATGCTGTCTCCCTCGACGAGGTGCACTTCCACGAGGTGGGGGCCGTCGATTCCATCGTCGATATCGTGTCGGTGGCGGTGCTTCTCGACGACCTCGATGTCGACCGCGTCATCGTTCCGCGCCTGGTGGACGGGCACGGTACTATTCGCTGCCAGCATGGCATCATCCCTGTTCCGGTTCCCGCAACCCTCAATATCGTCGAGGCCCACGGCCTGCCGCTTTCTATCTCTGACGTCGAGGGCGAGCTCGTGACGCCAACGGGCGCCGCCATCGTCGCCGCCACGAGGGCCGAGTATGTGCTCCCTGAGCCGTTTAGGGTGGTAAAGACGGGCCTTGGTGCGGGCAAGCGCACCTATGAGTGCCCGAGTATCCTGCGTGCTATGCTGATTGAGGAGCTCTCTGGCGACGGTGAACCCGCGCCTTCGACGGGTGCTTCGTTCTCGGGCGACCCGCTCGCGGCTCCGACCATCGGTGCCGACGCGCCCACACAGGTTGTGCGCCTCGAGTGCGATATCGACGATGCGACGGGGGAGGAGCTCGCCTACGCTGCGGAGCGCATCCGCGAGGCGGGTGCGCGCGAGGTCCACTGGGCGCCGATCTTCACCAAGAAGGAGCGTCCCGCGTGGCAGCTTCAGGTGGTCGCCGCTGCCTGCGACGTTGCGGCGGTGGAGCGTGCCATCTTTGCCGAGACGACCACCATCGGCGTTCGTCGTTGGATGTGCGAGCGCACGGTGCTCGCGCGCGAAGAGCTTACGGTGGAGACGCCCTGGGGCGAGGTCCGTGCCAAGCGGGCAACCCTGCCCGACGGCTCTGCGCGCGTGAAGCCGGAGTACGCCGACTGCGCGCGCATCGCGCGGGCCGAGGGCGTACCACTTCGCACGGTCATCGATGCCGCTGCGCACGTGTAACAGGTGGCACGCATGGCGGGCAACGCATGCCGTTCACAGAAGACAACCGTACCCCGCGCGTTCTTTACGATGCGCGGGGTATAACCTTTCCAGCCGTAAACGCTTCGCGGTCAGCTACCGCGGGAGGATGCGAGGGAAGTGGTCCGGTATGTCCCAGAACCAGAAGATGCTCAAGATCGCGAGCTTCATTACGCTTCTCGCTGCGTTTGGCATGGCGGCGGACTCGGTCGTGACGCTTGCGTTTGCCAACACCGGTCCCGGTCTTTTGCTCGCCATCTGCGTGATTGTGCAGTGCCTGCTCGACGCGGTCCTGGGCGTGTGGGGCATCGGCGCCGCTAACAAGCCCGCGCGAAGCGTAGAGACACCGTTTGTGGGCCTCAACTGGCTGGCACTTGTGCTAAACGTGGTCGCGGTGGTGGTGACCGTGCTCATCGGTGGCTTCCCGTGGGCGCCGATTCTAAACGCCGTCGTGGTCTTCTTCTACTTCTTCTACGCGCGAAACGTCCGGCAGGAGGCGCTCGACTGATCGGGCTGTCCGCGTGCCACATGTCATATGGGTACAATGGGGGTGCCGCCTTCGGGCGGTGCCCTTTGTTTTGGACAAGCCGCGGCGCCTGCACCGCGCCGCTTCGTGAGAAAGGTCTCCCATGAAGGTCCTTATTGCATCGGATATCCACGGCTCCGCCTACTGGGCGGAGCGTCTGGCCGCGGCCATTGAGGCCGAGCAGCCCGACTGTATCGTTCTTCTGGGCGACCTTCTCTACCACGGGCCGCGCAACGACCTGCCGCGCGACTACGCGCCCAAGCGCGTGATCCCGATCCTGAATCGCCTGGCCGAGCAGGGTAACCTCATTGCCGTGCGCGGTAACTGCGATGCCGAGGTGGATCAGATGGTGCTCGATTTCCCCTGCATGGCAGACTACGCCGAGCTCATCGACGAGGACGGCCGCGCGCTCTTCCTTACGCACGGACATGTCTATGGAGCGGGGTTCCACAACAGCGTGGACAACCTGCCCGCGCTGGGCGCAGGGTCCGCCATCGTCTACGGCCATACCCACGTCAAGGTGAATGAGCAGGTGCCCGGGCGGCCGGCTATCTGGGCGTTCAACCCCGGCAGCGTCTCCATCCCCAAGGACGGCAGCCATAGTTACGGCATCTACGTGAGCGGCTGGCCGGCAGATGAGGCGTTTCGCCACGTCGTGCTCGAGGAGGCGTAAAGATATGCTCGATCGCTTTGGAGGGACGATGCGCAGGCCCGAGCGCGACCAAAGCACGCGCGCGGACGCTCAGGCGGAGTTCGACCGTCTGACCGAGATTATCTGGCGTCTGCGCCAGCCCGACGGATGCCCGTGGGACCGCGAGCAGACGCATAAGAGCATTGCCCAGAACATGATCGAGGAGGCCTATGAGGCCGTCGAGTGCATCGAGGCGGGTGATGTGGCACATCTGCGCGAGGAGCTCGGTGACGTCCTCATGCAGGTCATGCTGCATGCGCAGATTGCCGCCGACGCGCACGAGTTCACCATCGCCGATGTGGTGCGCGAGCTTTCCGACAAGCTCGTGCGGCGCCATCCGCACGTGTTTGGCAAACGCGCCGCGGGGAATGCGGACGAGGTGCTCGACATCTGGGACAAAGTGAAAAGCGACGAGCGCGCCCAGGCGGGGGAGGGCAACGAGCGGCCCCAGGGCCTGCTTGACAGCGTGCCCAAGGCATTTCCCGCCCTCATGCAGGCGCAGAAGGTGTCCAAACGCGCCGCCAAGGTGGGCTTTGAGTGGGAAACCGTCGAGGACGTGTGGAACGAGGTAGACGCCGAGCGTGCAGAATTCCTGGCGGAGGCACCGGGCAGCGCCGAGCGTGAGCTCGAGTTTGGCGACATGCTCTTTGCGCTCGTGAACGTAGCGCGCCGCGAGGGCATCGATGCCGAGCGCGCCTTGCGCGCGAGCACCGAGAAGTTCCGCCGCCGCTGGGCGGCCATCGAGGAGGCTGCGTTTTACGCCGGCATCCCGGTTGAGAATCTCTCGACCGAGCAGTTGAATGCCATGTGGGATGCGGTCAAGGCCGCGGAGCGCGAGGAGTGCGCAAAACAATCGGGAATCGACGATTTTACTGCCTAAAACTCGGGACAACGGGCATACTGACAAAAGTTTAGTCAGGCTAACCTTTAGCCGCGCCTGATGTCTTCGAGAAAGGAAGATACGATGAGCGAGATTCTGGATGTCTACGGGCGAGAGGTGCTCGATTCCCGCGGTAACCCCACCGTCGAGGTGGAGGTTGTGCTGGCGGACGGGTCGTTTGGCCGCGCCATGGTCCCCTCCGGCGCCTCGACGGGCGCCTTTGAGGCGGTCGAGCTGCGTGACGGCGACAAGGGCCGCTACCTCGGCAAAGGCGTGACCCGCGCCGTCGACCACGTCAACAAGGAGTGCGCCGAGGCCGTGATTGGTATGGACGCCTTTGATCAGCGCGCCGTCGACGCCGCCCTTATCGCGGCGGACGGCACCCCCAACAAGGGCAACCTCGGTGCGAACGCGATTCTGGGCGTGTCGCTTGCCGTCGCCCGCGCCGCGGCGCAGTCGGCCGGTCTTGAGCTCTTCAGCTACCTCGGCGGTGTGAACGCGCACACCCAGCCCACACCCCAGATGAACATCCTGAACGGCGGCGTGCACGCCGACAACAACGTCGACTTCCAGGAGTTCATGATCATGCCGGTGGGCGCCCCCAATTTTACCGAGGGCCTGCGCTGGTGCGCCGAGGTCTACCACACGCTGAAGAGCGTCCTCAAGGAGTCCGGTCACGCCACGGGCGTGGGCGACGAGGGCGGTTTTGCCCCCGATCTCGCCACCAACGAGGAGCCGCTCGAGTACATCGTGCGCGCCATTGAGGCCGCGGGCTACAAACCGTGCGACGACTTCATGATCGCTATGGATCCGGCGACGACCGAACTCTATAACGCTGAGACCGGTACCTACGAGCTCAAGGGCGAGGGCCGCACCCTCACCACCGACGAGATGATCGACTACTGGGCGGCGCTCGTGGAGAAGTACCCCATCATCTCGATCGAGGACGGTCTTGCCGAGGAGGATTGGGACGGTTGGGTGAAGCTCACCGAGCGCCTGGGCAAGAAGGTCCAGCTTGTGGGCGACGACCTCTTTGTAACCAACACCGAGCGCCTTGCCAAGGGCATTGAGCTCGGTGCGGCAAACGCCATCCTCGTCAAGGTGAACCAGATCGGTACGCTTACCGAGAGCCTCGAGGCGATCGAGATGGCCAAACGCGCCGGCTATGCGTGCATCGTCTCCCACCGCTCGGGCGAGACCGAGGACACCACCATCGCCGACATCGCCGTGGCCACCAACGCCGGTCAGATCAAGACGGGCGCGCCCTGCCGCAGCGACCGCATCGCCAAGTACAACCAGCTGATTCGCATCGAGGATGGGCTCTTCCAGTCCGCCGCGTACGCGGGCAGGAGCGCGTTCTACAACCTCAGGTAGCGGCTACGCTGCTCGTCTGAGTGTCAAAGCCGCACGTAGTGGGCGGATGGGGAGGGCGTGAGCCACAAGCCCCATCCGCCCATCACATGTGCGGCGCGCCCTTGTGGTATAACAATCTCGCGCATACACACCACAATCGCAGCAAGGCGCTCATGAACGATTTCCGCAACAACGCATCTCGCGCGGCCTCGACGCGCTCCGGTGTCCCCTCGGACGCTGGCGCTACCGGCAACCTCGCCGAAGCCGCTCGCCGTGCGAACGGCCGTCCGACGCGCCGGCGCGCTGCGGATGCGCGCGGCAACGCGAGGGCTGCCGCCGGAGGGCGCCGCCGCCTGGGCGGTCGCGATGCCGCCGCGTCTCCTGCCCAGTTCGCGCCACGCTCAGCGCGTCGCAAGGCCGATGCCGCGCGACCCTCGGCCGCTCAGGGCAACACCCGCGCCCGCGCCGCTGCCGGTCGCAGCTCCACTGCTTCCGCACGCGCCGCCCGCACCGAGGCGCGCCGCGGTTCGCTCATGCGCTATGCGAGCGACAACCGCGTCGTCCGTGCTATCTACACCATCACGACGGGTCCGTATCGCCTGTTCTTCTACCTCGGCGTCATTCTCGTGGTGGGGCTCAGCCTCTACTTCCCGCTGCGCGACCTCTACACCGCCCACCGCACGGGCGAGATCTTGCGCCAGCAGCAAGAGATTCGCGATGCGTACAACGAGAAGCTCCAGGGCGAGGTGAACAAGCTCCTCTCCACCGAGGGCATCGAGGACACCGCGCGCGAGAACCTCGGCTTGGTCAAACCCGGCGAGACGGCGATCGACATCGTCGGCCTCGACGATGAGGAGCCCGGGTCGGCTGAGGGCGCTGAGGGAGACGATACCGCTGCGGACGCTGATGCGCCCGATGCGGCCGATGCCACGGCCGGCGCGGACAATCCCGATGCTGCCGAGGCCGACGCCGCAGCAGATGCTGCGGAGCAGGGGGACGCCGCCGGAGCAGATGCCGCGGAAGACCCGGACGCCGCCGCGCCCGAGCTCAAGACGCCCGCCGAGCCCACCACGAGCGCCGAGGCGGAGGCCGCCGAGCGCGCGATCGTCGAGGACGCGCCGTGGTACATCCAGCTGCTCGACGCCATCTTCTTCTACCAAGGGACTTCCGGCCAGAAGGTCACCTCGACAGGCTCCTCGTCCTCATAGGTCACCCGGCGCCGGACCGGAGCTCATGCAAGGAGGTTCTCACGATGGAGAATGCGCCCACCATGCACCGCGTGGCCGCGATTGACCTGGGTACGGTCTCGTCGCGCCTGTCGCTTGCCGAGGTGGCGGGCGGTACGGTGCTTTCCGCACGCAAGCACACCGAGATTACGGACCTCGGTCAGGGGGTCGACGCAACGGGCCGCTTTGACGAGGCGGCTGTCGAGCGCGTCGCCGCGGCATGCGCCACCTTTGTGGAGGAGGCCCGCGCGTTTGGGGCGGAGGCGGTATCGACCACGCTCACGAGCGCCGCCCGCGATGCCCAAAACGCCGAGGAGCTCCTCGGGCGCCTGCGCGACCTCGGCCTCATCCCCCAGATCATCCCCGGCGAGGTGGAGGCGCGGCTTACGTTTTATGGCGTGGCGCACGACTTCCCGGGCGAGCGCATTGCCGTTGCGGATTCCGGCGGCGGTTCGACCGAGATCGTGGTGGGAAGCTACCTACCGGAGCAGGGCTCGCTCGAGCTCGAGCGCGTGCAGTCGCTCGACATCGGCTGCCGCCGCGTGACCGACCGCTTCCTGCCGGGCGACCCGCCCTTGGGGGCGGACATTCTTGCCGCTGGCCGCTGGGCGCACGAGCAGTTCGAGGCTTACTGGGCAACCGCGCCGGAGCACCCCGACCGCTTGGTTGCCGTGGGCGGGACCGTCACCACGCTGGTGGCGCTCACGCATAAGCTGGTGCCCTACGACGCGTCTTTTGTACACCTGCACGCGCTGACGGCGCTTGAGGTGGAGCGCGCCATCGACTGCATGCGCAAGCTCTCCGCGTCGGAGATCGCGGCGCTTCCGGGCATCCAGCCCAAGCGCGCCCCTGTTATGCTGGCGGGTGCGGTCGTCATCCGTGAGCTCATGCGCGCTGGCGGCTACGACGAGCTCACGGTAAGCGAGAACAGCCTGCTCGCAGGTGCGGCCTCCACTATCGGCGAGGTGCTCGCCGGTGAGCGCCCCGTCGTGGGCTGGACGCCGGAGCTCTCGCACGAGCGGTAGCGCGGCGGGCGGGTTTTCGCTATACTTCCCCCTACGGGCGATTGGCGCAACGGTTAGCGCAGGTGCTTTACACGCACAAGGCTGGGGGTTCGAATCCCTCATCGCCCACCAGCAAACGATAAGGCCCCCGACCAGCTCGGGGGCCTTTTGCATAAGGAGCTGCTTGCTTGCGGACGAGAGGGGAGCGTCACATGAGGTATCGCGAATTGGGCTCGACTGGCATCAAGGTGAGCGAGATTGGTTTTGGCGGCGAGTGGATCGACGGGACGCCGGAGGAGGCGCGTGCCGTGGTGGACGCGGCGGAGGCGGCAGGCATTAACATCCTCGATTGTTGGATGCCCGATCCTACGCGGCGGTCAAACCTGGGCGATGCCCTCCAGGGCCGACGCGAGCAGTGGGTCATTCAGGGCCATCTGGGGTCTACTTGGCAGGATGGCCAGTATGTGCGGACGCGCGACCTCGATGAGGTCAAGCCGGCATTCGATGACCTACTGGCGCGTTTCCATACCGACTACATGGACCTCGGCATGATCCACTACGTCGATAGTGACGCCGAGTACGCTCAGGCAGTGGGGTTCCCGGAGGAGCCGAGCCCCTTTATGGCATACGCGCTTGAGCTTCGTGCGGAAGGGACTGTTCGCCATATCGGTCTTTCCACCCATAACCCCAAGATTGCTAAGCGCGCGGCTGAGCACCCCGAGATCGAGATGATTCTCTTCAGCGTGAACCCCGCCTTTGACATGATGCCGGCGACCGAGAACCTCGACGATTATTTTGGCGATGCGGGCGTTGCTTCCGCCCAAGACGGCATGACGCCCGAGCGGGCAGAGCTCTACGCTCTTTGCGAGGAGACGGGCACGGGCATTACGGTAATGAAGGGATATATGGGAGGCCGTCTTTTTGATGCGGCGACCTCTCCCTTTGGCGTCGCGCTGACGCCTGTGCAGTGCCTAGAGTACGCCCTCACGCGCCCCGCAGTGGCAAGCGTCATGGTTGGCTTTACCACGCCCGAGCACGTTGCCGATGCCGTGGCGTTTGAGACGGCGAGCGCCGCGGAGCGCGATTACGCGCATGTGCTCGCTGGAGCGCCTCGCCATGCCTACGTGGGCCAGTGCACTTACTGTGGTCATTGTGCACCCTGCCCGCGCGGCATCGACATCGCGAGCGTCAACAAGTTCTATGATCTTGCGACCATGTACGACGAGGTCCCCGACTCTCTGCGCGAGCACTACCGCGCCCTGGGGACCACGGCGTCATCGTGTGTGGCGTGCCGTGCGTGTGAGGCGCGCTGCCCATTTGGTGTGCACATCGCCGACAAGATGGCTGCCGCGACGAAGCTTTTTGGCTGTTAGCACTCGCGCGGGATAAAAGTGGCCGCGGTGCGCTAGAACGTGACCGAGTGCGGCTCGGCGGTAAACGACGAGAACGTGGCGGTGGCGTTCTTAAGTGCGAACACCTCGCAGTTGCCGTCATCGGCGGCGTACATGCCGGCAAGCTCGGGATGCTCGTCAAGCACCGCCTGACGCGCCTCGACGCGATCATCCACCACGGCATCGGCCTCGATACGCAGCCACGACCCGTCGTCACCCATGGCGCAGATCGCCACGCGCGGATGGGCAAGCATCTGGTCCGAGACCGGCTTTACCTTGCCGGTCTGAATGTAGAGGCGCCCCTCGAACTTTGCGATGGTGCCAAAGGGCCGGACCTGCGGGTTGCCCGCGGCGTCCACCGTGGCGAGGAAATAGGTCTTGTTCTTCTTGAGATAGGCGAGTACTTCATCCATACGCTGCTCCTTTCCGATGCGTGCCAACACACCCCTTATACCCGAGATGAGCAGCAGCCGTGATGAGGAGCTACGCGCCGGAGGGACTGGTCGCGCCCGGCTCGCCCTCGATGCCCGCAAAGCCCGTCTGGCGGAGCGCCTCAAAAAGCACGATCGCCGCGGCGTTTGAGAGGTTGAGGGCGCTGATGCGCCAGTCGTTGGGGTCGACGAAGTTGCCGCAGATGTCCTGTTGGCGGAGCGCGGCGTGGTCGAGGTCCTCGCCCGCAGGGTGCTTCCAGCTCCCAGCATTGGCGAGCGAGGCGCCGTCCGGCAGCATCGGGATGCGCTCGCAGCGCTCGGCGTACGCGGCGAGCAGCTCCTCGGAAAGGCCTGTGCTCTCCTTGCCGAGCACGAGGTAATCGCCGTCACGATAGGTGGCATCGCTGTAGATGCGCCGCGCCTTCTTGGTGAGAAAATGGAGTCGTTCTGCGCCTGCGGCCGTGGCGAGTCCCTCGCCGCGGAGGAACTCCTCCCACGAGCCCCACAAGCGCACGTCGAGATTCTACCAGGACCCCACCCCCGCACGCATGTGCGCGCGGTCGTCGAGCGAGAAACCAAGGGGCTCCACAAGGTGCAACCGCGTGCCCGTCACCACGCAGGTGCGGCCGATGTTGCCGGTATTGGCGGGAATCTCGGGTTCTACGAGCATAAGGTTGAACATGTTAGCGCACCTCGTAGGGCGAATCCTCGCCACGGCTAAACGCCACGAGCGCGCCCACGCTGGAGCGCACCATGTGGCGCACGTCCTCGTCGGTGTAAAACGCCATGTGCGGCGACACGATGACGTTGGGCAGGGCGTCCAGGATCGCCCGGTCTCGGTTGGGTAGCACGTCGCGCGATTTGTCGAGGTAGTAGAGGTTGGACTCGTGCTCGATGGTGTCGAGCGCGGCGCCGCCCAGATGGCCCGACTCGAGCGCGTCGATAAGCGCGGCGGTATCAACGAGCAGGCCGCGCGCCGCATTCACGAGCACCGCGCCCTCGCGCATGCGGGTGAGCTCGGGCGCGCCGATCATATGGTGGTTCTCGGGCAAACCCGGCGCGTGGAGCGTCACCACGTCGGAGGAGGAGAGCAGCGTGTCGAGGTCGGTGTAGGTGGCAAGCCCGCGCACGTCGTCGCGCGGATAGGGGTCGCAGGCGAGGATGCGGCAGCCAAAGCCAGCGAGCTCGCGGATCACGCACGAGCCGATGGCGCCCGTGCCCACCACGCCCACGGTGCACGACGAGAGGGCGCGGCCTAGCTTACCGGCGAGGGAGAAGTCCTGCGCGGCTGCTTGGCGAAACACGAGCTTGGCGCGACGGAGCGCCATCAGGATGAGCATGATGGTGTAGTCGGCAACGCCCTCAGGCGGGTACGCCGAGTGGGCGATGCGAATCCCCAGCTTGCGCGCGTGGTCGATGTCGATGTGGTCGACGCCGATAGAGCGCGTGGCGATGGCGCGGATACCGAGCTCATGGTAGCGGTCGAGGAGCTCGGGCGTCATGGGGTTGGTGATGATGGAGAGGGCCTCGGCACCCTCGGCCAGATGAGCGTTCTCAAGCGTGGGGTAGTCCGCGGTCCAGCCAAACTCAAAGCCCACCTCGTGCGCGAGCTCCTCCAGGTAGCCGAGCTCGTCGAAGGGACGCAGCGCATAGGCAAAGAGTTTCATGAGGGTCCTCCCCAAACGGTTTTGATCCGGTGGATGCAGATGGTGCGTGCGCTATCGTACTACAGGGTCTCCACCCAGTGCAGGGGGTAGCGCTCCCAGTAGGCGCGGTAGGTCTCGGCGCCCGGCGCGAAGTCAATCTGGTACAGGCGAAAATCGACGTCGATATCGCGCGGCATCCAGTGCTCACGATAGGTGTAGCGGTAGGTCATGCCGAGCCGTTGCATGACGTAGCCGCTATGGGGGTTGAGGACGTCGTGCGTGGCGGTGACAAAGGGAAAGCCCGCCGACTGTGCGGCCTCAATGACGGCGCGCGCCGCCTCGGCCACATAGCCGCGGCGCCAGTGGGCGAGCGAGAGCCCGTAGCCAAGGTCGAGCGCATCGTTTTGGCTGTCGATGTTCACGTAGCCAATCGGCGCACCCGCCGGCTCGGCGCCGTCTGCCGCCGTGTCGCCGCCCGCCGCGGCGCCGTCGCTCGCCGCGGCACCGCTATTGGCCGCGGCGCCGTCCTTCAGGCAGATGGCAAAGCGAAGGTCGAGCGGCGTGTCGTGCTTGCCCCGCTCGCCGGCATCGGCCGCGCGGTACCAGCGCAGGTACTCCTTCTCGAGAAACGCGAGCGCATCCGCCTCGCTCGTCATCGGACCCGCCGGTACAAAGCGCATCTCGTCCTCATGCGAGAAGAGCTCGTAGATAAAACCGGCGTCGTCGGGCGTGAAGCGCCTGAGCACCAAGCGGTCGGTTGTGAGCGTGAGCGCGGGCATGCGGTGGTCCTTTCGTCTTGAAAGCGGCATGCGAGTGCGTGTCGCATCGTTTGTAGTTACAATACACCAGGCCGACGACGGACGACGTTGCCTCGTCAGCCGCGCGCGGGCGCGTCCCGCGCCTCGCAATCCAACGAAAGGGACCGCATGCCTACTCTCGCGGAGAACGTCTCCTCGCGGCGCACGTTCGCCATTATCTCGCACCCGGACGCGGGCAAGACCACGCTTACCGAGAAGCTCCTGCTCTACACCGGCACCATCCAGTCCGCCGGTTCGGTCAAGGGCAAGAGCTCCGCCAAGCATGCGGTGTCCGACTGGATGGATATCGAGAAGCAGCGCGGCATCTCCGTCACCTCGTCGGTGCTGCAGTTCACTTACAAGGGTTGCTGCGTGAACATCCTCGACACGCCGGGCCACCAGGACTTCTCTGAGGACACCTACCGCACCCTCATGGCGGCCGACGCCGCGGTCATGGTCATCGACGGCGCCAAGGGTGTCGAGGCCCAGACCGTGAAGCTCTTCAAGGTCTGCGCCCTGCGCGGCATCCCCATCTTCACCTTTGTGAACAAGCTCGACCGCGAGACGCGCGATCCCTTCGACCTTACGGAAGAGATCGAGGACGTGCTCGGCATTGGCACGTACCCCATGAACTGGCCCATCGGCAACGGCAGGACGTTCCGCGGTGTGTTTGACCGCGCGAGCCGCCGCGTGCTTGCCTTTGAGGGCGATGGTCGCGCGAACGCCGCCAAGAAGGTGGCCGAGGTCGAGGCTGAGCTCGGCGATCCGGCGCTCGACGCGCTCATTGGCGAGGAGAACCATAAGAACCTGATGGATGACATCGAGCTGCTCGACGGCGCGGACCACGAGTTCGACCTCGAGGCGGTGCGCA
>CAUGVQ010000061.1 GCA_959602875.1 uncultured Collinsella sp. | reverse complement strand
CCGCCCTTGAGAAGGGAGGTGATGTTGCCGAGGATGCCGCCGGCGGAATCGAGCTGGCCGAGCTGGACGGTTGCGACGGCGAGGGCGTGGTAGATCGGGTTCATTTGTATTCCTTTCAGGTGTATCGGTGCAGATGTGCTAAATCGACCAAGTAGCTTGAAAATGCCTTATTGGTCCAAATGCGCCGAATGTGTTACTATGCGTATGCGCCGATAAGGCGCCAGGGTGAAGAGGTTCGTGAGAACCGCTGTCATCTCCTGTCTAGCGCACCCATGAACTGTTTGGGGCCCGCAAGGGAATGCAGGCAGGTCGTTCGCGGCCGGGGTGCGCACCGCATGTCAAGGCGTCGGGCCGTCGCGGGTCCGGCGCTTTTCTTTTTCAGGTGCTTCGGTAGACATGCGATCCTCCGTACCGGGTACAGGGCGGCGGCGTGCCGACCCAATGGACGCCACGAAGATACACGGCGCGGCCGAAAGGCACCCACGTCTTGCCGCAGCGGCAACATCGAGGCATCCGCGCAGTTGGCGACCTCGGACAGATGCGAAAATGGGGCTCACCGGACGCTCCCGTGAACCCCTTGCACAGAATCAATAGAGCCGCTGCCCTCTATTCCGCCTTGCCGGTTGAATCCGTATCGCGGGACTTGTAGTGCCTGCCGACCTCGGCATCAGTTCGACCACGCAAAGGCGTCCGCCGCGGCATCGACTTGGATTGGCTCGCGAGGCGTGCGGAGTACTCACGCTCCTCGCGCCGGCGCTTCTCCGCCATATACCTCTTGATATCGAATCCGGGCGAATCGGCCATCAGCCTGTAGTTCGGATGCTCCGTGAGCGGGTACTTCTCATCGACGATGGGGTTGGCGCCGTTGATGAGCACGACGCATTCCGTCTTGGGGAGCTTTGCCACCTCGGCGGGGTCGATGAGGGCGCGGCCGACGGTCTGGCCGCTCTTCGACCAGCTGCCCTGTCCTCCGTGGCTCTGGGAGTAGTTCTCCTGGAAGACGGTCTGCTGTCCGCAGGAATCGGAGATGAACTCGCAGGTCGAGGTCGTGCCCTTGTTGGCCTTGCCGCCGCCCAGATACAGCACGGTATCGCAGCAGCCCACGATGGAGTCGGCGGTCGCCTCGTCGTAGAGCTCGGCGAGCTGGGACTTGGCCTGCAAGATGACCGACATCGCGATGTTTCGCGAGCGCAGGACGGAGATGAAGCCCGAGATGTCGGCGGGAAGCGACAGGGAGCGGTACTCGTCGAGGATGAAGTTGACCGGGCGCGGCAGCTTGCCGTTGTATTTCTCCAAGGCCTTGTGGCAGAGGACTCGCACCGTCTGGTAGACCATCATGCCGTGCAGAAAGCCCAGTGTCCTCTGGTCCGTGTCGTCGAAGATGGCGAAGATCGCGTTCTTCGAGTCGGGATCGCCGAAGCGCTCGAGGTGCATCTGGTCCTCGCCGACGACGAGCTGCTTCACCTCGGCGGCGGTGAACGGCGCCAGGCGTGCGTTGCAGGTGATCAGAATCGACTTGAGCGTCTTGCCGGCTGCGGACTGGAACTTGCGGTAGTTCTCCAAGGCGTAGTCCTCGGTGGGGTCGAACCCGCGCTTTCCGTTCTTGTGGACGTTGTCATACGGTCGCTTGTTGTCCGAATGGCGGCGGAAGGCCGACGGGACGAGGTCGAAGCGCTCGCCGTCCGCGCCGGTGTAGACCGAAATCTCCTCCGGTGCGTCCGAGGGGGTCGGGTTCTGAGCCGCACGCTCCTTGACCTCGGGATTCTTCGGGTTGCGCTTGACCCGTCGCATGCCGGTCTCGATTTCGTCGAAGATGAGGTCCAGCGGGCTCTTGTAGTTCTCGTTGGACTCGGATGCCTTGGCCATCGACAGCAGCTTGAGAAGGCCGCCGATGTTGTAGTCCTGGACGGGGCAGTAGTCGCGCATGAACGCGATGAGCGCCATGTAGAGCATCTTCTCGGACTTCTCCCAAAACGGGTCTCCCGAGCTGGACTTGGGAGGCGTCGTCATGGAGATGAGAAGCCCCGCGAACGACTGGATCTCGAGGTCGGTCCTGACGTAGTGGAGCGGGTTGTAGATGAGCGAGCGATCGGGGAAGAACGTGTTGAACGAGCGGATCTCATAGCCGTTGTTCGAGAGCATGTTGCCGACATCGAGCAGGAGGTCGCCCTTGGGGTCGGTGATGAACAGGTCGGAATTCATCTGGCACACGTTGGGCTTCACATAGTAGCGCGTCTTGCCTGCGCCCGAGCCGCCGATGACCAGCACGTTCATGTTGCCGTCGTAGTTCATCGAGAAGCCCTCGCGGCTCCAAGCGCGACCGGTGCTCTTCGAGAGGAGCAGCGCGTTCGCAGATCCTTGCGGATTTTTGTCCTCGATGAAAGGCGCGAGTTCCTCGGTGGTGGCCCACCGCGCCGAACCGTGCTCCTCGCCGACTCGGGTGTTCTTCTGCCCATAGACCAGGCACACCATGGCGATTGCCCACGGGATGCAGATTCCGAGGAGCATGCCGAGCATGCCGGCGTCGTTCATCAACAGGCGGAACGGATGGGCGGCGATGTAGCCCCACATCTCCGCAGGTGCGGCCGTGAGGCCCTCGAGCATATCCGAATAGGAGCAGGCGCAGTCGACGAACCTGTTGCCGAGGTAGGCGAATGGTAGGGTGGCAGCCGCCGCGCCCAAAAGCGGCGCCACCTCTTTCGTGACCTTCATTAGCGGTTCACCGTCTCGAGCGAGACGTCCTTCTCGGCCTGCGCGGCGGAGCGGGATGCGACATATGCGGCCTCTTCGCCCTTGTCGCTCATCAGCTCGTCGATGTTGCGCTCCTTCATGCTGACGGGCTCGTAATCGGGGTCGTCGTCGATACATTCGGCATCCGAATCGAGCTTGTCGGGCGTCCCGTCCCCATCGCGGTCCTCGGCGGCATCGCGGATGCCGTCTCCGTCGGAGTCCCCGGTGCCGGGGGCATCCTGCCCGTCGGCATAGGGAGTGGAGAGGTCGCCGTTATGGGCATCGGGGCGAGCCTGGACGCAGTCCGCCGTTGTCTTGCTGTTGGAGATATCCTCGTGCAGCTCGGCCTTGCGGGTCTCGCGCGACAGCGCCTCGTCCGCATCGGCGGCGCTCAAATCGCCATCGGCCCGAGCCGCCGAAGCGGACTCCACCGTCTTCTCGGCCAGTTCCTCCTCGGCGATGGCCTCCGTGGATTCAGGTCCGGTCTTGCCGTCTGCGGCGCTGCCGGCGGGGCTCTCCTCACCGCGTGTCTCATCGACATCATCGAGACTCGGAACGAAGACCCCGCCATCGTCCGGGTCGCGCACATCATGGTCTGGGTCTACACCCTCATCTGCACGCCCATCGGCATCTGCAAGCTCATCGTCTCCATGCTCGGGTTCGACCTCGGGCGTCGGCATCTCGGCACCCATATCGCCGCCAGCCTCGTCATACCCATCGGTCCCATCTTCGATGAGCGGAGGCTCGAATTCCACACCGATGCGGTCCTTGTAGCGCTGGCGCATGAACAGCTCGCCGCGCTCGGGTCCCATGGCTTGGATCTTCTTTCCCTCGATATCGAGGGCTTCCAGGGCGCGGTCCCTATCGCCGACGTTGACGATGACCTGGTTGCCGATATGGCGGGCGTTGATGTCGTAATCCTGCAGGACGGAGCAATAGTAGGCGGCGTTGAACGAGGATGCCTCGTTCTCGAACTCTCCGAACGTGAAACGGGTGCAGTCCCCATCTGGCAGGCTTTTGATATAGCCCTTGTCCGCTTCGCCCTTATCGAGCTTGTCGAGATTGATGATGCGGGCGGCATATCGATGGTCTCGGCTGATGTCGTAGATGGCATCTTGAATGGTGTGGGTGCGCTTCCCTTTGCTGTCCTTTCCGTCTTTCGGATGGACGAGAAAGTGGCCGACGACGGTGGAGTTGGCGAAAAGTTTCGGGGAGATCTGCTTCAACTCGCGCAGGGTCGTCTGCGCTTCGGCGGGAGAATCGAACCAAGTCGTCGTATAGTCTTGCTTTTTCATCCCCTTGCCGTCGTTTGATAGGCCCTTGGCCGCCGCCTTGGCGTCTCGGGCTTCTGCTCGCAAGCGGTTCGACTCATTGATTTTGTTCCTGAGCATCTCCCTGCCGAACATCTCGAGTATGTTGAGCAGCTTGATTCCAGCCTCATCTGAAATTGATGGCATGTCCTCTACCTCCGAAGGTCGCTGTGACCAAGCCCAATGCTCAGCCACAGCGCAGGCTACATCGGAGGGAGAGGACCCCTTCGGGTCGTGCCGCGGCGGCTAGATTCAACCGTTTCGCATCGACTCAACGGGAGTGAAGGTACCATCTAGCGCCAAACGCCCATCGATACGGATTGACCGTGCTCGTTTTCGGCGAGGATGCTGCCGTCGGACTTGTAGATGAGCTTCTTGACGAGGAACTTCTGGAATCCCGACCCGAACGCGACAGTGGTCACCTCCCCGGGGAGAAGCCCATGGGGCAGGGCGAGGCTTTTGACGCCGTCGGCTTCCTGCAGTGCGGCCGAGGCCCCCGCCGCACGCGCTGACTCATCGGCGAGCTTCATGTTGACGCGCTCGAGTTCCTTGACGAGCCTGCTGGAATCCCGCTCGGCCGCACGTGCGCGGCCCTCGGCATCGGTTGCTCTCGCGGTGGCTTCCATCAGCTTGGACTCCGCGTCCTCGAGGTCGTCCTTCAGGTTCGAGCATACCGAAAGCTGCTGCCGCAAGGCACCGACCTTGCCCTTGTAGCTTTCCAAGTCTTCCCGCAGAAGCTCTGCGGCTCGCGCCTTCCCCTCGGCTCGATCAGCTCGCTCGCGCTCGGACTCGACGGCGGCCTGCAGGCGCTCCAATTCATCCTTGTGCGACTCTTGAGCGGCGCGCACGACCTCTTCCTGCTTGGCCTCGAGCGCCTCCTGAAGCTCCGCGATACGCTTTTCGTATTCCGCCGCATCATCTTCGAGCTTGCCCTGTGCCTCCTGCACCTGCTCGCGGAGCCGTTCCTGCCCGCGCACCAGCTCTCCGATTTTCTTGTCGTAGTCATGGCGCTGGCGGTAGTTCTCCTCCCGCGCCGCCTGAAGGTCCGCCTTGATCGAATCGCTGTTCGCCTGCACGGCCTCAAGGGCTGCGGCCGCATCGGCACGGGCTTTCTGGGTCTGGGCGAGGCTTCTACCGAGGGCCTCGTTTTCCCGCGCGAGGTCGCCGATCTTGTCGGCGCTCGACTGTTCGCTGTCGCGCAGGTGGCTGGCGCCTTGCCGCTCGACCTCGAGCGAAGACTCCAGCTCCTCGATCCGGCTCGATGAATCGCCGAGCTTACCCAGCAGTTCGTCCCGCTCGGCCGAAACCGCCTCGAGCTCGGCTTTGGTCTGGGCGACGGAATCGTGCAAGGCGGCGTTGTGGTTCTCGAGCCTCTTCATCTGCTCATCCGCAGCGGCCTTGAGCTGCCAGCAGCTCTCCCGAGCTTCCTCGAGCTGCCTCTCGCGGTCCTCTGCCTGGTTTTGGAGGGTGGACATGTCGAAGGCCAGCTCGCTAGCGCGATTCTCGGCCTCCTGTGCCCGAGCGACAAGGCCGTTGACCTCATCTATCGACATCCCGCTCGTGTTCTCTAAACGGGAGCGCAGGCCGAGAACTTCCTGACGGAACTCCTCCTTCTCGCTGCGTTCGCTCTCGATTTGGTCATTGGCCTCACCGAGACGTTCCAAGAGGCCCTGCGTCTTGCTCCGCTCGCTATCAAGGGATTCGAGCGTCTCCGCATTGATGCGCTTGAGGTTCTCAATCTCATCTGCGGCTGCGGCGTTATCTGCCGCAGCCTCCACCGCCGCAGCCATCTCGGCACACTTGTGCTTGAACTCCTCGCATTTGCGCTCATGCTCTTGCTTGGTTTTCGCGAGCTCGGCCTTTACGGACGAAAGTTCGGCCAAGGCCGAATCGCGCTTATCACGAGCCTCGTCAACGAGCCGTCTGGCCTCGGCGCGAGCGGCCTTCATGCGCCGTGCGCGGTTACGTGAGCTGTGAGCCGCCTTGCAGGGGGCGTCTGCAGGCAATTGTCCCATTGCTTCTCCAATCGGATCTTAGTTTTCCGTCAACTCGTCGATATCCTTCGGCACCTCGATGCCCTTGACCGAGCACATGTAGCGAAGGGCCTCGCGTCGGTTCTTCGCGCGGGGGGCGATCATCGCCGAGTGGTAATCGCCCATGAACGTCCAGATGATGCCCGAGGTCGTCTTGTTGGCGGTGAGGCAGTACTTCCTCGCAAGCGCCTCGGCTTCATTCGCGCATTCCGAATCGTTTTCGGGCGCATCCTCGTGGCTGGCTCCCGCAGATTTTCCGCTGGCCGCTCGGACCTTCTTCAGATAAAACCTGAAGCCGTCCGCGCGGCGAAGCCAGTTGAGCGGGAACATCGCGTAGCGCTTGAAGGCGGCCGAGCCGCCCTCGGAATTCTGCGTCATGAGCTCATCGAGATAGAGGTCCCACGCGTCGCATATCTCATCGGCATCGGCACCCGCGTTCATGGCATCGCGGATCGCGTCCATGGTCCTCTCGAGGAAGATGCCGTCGCAATGCTTGGGAGACGAGTCGGCGATGAAGCGGGCCGCATAGCGGACCTCGGCGCTCCAGCCGCCTTCACCGCCCGGCTCGCCGTTTCCACTCCCTTCGCAATGTCTATCTCCCTCGTTGGGATTATCAGAAGAATAAGAAAAATAATTATCATTATTATTCTTATTATTATTTATATATACGTCGCGTTCAGAAGAAGACAGGTCGCTATCCTGCGGTTTTGCTGCATCTCCGCAGCTAGATGACGCTGCGGTATCTTCATCAGATTCGACGTTTGCGCAGGTCGCGCCGATACGACAACTTGGCGCATCGGCGCGACAAAATGACGCATCGTTGCGCCAAGTTGACGCATCGATGTGACAACTTGGCGCATCGTTGTGACAAAATGGCGCATCAGCCTGACCTGCGGATTGTTGAAAACTCGAGTTTTCAACAGCCGAGATGTGACAAGTTGGCGCATCAGCTTGACCTGTGCTTTGTTGAAAGTCGAAATCGAGGATTTGCCCGCACCGCGAGGCGGAAACGGGTATCGTCGCCTCAATCGCGGCATTGATTTTCTCCTGGACGGCGAAGTAGGAGCGCGGCGATTTCATGCCGTTCGCCTCCCTGCCGGTACGGTACAGCTCGGTGTAGCCGATGAGGCCCGCCTTGCAGAGGCTGTCGATCGCACGCTGGACGGAGCGGCGCGAGATATACAGATCGAGGGCGAGCTGGTCCTGCGTGACGTAGTAGCCGTATGCCGAATGATGGCTCATCGAGTAGATCTTGGCGTAGACCGACAGCTCGGCGCTGGATGCCTTGAGACCCAGCCCGGCCGGGTCCACCATCCAGTCGAATACGGTATAGAAGTTGCGGTCGAGCGCGTTATCAGGACATCTTGTCGTAGGCACCGTCGTCGACCTCGCTTTCGCTTGACCCGTCAGCCAGCTTTGCATCCTCGGTGCCGCTGTCGGCATCGGCGAGAACCGATTCCACGGCATCGTAATCGCACTTGAAGCTCATCGACAGGCCGTCCTCGTCCATGACGGCGCAGACGAGTCCCTTGGCAGCAAGCTCGTTGAGCGTCTTGAAGACTCGCGCGATGCCGTGCTCGGCCGCCCTGCGACCGCGGGCTGGGGCAGGGCAACCCTCATCGAGGGCCTGCGCGATATATTTCGAGGTGATGCGCTCACGGGCGGGGTCGTCGGTGCAGTCGCGCTCGAAGATGAGCGCGAAGACGATTGCCTTGGCGTTGTTGAGGCCGAGACGGCTCATCCAGCCGTACTGCTTCCAGTAGGTCTCTTGCTCCAGACGGTTGTTGCTACGATTGTTGTACGCGAAATCCATGATAGTCCTCCTATTTCGCTATCGACATGACTCTGCTCCGGCTGTTTCGGCCGGAAGGCGTTTCGATAGGAGAGGGAGAGCTGGGTGACTGCTCGCCGACACATGCGACCCAAGTGCTCGGCTCGTTCTCGCCGACATGGGTGCGCTCGATGTAGCCGCGTTCGGACAGATCGCTCAGAACACGCCTGACGGTCGTGACCGATGTGTTGCTGAGGAACGCGAGCTTAGGTTTTGAGACGCAGAGGCCCTTTTCGCCCGCTTCGCAGACCAGGGCGAAGATGATGAGCTCGTTTCCCGATAAATCGAGATCGCGCATCATCCACGGGTCGATGGTGAAACTCATTTGAGATCACCTGCCAAAGTGCACGTGCATGGCGAAAAGACCCCGAAGGGCTTGATACCCTCGGGGTCGATAGCTAACAGATTGCACAGATAGGCGGCAGCGTTCACAGCTGCACGCCCAGCAGGGCGGGTCATGCAGTTCATCTCCTATCGTCCGGCTTGGGGAACCGGTATGCTTTGATTTTGTGGCGCTATGCCGAGCTTGTCAACTAGGCATTTTTGAGAAGGGTCTTGAGTAGCAGCTTGCCGAGCTGGGCTTCTCCGATCTGGTCGATCAGTGCTTCGTCCACCTCAACTTCGTCGTTTTTCATAAGAGCCGCACTATCGGGCGCACCTGCGCCCAGAAGGGTCTCGCCTCCGAAGATATCCACGCCGTATTTTTTGAAGAGCGGGGCGTACTGCTCTTTGATTTTCTCCCTCGCAAGGCAGCGCTCGCTCACGCTCTTGTAGAGAGCCTCGTAGCTGATCCCCGCGAGCTTGAAGATATAATCGCGGTTGAAGGTGAAGCGGTTTTGGAGGCGTTGGTACTCGACGGTATCGGCGCGACACATTGATTGGAGCTTCGAGCGGCTGCAACCGAGGACTTTGGCGGCCTGGTCGGAGTTGAGAACGAGCGGGAGCTGCAAGAGCTCCTCATCGCTGAAGGATGCGGACTTGGCGCTCTTTTTGACTGCGGTATTCATCACGCTACATCTCCTCCGCGACAGACGCGAAGGATGGATTTGCCATGCGCTGCATCTGCTCCTCGACGGCAGAGTCGAACGCGTCCAAAAGACGGGCGGCGCCTTCCGCGGGCAGCATCGCCCTCACAAACACGAATTCACTAGCGGTCGGCTCGCGAAGGAAGTTGCACTGACAGTCGAGAAGCTCGGCCCCGCCGACCGATTCATTGATAGCCGTGGCGAACAATTTCGTGTCCTCGACGTAATCCAAGAGGATTTTGGATGCGGACTCCAGTACAGGGTTTGCGGTCATCATGTCTCCGTAACTAACGAACTACTTGGGGCATAGTTGACGAATGTGGAATGGTGTTCCTCATTCGTAGCTACGAGCGAGATATTAACCTTTTTTTCTATTCTGGGCAATATAATTTGGAATCGTAATTTACATACGTGGAAATTACCTATTTGCGCGATTTATATCTACATACGCGAAAATGACTTCCAAATCATGTATTCTGTAGCCGGGTAGTAACCTGATCTACAGATAGGGGAGACCATGACCTTCAAGGAGATTCTTGAGAAGTACGGTATCACGGCATCGGAACTCAGCCGCAGGTGCGGGGTTTCGACTTCAACCTTGAGCACCTTCGTGAACGGCAGGTCGAAATGCCAGAACATGCAGATCTCCACGTTTCTGAGGATATGCAAGGGCTTGGACATTCCGTTTGAGACATTTGTGGAAGACCTGTTCGATGGTGAGGAGGAGAACCCAGGAAAGAAGGCGCTTCTCTCGGGCGACGAGGAATCCCTCGTGAGCGATTTCAGGGGCTTCAACGCGCAGGCGAAATCCTGCCTCATGCGCGTATCGAGCGCCATGAAATTGGATCCCACCAACATGCAGAGAAATCACGAGGTGCAGGTCGAGAAGATAGAGCCTGATGACGTGGAAACAAATCCGGATGGCGCAGGGGAAGCCGATTAGCTCGCCAGGCGGCACCGGCGCTTTTCAAGCTACAGCTACCGAGCTACATATGTAGCCATGTAGCTGCATAGCCGCCTACATGACGCTATACAGACATATCGAGAAAGATAGGAGTTCGATACCATGGCTGGGAAAAAGCCCACCGCGGCTCCGAAAAAGCAGGTAGCGGGCAAGGACCGCCCCTACTCTAAACTGGAGTCGCTCATCAAGGGATCCGGATACTCAAACAGCCAGGCGGCAAACCTTGCCGGCATTCCGGTGAGCACGTTGACGACGATTATCCGCCCTGAAACCGACTTGGGAACGGTCCGCGTCTCTAACTTGCTCGCCCTTTGCCGGGTCTTGAACATAACCATAGAGCAGCTCTTCGACACCGAGATGCCGGTAGCCGACGACACCGATGCCCCTGTCGGGCAGAGGCTTGAGTTGGTCACGCTGTTCAATCGCCTCAATACCGAGACCCGCGGCGAGCTGATTGGCATAATGAGGAGCCTTGCGAAAGACCCGAACCGCCTGATGGTCTGGCCGAGCGAACGCGACTGACCGATTTTACAGGTAGCCGTGTAGCTCGATACTCAACTACACGGCTACAGAGCTACACGCCTACCTAGCTGCCTGAATACCCGTGCTACTTCAGGCAGACGACATACCACTTGCCGCCGTCGGCGATAATCGACCTGCGGTGCGTCCTGTTCCCGCGACCGATGACATAGACATCGCGGACATACGCGAACCTGCCCGCGGTACGGGACGGGCACATGAGCGGCGCACCGCTACTCGAGATGGCAAACCTCCGCCCATCGGGCCAGATGATGCATGTCGGGTTGCCGCCCGCATCCTTCTCAACCGACACCTCCACGAGATTCAACTGATCTCCAACCATTCGCCCTCAACAAGACAGACATCGCCATACGCCCGCGAAGCCGCGGGCCTTTTTGATTAAGCGTCCCACGCGGCTACCGTCCACATGGGGCGCTTGCCGCAGCGGCATGCTCCACGCTCATGTCAAGCCACGGCGATGGCGCTCGCTCGGCCTTTTCCTTCCATCGCTATGCATCAAAGCCGGCTACACAGCTACACGGCTACCGTGCATGTCACGTAGCCGACTACCGAGCTACACGGCTACAGCCAAGCCGATTCCGCTGCTAGACGGCGCTTTACGAGGCAATCCCACGCAACCTTGACCGCCACCTGCTGCCGCTGCGGCAACAGGTGAATGGCAATGCATGGATTGGCGTATTTTCACGGGGCTAGCAAAACCTCCGAATGGAAGGAGACCTCGATATGCGCAAACGCGAGGCAAAGAACAAGAAGACGATTTTGAAGCCGGCGGTGACCATGGCCGTGACCGCAGGCCTCATGCTGTCCCCGGTCATGCAGACCATGGCATTTGCCCAGACGGCATCCGCAGACGGCGATCAGCTAACCACCCAGACCGACATCCAGAAGGTCACCGAGCAAGCCGTAAAGGATGCCAAGGCGACCATGGATCTCGCCAAGGGCAAGCTGGACGAGGCAAACGAGCAGCTCGATACCGCGAAGGCCGCCATGAATGCCGCACAGTCGGCACAAGCCGACGCCCAGACCGCATACGATCAGGCAACCGCCGACGCTGAGGCAGGTGAGGCCGATGTACAGGCCGCGTTCGATGCCAAGGCTGCAGCCGACCAGAAGCTGACCGAGGCCAAGGCCGCATATGATGTCGCCGCCGCAAAGCGAGCCGACGCTGCAAAGGCTGCCGAGCAGGCTGCTGCAGCCTACGAGGCCGCAAAGGCGGGACGCGCAGGCGCGTTCGAGAAGATCGAGACCACCAAGCAGGTATGGACCGACGCCAAGGCAGCGGTCCATACCGCGAAGAAGGCCGTCGAGAAGGCCCAGCAGGGCGTCGACGAGGCCGAGGCTAAGGTTGCCGACCTCGAGCAGCAGGTATCCGATGCCCAGGCGGCCGAGGATGCCGCCCGCAGTCAGCTCGATGCCCTCCAGTCCGAACTCGACCAGGCAAACGCCGAGCTTGCAGACGCCCAGAAGACGCTCGATGAGAAGCAGGCCGAGCTGGATGCGGCGCAGGCCGACATGGAGGCCAAGAAGGCCGATTGGTACGGAAAGTTCCACGCCTATCTCTATGCCTTCGGCAAGTGGGGCGATGCCGCCATCCAGAAGCTGACCCAGGCCAAGG
>CAUGVQ010000060.1 GCA_959602875.1 uncultured Collinsella sp. | reverse complement strand
TGGGCGCGCCGAATGTAGAGGTTGCGGGTGCAGGTGCGACGGAAAAAACTTCCGAGGCGCCCCGTAAGACCATCTTTGTGGGCGAAGACGGAACAATCCATGTGAAAAGCCCCAAAGTTGCCGCTAAGGATGCCAGCGCATCTACGCTTACGCCTCTGGTGACATGCATCGACCCGTCATCCTACGCGGGGACGTGGCTTGATGTTCATCAGGCTGTGCTGGCCACGGGCTCTGAATTTGATAGCCTTGACATCAATGAAGCCGATGGGACCCTTGTCTATGGTCTTAATCCCGAAGTCCTCCCCTTCGTTCCTGAGAATGAACCAGGGAACTGCTTTTGTATTGGTGTGTCAGGTATTGGGAGTGCGCCTGTTGTCGCGCCAGAAGATATCCCCCAGAACCTAAAAGCAGGCTGGATACAGCTTTTTCTCTCCAAGGTAGATACCAATGTCGATACCGATACGCTCGTTTGGATGGCGCGCACGGCGGCGGACTTTGTTGGCTTCACGCCTCTTGAGATTCAAGAGGGCGGGGAAGGAAATCGTGAGTTGACCGATGCGGTCGCCGCGTCCTTTGGCGTCTCGGGGAAAGCCATTTCCGGAGAGGATGCCGTACGGTATTACAACGAACGCAAGGACAAGCGAAACGGCTTTCGCTTCAAATGGAATAAGTTCCGCTTGTTTGGATATGTCGGCCAGCCCATTGCGATGTATGAGGCCGAGATGTCAGTAGGCTCGACGGGAGGCATTAATCTTGTGACGCCGTAGGGCGAACGCATCGCTCGCGTGGTTATTTCCCGGTTGAGCCGCCTAGGACACAGATGACAACGATGATGATGCCGATAACAAGGGGTATCATGCCCAATCCGCTCATCATCAACAGGCCTATTCCGGCACAGACGCCGCCAATCAGGAGTATGCCGAGAATCCCGCCTATGACATTCCAGAGACATCCTTGCGGCTCATCAGATGAGCTGGTGCTCGCTGAAGAGGTGGTTGGCGGTTTTATGTCTTGAACAGGCCGCTCAACTGGCATTTTGGCGTTGCTTTTGACCTTGTTCTCGACATTCAGTTTTTGGCTGGCATTTGCGCTGTTTGATTTCGCTGTTTTGGCTACAGCAGGGGTGCTGCTTGGGTTCGGCGTCTTGTCATCGCCGTTGTCGACATGGATGGTGCCGTCGGGGCCGATGGTCACCTTGGGTTTGTTTTGGGTGGGCATGGGTTACCTTTCTATCAATCTGTCATAAGGGTCTGCCCCTCATGGCAGATCAATGCCACTCGTCGCAGATGAAGGCGACGACGATGCCAAAAATGCCGACGCCAATCATCCATATATCTGGCCAAACGAATATTCCAAGGAACAGCATGCCGGCTCCCACAAGGAGCAACATAACTGAATCTGGTATTGACTTCTTCTTGTGCGAGGGCTGCGTCTGAGCTGGCTGCGACGTGCTTCTGGACCCGACGCTGCTAGTGCTGGTATGTGGCTCGGTCTTGAATGGCATGGCGCTGTCGGTCGTCGAGGACGATGCCGAGAGCTTTTCGTCGGCAAGCTGCGCGGCGGTCTTGAGTGGTGTGGAGCTAGACGATGCCCTCGCTGAGGGGTTGCTCGCATCGCTCTTGTTGGACGTTGTTTGCGCCGTAGACCGAGGCCTGTCTTCCCTGTTGTCCACGTGGATGGTGCCGTCGGCGTCGATGGTTATCTTGGGCTTCTTCTGATCGGGCATGGGTTGTTCCTATTTCTTGGGCGACCTGATGGAACTTACGACGAGGATGGCGATTACACCGCATACGGTGACGGGGAGTACGCCGGTAAACAATCCAAAAGGTACTGCGACAAGGCCTACGGCGGCGAGAAGGTTCAGAACAAGTTCCGCCACCTTGCCTAGTGGTTTGGTAGGTCTTTGCTTGGGCGATGTTTGCTTGCCCACGGTTTCCAGCGGGGCGTTCTTCACGTTGGTTTTGACGGAATTGGTCGCCACTTTGGGACCGGGCTTATTGCTGTCGTTATCGACATGAATGGTGCCGTCGGGGCCGATGGTCACCTTTGGTTTGTTCTGGCTGGGCATGTAAGGGGCTCCTGTTGCAGTTAACGGATGGGACGAGGGCTCGCGGTGGCGCTTAGCTCTTGCGGCGCACCTCGAGTGGGAACTTCTGGTGGCATTTGCCGCAGGTGACGTTTACCTGGCAGTTGGCGTTGGGTACCGTCACGCGTACCTTGACGCCGCAGTGGGGGCAGGTACAGATTGCTTTCACGCGTGGGCCCTCTACCTCGTCCATAGGGACACTCATGGGCTCCGGAGCAGGCTGTGGTTGTGGTGCAGGCTGCGGCGCCGGTGCCGGGGTAGGCTCGGGGCGAAGTGTCGGCTGCGGCGTGGGTGCAGACTGTGGGCGCGGAGCAGGTGCAGGCGCAGGCTGTGGGCGCGGAGCAGGCTGCGGCGCTGGTGCTGGCGCGGGCTGTGGCCGAGGTGCCGGCGCCGGAGCGGGCGCGGGAGCACGGACGTCTCCGCGCTTCACCATATCAATCGCTTCCATCACAACAGCGCCCATGTCCTCGTAATACATCTCCTGCTGCTGCGCTTTGTCGGCGTTAAGCATGCGGGTTATGCCCGACATGATGGCGTGGTCACGCCGGGTCATCTCGGCCGCGCGCATGTTGCGCGTGTACTTGTCGGTTCCCACGTAGTAGACCATGAGGCGCGCCGCAATGCCGGTGACCTCTTGGGTAAGTACCGCTTTTGAGTATTTGCGCGGCTCGGTGGCGTGCGTAATGACCAGCCCCTCGATGGAGTCTTTCAGGAATCCGGCGGGCTTGACCTCGGTTACCTCAACCACCATGGGGAGGCCGTTGGCGCCTACGAGCTGCTCGATGGCGGTCTTGAGCGCGGCAAACGAGATGGCGCTTCCGATGTTGATGCGCTCGGTGGGGGTATCGGGCAGCTTGATCATGGTGTCTCCTCAGGTTGTGGTTACAGGTGCTTGGTATTGCCGGAGATGTCGGTCGCGTAGTACTCATCCAGCGCACGCTCAAGGTTCATGACAGAGAGCCCCAGGGTCTCGGTATAGCGGTTACCCGGACCGTGCAGAAGCTGCATCACCCGGAAAACGGCGTCGTCAAAATCCTTTTTGCGCTCGAGGAGCTCGGCCTCGTAATCTGCGGCGCGCTGCGCACGCTGCTCGGCCTCTGCTTTTGCCTCGGCAAGGATCACCGCTTGGCGGCGCGTCTCCTGCCAATAGTCGAGCTTGTCCTCATCGGAGCGGGCATAGCGCACATCGTGGTCGATGTGCCACAGCTTGTTCTCTGCCGTGCGCGCGGTGTCCTCCGCCTCTTCGCGAAGGTTGCGCACCTCGCGAATGCGCTCGTCCATCTCCTGCTGCAGGTCGCTCATGATGCGCTCGATGACGCGGTCCTGCTCGCGCATGACGCTGTCGAGCCGCTCTGCGCTGGCGCGGAATGCCGCCAGTTCCTCAACATCTCGTGCCACGATTGTCACGTCCTCTCGGGCGCTGCGTTACACGCGGATGCTCAGATATTCCTCAAGCGCTCGACGTAGGAGCTGCACGCGTGTGATGCACTCGTGAATGTCGGTGTAGGGTGCTTGGATCTTGCCCACGATGTCGTTGATCACGCGCTCGAGCTCTCGGCACTTCTCGTCGTCCCATACGGATTGCACGGTGGCATACGCCTTGACGAGGTGCTCGCTCGTCTCCTTCTGCATCTCGAGCACCTTGAGGAGCTCCTTGATCATGTCGTTCATGGCCTCTACTGCCTGCTGTCCTCTTGCCATGGATTCTTCCTTTCGTAGGAGGGATAGAGATGGGGATCGAGAAGGCTACTGCGCGGGGAGCGGCGGTAGGTTCTCGGGGTCGACGCGGTAGGGTTTGAAGGCAAAGGGCGGGTGCGCGCCGTCCCACATGATGGCGGTGTTGTCGCGAAGCGCCGCCGGATTGACGTCGGGCACGATGAAGTGGCACTGGTTGTCCGAGAGTCCGTGCACCACGCGCCACGCCATCTTGGGTAGGGTCTCGTACTGCATGTCCTTGATAGCGAGGTAATCCGAGTTGAAGAGCGCGCACGCGATGCCGCGCGTATGACCGTATTCCAAGAGGTCGGTAAACGTGCTTCTACCGGCGAGGACCTGCGGGGCTGCGGCGGGCGACTCGGTGCTGGACCCTGTCGGCGCGGCGTCCAGCGCGCTCGCAGCGGCTGCGCTTGCGGTATCGTCTGCATACTCGCTGTTGAGAGCATTGATTTTGGCGAGCATCTCCTCGAAGGTGTCCAGATGAGGGATGTCCGAGGTGGCCGTTGCGGGCTCCGCAGGATCTGCCATGCGGGGCTCTTGAGGCAGAGGCTCCTGGTAAGAAGTGTGAGCCTCCTGCGCCGCTGGCGTGCCCGATGCCTGTCGCCAGATACCCAAGTCGCGCCCTGCCACAAAGGCAGCGAGGGGCTCTGCGAGCTGGTGGTCGCCAAGCACCACAAAGTGCGTTGGCGCACCGCTCGCCCCCATGGCGCGGTCTTTGAGCTCGCCGGCAAGGTGGTCGAGCGTCTGAACCAGCTCTGTCCACGTGCGCGCCACGCGGACGCGCCCGCCCGCCCAGCGACAGATGGCTTCGGTCGCGGTGCGGATGCCATCGCCTGCGGTGAGATGCGCATCCAGCACGTAGACGTTCGTGCCTGCGCCCGGCGTGGCAGCGATGGCGCCGGCGATGTAGGACGCCTGCAGGCGATCAACCATATCCGCCTCAACAGAGGTGGCAAGCAAGGTGGAGCGGCGCGTACGGCTGATCTCAAGAGCAACCTGTTGTCCCATGCGTGCGGGCTCACCCAGATAGATGCGCAGAGGGGCGCCCGGCGCGCCGGCAGACGGCGCGGGCGAGCTTGCCGTGGCAAAGGCGGCGCACTCGCTCAAGCGCGGCACATCCAGCCCTCGGTAGACAAACGCGGGCTTGGCGGGCACGTTGGCGTAGCGCTCCTGCACGGCGGTAAGCACACGCGCCTTCTCGTCGTCATCGCAATAGGCAAAGCGGAAGGGCTTAAGGTCGGGCTCGGCGGCATCCTTGTCCACCAGGTAGACGCCCGATCCCTTTTCGCGACCCAGTAGCTGGCGCGCCTCGGGTGCCACGCGGTCGCCAAAGAGCTTCACGAACTCGGCTTCTGAGTTGTTGAGTGCAATGCGCACGTTTACCTGCGACAGGTCGCGGTCGCTCATGCTGCAACCGAGGTTGAGCGAGGCGAGCGTTTGCGTAGAGAGGATAAAGTGCATGCCAAAGGCGCGCGCCGTTTGGAAGAACGTGCGCAAAACGGCGGCGGCGCGGTTGGCGGCACGGCGGTCGGTGGATTCGTTGAGCAGCACCTGGAACTCGTCAAGCACCACCAGGTAGCGGGGGAGCGGCGTGGCGGAGGCACGGCGTGCGGCCGCGTAGTTGGTGACGCCGAGCTCCTGGTAGAGCTTGGCGCGGCGTTGCAGCTCTGCGTACAGCTCCTCAAGCACGCTCGCGCCAAAGGCCTGATCGGCATCGAGGGCAACGACGCGCATGTGTGGCAGACGATACTTGGCGTAGACCTCAAACTCAACGCCCTGCTTGAAGTCGAGCAGGTAGAGCGCAAGATCGTCCGGGCCGTAGGTGGCAAGGCCGGAGAGGATGATGGCGTGCAGAAGCGAGGTCTTGCCCGTGCCGGTGGTGCCGGTAGCGAGCGCAAAGTGCGAGAGACCGTCTGCCACGGCGTCGCCAAATTCCAGTGCGAGGGGCGCGCCGTTTGGCATAAAACCAAACGGTATGGAGAGCTTGCTCGTGGGGTCTCCCGCTCCCATGCGGTCCTCGGGTACAAGAGTGGAGATGCCGCGGTAGCGCTCTGCCCGCTTCTCTTCAGCATGTGCGAGCGCCGTTTGAATGGCAGAGAGGAACGACCAGTCGGGCTCGTCGTAGAAGAGCTTGGCGTCCCACCAAACGGAAGGTCTTCCATCGGAGCAGTCGATAAGAAGGTTTTCCTCCGGCACACTGGCGAGCAGGTCGTACGTGCCGCGACGTAGCTCACCCTCATCGGACGGAAGCGCATTCATGAGCAGATTGACGCCAGCGTGATGCCCGTGTTGGGCGATGTTGATGAGCGCCTCCGCCCAGCTTTCGTCCACCACAGATGGCATGTTGATGGCGATGACGGTAAGAAGCGGGGCATGATCGCCGCGCGCCCCGCCTGTTTGCTCCACCATGTCGACCGCGGCGGGGTAGCGGCCGCTCATGACCCTGTCGAGCACCTGGCGCAGCGCAGTGAGTGCCTCTTGCGGGTCGGTGATGACCGGCGCTTCGAGCAGTTCGGGGCAGGTGCGAATGAACGGTAGCGCGTCCTCGAGGCCCACGACCGCACCCGAGAGATCGATGACGAGGAACTTCTGGCATCCGGCGCGCGTGCCGGCGAGCTCCTTGGCAGCGATGAGCCCAAAGAGCGGCAGGGAGTTGGTTCGGTTGCCTACGAACGTGCAGGAGCAGTTCTCGCTGCGGTCCAAAAGCTGCGGCACGATGAGGTAGTCGCCGTCAAGGCGCTCGCCATAGAGCGCCCGGTAGGCGGCGGGGATATCGAGCAGAAGCGGCGTGTCATCGGTGAACTCGGGTGTGAACGGTCCCTCGGGAAGCTGGTAGGCGAGCCATCCCAGCATGAGGAAGTCGCAGGTCTCCTGCGCAGGCGTCTTCGCGGCGTCGAGGGCGAGGTTGGCGAGCTCGTCGAGCAGATCAACCTCCTGGGGCGCGAGAATCTGGGCAAAGCCCTCCCGAGCGCCTTGGGCAATGGCACGCTCGCGCCTAAGGGCCTCCTCCTCTAGCTCATCAAGGCTCGCATGCTGCGGTGCGCTGCCGAGGGCGCTGTCCTGCAGCTGATTGGCCACACGGTTCCACTCCCGCTGAAAGAGAGGGTTCCTAAGGCCGGTGTAAAGGGCTTTTGCCTGTTCGATCACTTGGCTGAGCTGCCGACACGGACCTTCATCCTGCAGCAGCCGCGGTAAGCGCGCGCTTGCCGCAATCTGGTCGCGCAAGCTTTCGGCAGAGGCGAGGCAGCCCTGCAAGGCGCCCACCACGTCGGCAACCGTGTTCGAAGGGTCGAGCTCGGTCTCGTATCCCGCTTGCCACGCATCGCCCAAGTCGAGCATGCCGTTGCGCTCTTGCCGGTAGAGCGAGCTGATGGAGCGCGCGTAGGCGTCTACGCTGTCGATGCGCTGGGCAAGCTGGTCTGCCTGGGCAAGGAGCGGCTGAATCGTGCGGTCGAACTCGGCTTTGGTTGCCTCGTTGAGGCGCGCGTCGCGCTCTTCAAAGAACGCGAGGTCCTCCTCCATCAGGTTGACTTTTGCGTTGGCGGTGTCGGATACGATCTTTAAGATGTCACGCGCGCTATCGAGGGCGTATTGCCCCAGCTGGTGGAGGTTCTCGTCTACGCGATGCAGATGGGGGATGGACATAACAGCCTCTTTCGTAGTCTGTTACCTGCGGGTACGGCGCTCGTCCGCTTTGGCCTCGTCGCTCGTCTCTTGGAACCGGAGCGCCGCTTTGCGCATGTCCTCGATGGCCTCGAGAAGCTCGGTCTGCGAGCGCAACATGGGCTCGATATAGGCATCCTGCAGGTCGGGCACGTGCGGATCGCTCGCCATATTCTGTTTGAAGGCGCCCCAGTTGGTGCCAAACGTGGCGGAGGCGTCTGCAATTGCCGAGAGACTCGCGCGGATGCTCGCCTCGGAGCGGTGCGCATCCATGTCAGTTCTCCCGCTCAAACGTGCAGGGTGGGCAATCGTCGCGGAATCCGACCATGAGCGACGTGGTGACCTGAAGCGGGTAACTAAAGATCTCGGCCATCTCGCCACCCACTGCAGGATTGTTGGTGTTGCACACAAGCGTGTACTGCGTGAGATGGGGGAGCAGCCGCTGGGTGAAGCGCGGATTGCCCTCGTTTAAGATGTCGAGCGCAAGCTTGATGCCAATGATGGTCACAAAGTTGATGTCGATGGAGATGCCAGGCTCGAAGTTGACCTCGGCGAGGTCGGTGCGGTCGGAGTAGATGTGGTGGTTTGCCTCCACGCGCTGGGAGATGCCGTCTCCGCCCGTACCGAGGGCACAGCGGTAGCAGGGCTGGTTGCGCCCGGGTAGCCAGTAGAAGATCTCGCCCGCAAAGGCGCGCTCCCAAAAGCCGATGGAGAGGTAGGGGACCTGGTACATGACGGCAAGGCTGTTGCCGTAGGCGTCTGCGGCACGACCATCGGCACATCCCACCAAAAGCGTCTCACCCGAAACAATCCACTGGTCAAAGATGTCCTTCGAGACCTGCTCAGCGGTGGTGCGGGCGACCTCGACTTCGGCGGCGGGGTTGATGGAGAGGATACGGTCGCGCACGGCATCGACCTTAAAGCGGCCCACGTCCTCCACGCCGCACTGGTGGCGGCAGATGTTGTGGTACTCAAAGACATCGGAGTCGATGAGCAGGAAGTTTCCCACGCCGGCGCGCGCGAGCTCCATCACCACGAGGCTTCCCACCGAGCCGCAGCCAAAGACGGCGACGCGCTTTGTGGCCATGAGGTCGGTTTCCAAGATACCGGTGTTGCGCGAGAACACATCACGGTGCAGGTCGTAGCGCTTGATGCGATAGATGCCGTGCGGGCCGACGCAGGCAAGCGCGGGCTCGACATCGTCTGTCCAGTAGAGGCAAAATGCTGCACCTTCCTCAGGTTTCACATCCGCGCGAGCCACGCTATCGACGGGCAGGACTTCCGGCTTCTCCTTAGAGCCTTCCCCCTTGATGAGCGCAAGAAGGTCCTTGCCCTGGATAGGCTTGGCACGATTGACGGCCTCGCGCGCCCAGTCGGGCGCATCGTCGAGCGAGGCGTAGATGTGTCCCACCTCGTCTGCCTGCTCCCATTGGGGCGTATGCGGTGCCAGCACGTTGAGCACGCCGGTATCGGCATGGTAGATGCCGCGGACCGCGCCGGTGGCGTTCTCGTCTATGAGCGCACCGGGGACGAGGGCCCGGAGGTTGGCGACGTTGGTGGTGTTGATGCCAAAAGCCATGGATACCTCCCTCTAGATAACAGCGGTAGTGACGGGACGCTTGGCGTCCGATCTGGCGAGCGCCCTGCTGATCGTGTCCGTCGTAAGCGCCACCGCGGCGTCTGTGCCGGGATGGCGCAGAACAAAGGCAGCTTCGCCGTTTGAACCACGCTTCTTGTCGGTGATGCCAATGATGCCGAGGACGAGTTTCTCGCACCCATCGGTCGCGCTCAGAAGCAGGTGCTGGGCGTCGTCAATTGCGAGCTCGAGGTCGATGCCGCGCACAGAGAGGGCCGCGGCGCCGCTTTCGATAAGGGTAACGGCGCGTTCGAGGTCCTCGTCCTCCCAGGTAGAGGTGTCCCACTCCGTGTGATGGGCGGCGAGCGTCTCTCCATCGAGCGCGCCGCGCCCAACGGCATCCCGCCAGAGTTGATCGAGCTCGGCAAGCTTGAGTGCGGGTGTTGTTGATGTGGCGCGTGCGGCACCGCTCAGGGCGCGACGGTTCTCCTCTTCGATGGTGCGCGCGAGGCCTTCGGGTGAGCACATGGGTGCCGCCGCCAAGCTTTCCTCCCAGCCGAGGACGCGGTAGGGGATACGCCTATAGGCGCAGGTTTCACCATCGACATGAAAGAGCGTGAGGCGCGGTGTAGGGTCGATGTTGATGAGGCCACTAATGGAACCCCAGGAGCTCAGCTGCGCATATGCCGCATTGGTTCCGTCATCGGTGTCGCTGAAACGGTCGAACGAGCCGGGATGACGGTGCCAGAGACCAATAACCTCGAGTGGACGCTCGTACAGGCGCACGATGCGGTTGGCGAGGTGGTTCACGTAGGCCTGGTCGTATTCAAAGAACGCAACTTGGAATGTGGAGTTGGGGCCGGGGTCGATGGACTCGGCCACGAGCCAATCGTTGCCGTCGCGGTAGCCCAAGAGGATGCCGCCCGTCTCAGTCCGCACCTTGTAGAGGGTCTCACTCAAGATGGAGGTCCAAGCGCGCTGGGTGAAGCGGACGCGGAGGTCCTCAGGTGAGAACGGCGTGCGGGCGGGGGAAGCGCCCCCGTTCTCAAAGGAAGGCCCTGCAACATCGAGAGATGCCCCTGCGTTATACGAGGCACTTGCGCGGGGATGAGGTGCTTGGGGAACGACTGACCGGCGTTCCGGGAAAGCCACGAGTCGACGCAGCAGGTCGCCCCAGATCCTAATACACATCGGCAAATACCTCTTGGGCGGGAAGCTCTCCCTCGAGCCACTCTTCGACGATGAAGATCCACTTGGCTGCCCAGGCAAGCGATGAGGCGGCCGAGGTTGCCTCGTACGCTGCTTTGTCTCCATGCGTGCCCTCTTTGACATACTGCTTTTGGCTGGTGCACATGTAGTAGTGGCCGGCTTCGTCGACAAGGATGTGCGGCAGGCTGCCTGCGGCATGGCAGAGCTCGTCCAGATCGGGCGTAATGGAGTAGATGCGCACCGACGATCCGTACGAGTCGTTGTTATTGGGATGATCGTGCTGATAGATAGCCATGAGCGTCCAGGTACCGCCGGCTTTGCCGCGCGGGTTCAACGTGCCCACCCAGTAGAGACGGCCGTCTTCAAGCGTCTGCAGCTTGAAGTGCGGGAAGAACTGCCGCATGGCAGCCTTCTCCGCTTCGAGGAGCTCGGGGTTGCGCTCGTACCAATAGAAGGATGCCATTTACGCGAGCACCCCCTCGGGCACGAAGACCTCAACCTCGCCGTCTACGATTTCTTCCACAGGCGTGCCATCGGGAGTCTCGTTTGCGCTGTGGATGGTGCCGGAGTGCGAGACGTTGATGGGCTCGTTGTTGCGGAGCATCTCGGCGATGCGCCGGCGCTGCGCGGCAGCGGCGTTGTCGTCGTTGGACGGCGTGGCAAGCTTGCCTGCGGGGACGAAAATCATGGGGTACCTCCTGGTCTTTTGCTAACGGGACGGCTTCTTGACTTGCTTCTGCTCTTCTGAGAAGAGCAGGGTGATAGCGATGCGGTCGGCATGCCCTTCCGCCTGAACCTCATAATGCGGGCAGGCGGCCGAGCTACCTTTCACAGTGACGGTGGCGTAGCGTTGTTCGTACGACGTGAAGCTATGGCGGTCGGCGCGTTTCGTGATTCCCTGAGGACACCCGAGCTCGTTCAGGTGTCGCGCCGCCCGTTCGAGAACGACGCCATCGGTTCCTGTGACGGTTTTCACGCTATCGAGACGGGCGCTCTCAAGGATGGTTTTGAGGGACGTGACGATGTCGTTATTCGGACTGATGCTGTAGGAGACCCGCGTTTTTGTGGGGCGTGCTTCGCCCGGTAGACTGCCGAGGGGGATACTCGCTCGATTCGCAGGGTCATGCGGAACGTGAAGTGTAATTGCTATGCGGGGACGTTCCTCGGCGTTTTTCGCTTCGCCCGGTAAAGAAAGCTTCGCTGTGTGGGCCACGATAGTTGCTCTGCCGTCCGCGCACGCTTCTGCCTCGGGTGCGAATGCGAAGCCAAGACGCTCTAGGTCACGTTGGATGAGGGAGAAAGATCGCTGGTAAAAGCAGGGGCCACACCAGGAGTAGCGCTCATCGGGGTCTTGCCACAGATTTTGTGCTTCCGGCTCGGAAATCTGGATAGTGCCGTCGTTATCAATAGTGACACGGGCCTTCTCGGCGGTGGGGTCCGGCGATTTCTTAACCCAAGAGGGGTCGATAGGTTCGCCTCGGCGAAGCGCATCCGCAATTCGACGGCGCACTGCCACGTTGGGATCAGCGTTATCGTCGGGCGCCTCGCCGGTTTTTGGCTCTTCACCGTCGTCGAAGGTTGAAATGAAATCATGTGCCTGAACACGAAGAGCATCGGCGAGTGTGGGGTTCGGTCCGAGGTCGCAGGATGGTGGAACGTTCGGCAATATAGAGTGTTCGCGCAGCTTGGTGCCGCACATCCAGCAGAAGCGATCATCCGCTTCCACTTCTGCGCCGCACTGTGTGCAAAACATGGTCTGCCCCCGCGCTCCATCCCGTACATTCCGTAATACGTAGCGTACGGCAGCCGTCGTTTCAAAAAAGGCG
>CAUGVQ010000059.1 GCA_959602875.1 uncultured Collinsella sp. | reverse complement strand
TTCATGGCTGAGTAGTTCGCCGACATACTGAAGCCTTGTTAGGCCCGATTCCGTCTCTGGCGGAGTCGGGCCTTTCGTGTTAGGGTGGCATGATGCTCATCGTAGCCGGGCGGGTTGCGCGACGTCACGCTAACAGGGGAGAGGTGCTATGAGCCAGCGCATGAGAATCGGCTTTATTGCCGTTTTTGTGGCGGGTGCTGCGCTTATGTTGGCACCCGCCCTCACCGATGTGTTCTGGTTTGACGAGGCTTACTCCATTGCGCTTGCTCGCCAGAGCCTGCCTGAGATCTGGCGCATCGGCGCCGAGGACGTGCATCCTCTCCTCTACTACATTCTCCTGCATGGAGTGTGCTCGCTGTTTGGTGAAAGCGTTATCGCTTATCGACTGTTCAGTGTCGCTGGCATGATTGCCGCGGCGTTGCTGGGCCCCACGCTCGCGCGACGGGACTTTGGGGCGCGCATAGGGCTCCTCTACAGTGCGCTCGTGTTCTTCACCCCGTATGTCCTCTTTCAAGCGACCGAGATCCGCATGTACAGCTGGGCGATGTTCGCCGTCATGCTGTGCTTCCTTGTGGCGCTGCGCATCGTGTATGCGCTTTGCCAGAAGCCGGACGAGAACGTGCCTCTTTCCTGGTGGCTTGTCTTTGGTGTTTCGAGCTTTGCGGCGGCGTCGCTGCACTACTATGCGCTGCTTGCTGCATTTATGCTCAACCTTATGGTTCTTATCGAGCTTGTGCGCGTGCGTGCGCCGCGCCGTGAGGCGTTGCGGTTTGCGGTAAGCGCTGTGCTGCAGGTTGCCTTATACGCGCCTTGGCTGCTCACCCTTATCGCAAAGGTGGGAGATATGGCAGGCGGCAGGTTCTGGATAGCGCCGCTCGGAGTGAAATCACTGGCGCAGCTCGTCTTGTATCCGCTCATTACCCCCGCGATGAGCGTGGGGGCGGCGCGCCTGTTTGGGGATGAGGCATCCGCCCTGTTGCCAGGCGTTCTTATGGTCGTGGCGGTAGTGCTTACCCTCTGTGCAGCGAGATGCCTCCTGGCGGGCAACATCGCGTTGCTAAAGAGTGAGGAACGCCCTGCGATGGCGCTTCGTCGAGGAGCTGTCCTTTACCTTGGTATCATTGTGCTCGGTGGGGCGGTCTCCCTTGTACTGGGAACGATGGTGCTCTATTACCGTTACCTTGTGATCGCGCTGCCGCCCCTGATGCTCGCCCTTGCCGTGAGTGTTTGCAGGATGCGGGCGCGCAGAAGATGGCGCATACTTGCCGGGGCAATGCTCGCAGCATTGGCGCTCTTTCAGACCATATCAGCTGCAGAACTTGCCTATGACCCGGCAAATAGCGCCGTGCACGACGCTGTGCTTGAAGCTGCGTACAGAGATGATGGGGGGCTCCGCCCCGTCGTCTCCAACGACATCATCGCCTTGGGAACGTTGGCTACGCACGAGCTCGTAGACGGTGAGGCGCCGGAGACGGCGTCTGAGCTTGGGCCGGAGCTTGTGTATGCAGATGACATCTCGGGCTATTGGTCTGCGGCATATGACTGCTTTGCTCCGGAGCTCACCTGTACCGAGGATACGGAGGCGCTGACGTCATCTGCCCCTGGCGGAGAGATCGTTTGGCTATCGCGCAGACAAGGAGAGGATAGCGCCGCTGTGAAGGACCTTCTGGAACGCGGGTTTACCAAGTTGGAGACGCAGACCATTTGGAGTCCTTACGAGCGCGATACCTATGTAATTACGCTGTTGAGAGGGCCCGCGTCGGGTTAGCAAAGAGTGAGGCTAGGGGCAAGGCGACAAAACAGCGAAATCTATTTATAAAAAAGTATATCGATAGACATAGTACATCGTGTTACATTATGTGTGAGGAACAGCATCCAAGGAGGTGACGCGATGGCCACACGCGATGCAGTGAGCGACCTTATTCGTGGAAACATCGATGCCATCATCCTGTGCGTGCTCTCGGACGGAGACAGCTATGGGTACGAGATCCTGAAGGAGATTGCCCAGACCAGCCGGGGCGCGTACGAGATGAAGGAGCCCTCGCTCTACACGAGCCTGAAGCGCCTCGAGAGCCAAGGCTTTGTGGAGAGTTACTGGGGCGACGAGACCCAGGGGGCGCGGCGCAAGTACTACCGCGTAACCGATACGGGTAAGACCGAATTAGCCGCCGCTACCGAGCGCTGGGTGCATGTACGCGAGATTATCGACCGCTTGCTCAAGCAGGACGGGGGAGAGAGATGAACGGGCTGAGGATGTACGTCGAGCATCTCTTTGAGGGCAAGGTCCTCTCGGCAGAGATGATCGAGCTGAAAGAGGAGATGTACGGGAACCTCGTTGCGCGCTACGAGGATTATCTGGCGAGCGGCATGGATGCTGCCGAGGCTCTCGAGAAGACCAAGGCGAGCATCACGAGCGTCGAGGACGTTCTCGCGGATGAAGATGCAGACGAGGCGGTTGAAACCGAAGCGCCGGCTGCTGAGACCACGGTGCTGCCCGGTGCCACCGTTGAGCGCGCTGCAGGCGCGCCCGTGCCGCCTCGGGCAGAACCGGAGCTGGCAGACCTTGCCACGCCTGCGATGGGCCGCAAGATCACGTCAAAGGTCCTCATCGCGAGCTTGATTGCGCTCGTATTCGTCGTGTTCGCGGCGTTTTTTGGGCTCCTCGCGGTTGGCTGTGTCTCCTTTGGCGTGACCGATGATGCTCAGGGGCAGGTTACGACTGCCAACACCGTGCAGGGCACTGGCAACGGCACGGCGGACAGCGCAACGGGCAACGGAAATGCCGCGGGCAACAACGGCGCCACGAGTAACAGCAACGTCACGGGCAACGGCAATGCTGCCGGCACCACCGGCCAGGGGCAGTCGACCACGCCTCGTTTCGAGGACCCCGAGGACCAGGCGGAGTACGAGGCTACGAGCGCGCTCGATAGCGTCATCGCCAACCAGACCGCCGCAAGCTTGGCTGAGACGGCGGGTGCTGGCAACGCTCCGGCAAACATGGTGCAGTCGCTGCCGCTTAGCGAGTATGCGGGTTCCACGGGCAGCGATACCCAGCAGGTGAGGTTTAACGTGCGCTACGACAACGTCTCTGACCTTATTGATGGTGACGCCATCGACCGGGCGCTCCTCTACAACGCTACGGCCCTTATGAGCGCCCACAGCGACATCCAGCAAGTGACCATCACGGTGCATGAGCGCTACGACAGCGACTACGACACCGATACCTACACGTTTGACCGCGCAACGCTCGAACACGCCTATAGCAACGCAAGCAACGGTGCCATCGCAGCGCTTGACAGCTCGCTCTTTGCGAGCGAGGAGGCGTGGCAGGCTGTGCGCGACTACGTGTTCCGCGAGAACTTCTGCGAGCGCCAGATCGATTACGCAGAGGTCGAGTAAGTAGATACGTTCTGTCTACGTTGGGTTGCAGGACGGTAATTCGCAAACGTTTTTGCATGGGGCGTCACCGTAACGTGACGCCCCAAAGTGCGCTTATGGCAACACATTAGGAAGGACTTATCCCTTTCGGCGGAATTGATGAAGACTGTTTGAGCAAGGACCGGGGACGGCATAATACCTCGGACAAGGAAATACGTTATCTAATTGGTAGCGTATTGCCGACTGCGCGCCCGAGGGCGCTTTTGAGAAAGGTCTCGATTATGTCTGAGAATACGGTCATGCACGGTGCGGTTGCTGCTGCCGAGCCGAGCGTTCGCGAGGCGGCACTTGAGGCGGAGGATGCTCGCCGCGCCTTGGTTGCGGAGCTCGCGGGTCTGGGGGCGACGATGGCCGCCGCTATGGATGCCGACCCGAGCTTTATGCCTTGCGGGCAGGCCTTTGGTGTTGTAATTGATGGCTTGGCGGCTGCGGCTGCATCGACGAGCGCCGTGGAGCTTGGTGCTCTCTCGGAGGTCGTGCGCGCCCGCAGCGAGCATGTGGCGGCGCATCGCGGCGTCTCGCAGGGAAGCGCCGCGGATGTGCGTCATGCCATGGGCGAGGCGTCGGGAAAGCCGACAATGCGCGCCCATCTTCTTGCCGAGCTTATGGGCATTGCCTTGGCGGCGCAGCGTGGCATGTCGCTCGGTGCCATGTCGGACGAGGTGAACGAGCTGCTCGTCCGGGGGCTCGACGCGCTTTCTTATGGCGAGGATACTGAGTACGTGGTGGAGTGCCTCGCGAACTGCGCGTCGGCATCTGCTCACGCGTTTGCGCTCGTGGCGTAAGCGTCAGGTGTTCTGGGCGGTTGTGGAGCGCAAGAGCCGCATAAACGCCTCCATAACAGGAGTTACCCACTTTTGGTCACGATATAGGAGTTGGATTGCCATACGGGGCAGCTCGAGGGTGGTGTGAAGCTGAACGAGCGATCCGGTTTTCAAGGCGGTTGAGGCAGAGAAGCGCGGCACCAGCGCGACGCCCGCGCCGTCGGCCGCAAGGCGAACGAGCATCTCGGTGCTGCCCGTCTCGATAGTAGGAGTGACAACAATATCATGCTCGGCGAGGGCGCGGTCGAAATCGTGCCGGTAGCTCTCGCCTCGTTCTGTCAGGACAAAGGGCAGGCGCGCCAGACCCTTGGGGTCGATCGCGGTATTGGCCTCGGGAACAAGGCCGGGTGCGGCTACAAGCACCACCGCTTCGTCGCGTAGCGTCTCCCGTGTAAAGCCCGGAAGCGTTATAGGCTGCTCGAAGGTGAGTATAAGATCGAGTTCACCTCTGCGGCATTTGTCGGCAAGCTCCTCGAGGGCGGATGTCAACACCACGACCTGCGCCGCAGGATGTTCGCGCGCAAATGCGGCAAGCACGGGCGGCAGCAGCGAGGTGGCAGTTGACTCCACGCTGCCGATGCGAAGGGTGCCGGTCAGGTCTCCCTCGTCGGCGGCAGGGGAGACAGCTGCCGCGGCGGCAGACGCTGCCTCCATGAGAATGTGGGCATGAAAGGCAAAGGTGCGGCCCGCGTCGGTCAGAACAACGCCGCGCGGTACCCGCTCGAAAAGTGCCGCACCGAGCTCGGCTTCCAGCTGCTTGATCTGCATGGTGACCGCAGATTGGGAATAGCCGAGCTTGGCGGCGGCATGCGAGAAGCTGCCCACTTCGGCAACTTTCAAGAAGGTCTCCACTACGCGAAGCTCCATACCTCGCCCCTTTCCACGGTCCGTACTGCTTCAGAGAGCTATCAATAATATTGATACAAGTATAGCAAGTATGAATTTTACATATGGACAACTCCCAACGATGATAATGCCGTACCGCACGAACGCAACGAGGGAGGACGCCCATGTACACCCGCGAGACGCAGATGGAGCAAGAGGTCGAGCGCGCCGCCGTGCGCTTTGTATGCGACCTCTTTGAGCGCAATCGCAACCTGTCGGACGGGCCGGTCATCAACGAGCCCGCGCCGGAACACCTCACCCGGCTCGCGGAGCGTGCCATCCCCGCTGAAGGGCGTCCGCTTGAGGAGGTCGTCCGCGAGATGGAGCGCGATGTGATCGGCTACGGCTACAACGCCGACCATGCTCGCTTCATGGGCTTTGTCCCGGGGCCCACCTCGGCCATCTCGTGGCTGGGCGATATGATCTCAGCGGGATACAACCGCCATGCGGGAAGTGTGGCCAACTATCCCGCGGGACATGCCGTAGAGGAGGGTCTCATCCGCTGGCTCTGCGACAAGGCGGGATTCCCGGCGGGTGCGAGCGGAACCTTTGTCTCGGGCGGATCGATGGCAAACTTCACCGCCTGTGTGGCGGCGCGCGACACGGTTCTCGACGAGCGCGATTGGCCGCGCGCGGTGGCGTACGTGTCCGGGCAGACGCACAGCTCGGTCGCCAAGGGTCTGCGCATGATGGGCGTGACCGATGCACGCATCCGCACCATTGCGGTCGACGACCTGTTCCGTATGAGGACCGACGAGCTCGCGCGCGCCATTCATGAGGACCGGGCGGCCGGACTCGCCCCGTTCATGGTCATCGCCACGGCGGGCACCACCAATACGGGGTCGGTTGACCCCCTGCCCGAGGTCGCCGCCATCTGCCGGCGCGAGGGCTTGTGGATGCACGTCGATGGGGCCTTTGGCGCAAGCGTGCTTCTCACGCGCTATCGCGACCTGCTCACGGGTGTGGAGCTCGCCGACTCGCTCAGCTGGGACGCGCATAAGTGGCTTTTCCAGACCTATTCATGCAGTATGCTGCTTGTGCGCGACGAGCGCACGCTTCTCAAGAGCTTCAGCGCGCACCCCGAGTACCTCGCCGACCTCGAGGGCGACGCGGATCTGGTGAATCCTTGGGACCTGGGGCCCGAGCTTACCCGCCCTGCGCGCGGGCTCAAGCTGTGGTTCACGTTGCAGGTGATGGGCGCCGACGGCATGGCCGACTGCATCGAGCATGGTTTCGACCTCGCCCGTTGGGCGGAAGACGAGCTGCGCGCCACGCCGGATGTCGAGATTGTCTCGCCCGCGCAGATGGCCATGGTGAACTTCCGCTTCGCACCGGCCGGCATGAGCGAACCCGAGCGCGATGCCCTCAACACACGCGTCTCCGCGCGCATGCTCGAGAGCGGCTACGCGGGCGTCTTCACCACCGAGCTCGCCGGCAAGAAAGTGTTGCGCCTCTGCGCGATCCATCCCCGCACGCATGAGAAGGAGATGCGCGAGGTCGTGCGCCGGCTTGCCGCCTTTGCAGCGGAGGAGCTCGGCGCGTAGGCACCGCGTATCCGGTTCCGCTCATTGGTAACCGGTTGGAAACACACGCGCCGCTCACGGGATTGTGGGCGGCGCCCCTGCCTGCCTTTGCTACACTTCATACCAATGCAGTGCCGGGAGCCGGCGCTGCCGGCGAAAGGACTCGCGGCACTATGGTTATGGGAGAGAACATCTGGGCAGGTAAGGCCACCTCGGCTGCTGCCGCATGCTCGCTCCTAACCCTAGCGCTACTACGCGCCGATGCGCGCTAGGGTCCTTCCCGTCTGAGCGGTTGCAACCGCACGTTACTTAAGAAGCACCCCGACGCGCATCTACCCAACGCCTTGCAGGGCGTGACGCGCGACGGGGTGCTTTTCCGTTGATAGGGTCTCACAACCACGTCACCTCCTGCATCGCCCGACCCGGCACAACGCCGGAGCGCCCGCGCCCCGGCCAGAGCAACAGGAGGACCGTATGACCCGCAAGATCGCTATCTTTGACACTACGCTCCGCGACGGCGAGCAGTCGCCCGGCGCCAGCATGAACACCGAGGAAAAGCTCATTGTCGCGCGCCAGCTTATCCGCATGAACGTGGATGTTATCGAGGCGGGTTTCCCCATCTCGAGCCCCGGTGACTTCAAGAGCGTCTCCGAGATCGGTCGCCTCGCGGGCGACAAGTGCGTCGTTTGCGGCCTCACGCGCGCCGTCGACAAGGACATCGAGGTTGCGGCGGAGGCGCTCAAGACCGCCAAACGCCCGCGTATCCACACCGGCCTCGGCGTCTCCCCGAGCCATCTGCGTGACAAACTTCATCTGACCGAGGACGAGGCCATCGAACGCGCCATCCGCGCCGTCAAGCTCGCCCGCAACTTTGTGGACGATGTCGAGTTCTATGCCGAGGACGCCGGCCGCGCCGACCAGGACTTTTTGGTGCGCATCATCGAGGCCGCCATCAAGGCGGGCGCTACGGTGGTGAACATCCCCGACACCACCGGCTACAACATGCCGTGGGCGTTCGGTGCGCGCATCGCCGACCTGCGGGCGCGCGTGGACGGCATCGAGGACGCGACCATCTCCGTGCACACCCATAACGACCTCGGCATGGCGACGGCGCTCGCCATCGAGGCTGTGCGCAACGGCGCGACGCAGGTCGAGTGCACCATCAACGGTCTTGGCGAGCGCGCGGGCAACACGGCGCTCGAAGAGGTGGTCATGGCTATCAAGATGCACGGCGCCGAGCTCGACGCGCACACCGACATCGTCACCCAGGAGCTGACGCGCGCCTCCAAGCTCGTGAGCTCGATCACGGGTATGACGGTGCAGGCCAACAAGGCCATCGTCGGCGCCAATGCCTTTGCGCACAGCTCCGGCATCCACCAAGACGGCGTCCTCAAGGCGCGCGACACGTACGAGATCATCGACCCGGCGGACGTGGGTGCCGGAGGCTCGCAGATCATCCTCTCCGCTCGCAGCGGCCATGCGGCGCTGCGTCATCGTATGGCGGAGCTCGGTTACACCTTTGCAGATGATGAGTTTGAAAGCATCTACCAGGCGTTTCTCGAGGTCGCAGATAAGAAGAAGGAAGTGTACGACGAGGATCTGGAATCCATCGTGCACGAGCGCGAGCGCGAGACAAAGGCTATCTGGACGCTCGGCGCCGTGCAGGTGTCCTGCGGATTCCCGCTCACGCCTACGGCGACTCTCACGCTTGTGGGCGAGGACGGCGTCGAGCACACGGTGGCCGCCTTCGGCACCGGCCCTGTCGACGCGGTCTACAAGGCCGTGAACCAGATCGTAAGCGTGGAAAACGACCTTTCCGAGTTTGCGATCAAGGCAATCACGCGCGGCATCGATGCGCTGGGCGAGGTTACGGTGCGCGTAACGGCGGGCGACGGTCAGGTCTACACGGGCCGCGGCTCGGACAACGACATCATCGTGTCCTCCACCAAGGCCTATATCAACGCGCTCAACCGCCTCATCTCTGAGCAGCGGCAAGCGTAAGGCACTCTCCGGGGACTGCCGGGGCGCGGACATCATCCCGTGCTCAGACAGTCCTCGCGCTACGCGCTGCGGAACTGCGCGCGGGATGATATCCGCGCCCCGGCATCCGCACGGCGCAACTCTGTTCGAACGAGGCTATACATCACAGGGGGGATTCGGGCGCATCCTCCGCGCGCAGTTCCGCAGGCAAGCGAAGCGCAGCCGAGGACTGTCTGAGCACGGAGGATGCGTCCGAATTCCCGGGGAGAATGAAGGAGTATCAATGGCTAGACCCATGACCGTGGCCGAGAAGATCTTGGCCGCACACGCCGGGCTCGACGAGGTGCGCCCCGGCCAGCTTGTAGAGTGCGACCTTGATATCGTGCTCGCCAATGACATCACGGCGCCCATCGCCATCGATGTCTTCCGCGAGCTCGGCGCAACGCAGGTGTTCGACCGCGACCGCGTGTGCCTCGTGCCCGACCACTATGCGCCCAATAAGGACATCAAGAGCGCCGAGCAGACCAAGAAGATGCGCGACTTTGCCCACGAGCAGAAGATCACACACTATTGGGAGCAAGGTTGCGCGGGCATTGAGCATGCGCTTCTGCCCGAGCAGGGCGTCGTGGTCCCGGGCGACCTCATCATCGGTGCCGACAGTCACACCTGCACCTACGGCGCGCTCGGCGCGTTCTCCACGGGTGTGGGCTCGACCGATGCGGGCGTGGGTCTTGCGACCGGTCGCGCTTGGTTCAAGGTGCCTCCCACCATCAAGTTTGTGATTGACGGCGAGCTCACCGACGGCGCTGCCGCAAAGGACATCATTCTCCACATCATCGGCCTCATCGGCGTCGACGGTGCGCTCTACCAGGCTATGGAGTTCACCGGCTCCACCATCGCGAATCTCTCCATGGAGGGGCGCATGTGCATCTCCAACATGGCGATCGAGGCGGGCGGCAAGGCCGGCATCATGGAGGTCGACGACGTGGCGCGTGCGTGGCTGCGCGACCGTTGCGAGCGCGACTACGTGGAGTACCACGCCGACGCGGATGCCGAATACGCCCAAGTGATTCATATCGACGCAGCGGACATCAAGCCGTGCGTCTCTTGGCCGCACCTGCCCTCCAACACGCATCCTGTGACGGAGAGCCGCGACATCAAGATCGACCAAGCGGTCATCGGCAGCTGCACCAACGGCCGCATGGAGGACATGCGTGCCGCCGCCGAGGTGCTGCGTGGCCGCTGCGTGAACGAGAACGTGCGCTGCATTGTGATTCCCGCCACGCAGGCGGTCTTCAAGCAGTGCATGGCCGAGGGTCTGGCCGATGTCTTCATCGACGCCGGCTGCGTGTTCTCTACGCCCACTTGCGGTCCGTGCCTGGGCGGCTACATGGGCATCCTTGCGGCGGGGGAGCGCTGCATCTCCACCACCAACCGTAACTTCGTCGGCCGCATGGGCGACCCCACCTCTGAGGTCTACCTCGCGAGTCCGGCTGTTGCCGCCGCCTCTGCCGTGGTGGGTCACATCGCCCTGCCGAGCGACCTGTAAACTGCGCTGGGGACCGGGGGCATATCATCCCGTGCTCATACAGCGTGCTGCGCGCGAACTGCGCGCGGGACGATATGCCCCGGTCCCCTGCGACGGCTTACCGGGTGTTCTGTCGATTAATCATGCTCGCTGCGGAGGGCGGGACGGCATCCTCCGCGCGCAGTTCCGCAGGCAAGCGAAGCGAAGCCGAGGACTGTCTGAGCACGGAGGATGCCGTCCCGCCCTTCACCGGGCGCGCACGAGAAAGGTCTGATTCATGAAGTTCGAAGGTACCGTTTTCCGTTATGGGCGCGACGTGGACACCGATGTCATCATCCCCGCGCGCTACCTCAACAGCTCCGACCACGCGCACCTGGCGGCGCATGCGATGGAGGACCTCGACCCCACCTTTGCCACCCGCGTCCAACCGGGCGACATCGTGGTCGCGGAGGAGAACTTTGGGTGCGGCTCCAGCCGTGAGCATGCGCCGGTTGCCCTCAAGGCGGCGGGCGTGTCGTGCGTCATCGCCAAGAGCTTTGCGCGCATCTTCTACCGCAACGCTATCAACGTGGGCCTCGCCATCATGGAGTGCCCGGAGGCCGTGGACGCCATCGCTGACGGCGCGCGCGTGGCGGTCGACACCGAGACCGGAACCATCACCAACCTCGACACCGGCGCTAGCTTTACAGCTGAGCCCTTCCCGCCCTTCATCGCCGAGATTATCGAGGCGGGCGGTCTGGTGGAGCGCACGCGTCAGAAGCTCGCCGCGCAGGCGGATGCGTAAAGGAGGCGCGCATGGCGCTCGATAACCCTTTCGCATCCGGCCCGTCGTCGATTGATTGGAGTTGCAACGTGAAGAAAACCTATCAGATCTGCTGCCTGCCGGGCGACGGCATTGGCCCCGAGATTATCGCCGAGGGCAAGAAGGTGCTTGCTGCGGTGGGTGCCAAGTACGGCGTGGCGTTTGCCTGCGAGGATGCGCTCATTGGCGGCGCTGCCATCGATGCTACCGGCAATCCTCTGCCCGATGAGACGCTTGCCGCCGCAAACGCCTCCGACGCGGTGCTTCTCGCCTCGGTGGGCGGTCCCAAGTGGGATACGACCGACCCCGCCGCCCCTCGCCCCGAGCAGGGTCTGTTGAAGATCCGCAAGGAGCTCGGCCTTTACACCAACCTGCGCCCGGTCCAGATCTTCGCCGCGCTTGCCGACGCCTCTACGCTGCGTCCGGAGGTCATCGACGGGGTGGACATGATGATCGTGCGCGAGCTCACGGGTGGTCTCTACTTTGGCCGCCGCGAGCGCTTTTATGACGAGGAGGGCGCTGGCACGAACGGTGCGCCCGGTCAGCGCGCCTACGACACGCTCGAGTACCGCGAGTACGAGATCGAGCGCATCGCACGCCAAGCGTTTGAGGCCGCCCGCAAGCGCCGTGGTAAGGTGTCGAGCGTCGACAAGGCCAACGTGCTCGAGACGAGCCGCATGTGGCGCGAGATCGTCCACCGTATCCACGATGCGGAGTACCCGGACGTGGAGCTTGAGGACGTGCTCGTGGACAACGCCGCCATGCAGCTCATCAACCGCCCCGTCACCTTTGATGTGGTGGTGACCGAGAACATGTTCGGCGACATCCTCTCCGACGAGGCCGCCCAGATCACGGGTTCGCTCGGCATGCTCGCCAGCGCGAGCCTGGGCGACGGCGTGGCGCTCTACGAGCCGAGCCACGGCTCCGCACCCGATATCGCGGGACAGGGCATTGCGAACCCCTTGGCGCAGATTCTCTCGGTCGAGATGATGCTGCGCTACAGCTTTGATAGGGGAGATGCGGCCGACGACATCCGCCGTGCGGTGACCGCGGTCCTCGACGAGGGTTGGCGCACGCGCGACATCGCCGACGTCGCGACGCCCGCTGACAAGATCCTCGGCACCACCGCCATGGGTGACAAGGTGGTAGAGCACCTGTAAGTGCGACTCCCTTACGGGTTGAGCGAGCCGCCAAAGTAGGGGATAAAGAGCAGAAGCGCCGCGAGGCTCACGGCAAAAAGAACGATACCCGCCACCTCGGTCGCG
>CAUGVQ010000058.1 GCA_959602875.1 uncultured Collinsella sp. | reverse complement strand
GAGCTCGCGTCGATGGAGCCCTCGGCGGAGCCGGCGCCGATGAGCGTGTGCATCTCGTCGATAAAGAGGATGGCGTCGTCGGCGTCGGTCGCCTCCTGGATGACGCCCTTGAGTCGCTCCTCAAACTCGCCGCGGTACTTGGCGCCCGCCACAAGACCGGGCAGGTCGAGCGACCAGATATTCTGGTTCATGAGGTTCTCGGGCACATTGCCGGCGGCAATCTCCTGCGCGAGGCCCTCGACGATAGCGGTCTTGCCCACACCGGGGTCGCCCAAGATGAGCGGGTTGTTCTTGGTACGGCGGGAGAGAATCTCCATCATGCGCGAGATCTCGCTCTCACGGCCGATGACGGGATCGAGCCCGCCCTCGCGCGCCTTCTCGGTAAGGTTCGTTGCGTAGCGCTTGAGCGCCGAGGTCTCCTCGTCGCCCTTGCCCTGGACGGCCGTACCCGAGAAGAACGGGAGCCCCGCCCCGGGCCGGCCGGCACCGGCACCCGCCATGGGGCGCTTGCCGCTCTGGTCCTTGGCCGTGAGCTTCTCGACCGCCTGACGAACCGAGGCCGCCGTAACGCCAAGGCGCATGAGCAAATCCATACCGCGGCACTGTGCCTCGTCGATCATGCCAAGAAGCAGGTGCTCGGTGGAGACATAGGTCTGGTTGTTCTCGCGCGCGATGCGGAAGGAGCGCTCCATAACAGAGATGACCAGCGGCGTGAAGGCGAGCTTCTGGCGCGGCGCGGCAGCCGCTGACTCGGGGGCGTCCTCGGCAGAAGCCGCTTCGGCATCGGCCTTGTCCGCGGCATCCGCAGCCCCTTCGGGGCCGTCCACGACCGTGTCGACCGTGCCCGCGGGCTCCCCCTCGGGTGCGCCCTTCGTTGTCGAGGAACCTTTGAGCTCCTCGAGAATCTCGTCGTAGGTAATATCGAGCGAGCGCAGCGCCTCGGCAGCAATGCCCTCGTCTTCTTTTGCGAGCGCAAGCAGCAGGTGCTCGGTTCCAACCTTGGTGGTATTGAGAGCGAGCGCCTCCTGCTTGGCGATCGCCATGACGCGCCGTGCGCGATCGGTGAATCTATCCAGCATAGGTACCTTCTTTTACGTGCGGGACCGGTCCTGCGCAGCGCGGACGGACCCGATATGCCTATCACTCGTAGTTGAACGTCTGCTGTGTACCCAGAGTTGAGGAATCATAACCTATTCTGTGGCAATTGAGCAAATAGACACGCATCTCATGCGGCAACGCCACCATAAGAGCGCCGCGCCGGCGGAGGTGCTCCGCTACAATGTGCCCATATCTCACCTCGGCAGAAAGGCCGGCATGTCGCACCTCAATCGCACCCCCTCGCGCCACTGTCTCATCTCGCGCGCACGCCTGCGCGCAACGGCGCTTCTCTGCGCGCTCAGTCTTGTGCTCTCGGCGCTCTCCCCCATCTGCGCCGCAGCGCTCACCGACCCCGCCATCGCCGCAACGGCCGCACTGGTTGTGGAGCCCGCAAGCGGCACCGTCCTCTACGAGGTCGCCGCCGACGAGACGCGCTACCCGGCTTCCACCACCAAGATTATGACGGCGCTCGTGGTGCTCGAGAACGCCGACCTCGCCCAGCAGGTCACGGTCGAGGAGGCGGATTATGACCACGTTACTGCCGACAGCTCGGTCGCTGGCTTCAAACCCGGCGAGGTGCTCACCGTCGAGCAGTTGCTCTATGGCCTTATGCTCCCCAGCGGCAACGACGCGTCCTACATCCTCGCTCGCGCCGCGGGCGGCAGCGTCGACGGCTTTGTCCAGATGATGAACGACCGCGCCGCAGCGCTCGGCTGCACCGGCACGCACTTTGCCAACCCCTGCGGCTTGCACGACGACGCCCACTACACGACCGCGCGCGACCTCATGCGTATCACGCAGGCGGCTATGGCAAATCCCACGTTCGCCCAGATCGTGGCCACGCCCTCCTACGAGATGCCCGCGACCAACGTGCAGGACGCGCGGACGCTGCGCAACTCCAACCTGCTTCTCAACAGTGAGTCCGAGGTCTACTACGCCCCGGCGCGCGGCATCAAGACCGGCAACACCACCGAGGCGGGCCGCTGCCTTGTTGCTGCGGCAAATCAAAACGACATCACGCTCTACTCGATCGTGCTCGGCTGCGAGGACGCCGAGATTCCCGCAAGCCTCACCGAGACAAAGCGTCTTTTTGAGTGGGCGTATGCTGAGTGGTCGGTGCAAGAGGTCGTCGCCGCGGATACGCCGGTGGAGACCGTCGACGTCACCGACGCGCATCAAGACGAGCAACTCGGCATCGAGACGGCCGCCAGCCTCTCCAAGCTCCTGCCGGCAGATACCGACCCGTCAGCCATTACCGTCACCTACGAGCTGCCCGAGGAGTTCGTCGCGCCGTATGAAGAGGGTGACGAGCTCGGTACGGCAACCTACGCCCTTGATGGCGAGGTGTTGGGCGAGGTCTCCCTCGTTGCTGCCAACGACGTGGAGCTCTCCGCCCTCGCACAGATTCGCAATGCCGCCCTCGGCATTATCCAGAACCCGATTACCTGGTGCGTAGCGGGTGGCATCGTTGGCCTTGTTGTTGTCTCGCTCATCGTGCGCGCCATCGTGAAGCACCGCCGCGCGGCGCAGGGTGACGCTGACAGCTCCCCGACCGACGGGCCCCAAATTCCCCGCGGAGCGCACTTCAAATAAGCCTCGACTCCCGCGGGGTCGACCTCAGCCCCGCCTCGTCGCGCGAACACGCCCGACGACCCTTCCCCTCAAAGCCCCTACCGTTCGCCAGACAACCGTTGCCCCATTCGAAGATGTGGGTCTAGAGTGAAAGCGATGCGTTGTCACATCGGCGTTTCGGGCGTTCGCGCCCTAGCTATACGGTATCGAACACGACAACGAGAGGAGGCAGGGCTTATGGCTGGAAACCGTCTCCGCATCATGGACACCACCATCCGCGATGGTCAGCAGTCCCTTTGGGCGACCCGCATGACCACCGCAGAGATGCTGCCCATCTTGCCCAAGATGGATGAAGTCGGCTATTGGGCTATCGAGGCATGGGGAGGTGCTACCTTCGACACGTGCCTGCGCTTTCTGGACGAGGATCCCTGGGAGCGGCTGCGCCTGATTAAGGAGCGCTGCCCCAACACGCGCCTCGCCATGCTCGTCCGCGGCCAGAACCTTGTGGGCTACAAGCATTACTCGACGGATGTGGTGGAGCGTTTCATCGAGCGTTCCCACGCCAACGGCATCGACGTCTTCCGTGTCTTCGATGCCCTGAACGACATAGATAACATCCGTGACTGCGCGGCGGCTATTAAAAAGGTCGGCGCGCATTTTGAACCCGCGATCTCCTACACGCGCAGCCCCGTTCACACCCTCGACAGCTACATCGCCTACGCGCGCCAGCTCGCCGAGCTGGGCGCTGACTCGCTGTGCATCAAGGATATGGCCGGCCTTCTGGTGCCGTATCGTGCTGCCCAGCTTGTCAGCGCCCTGCGCACCGAGATCGGCCTGCCCGTGCACATGCACTGCCACTTCATCGGTGGCATGGCGAGCGCCAACTATCTGCGCGGAGCCGAAGAAGGTGCCGAGATCGTGGACTGCGCCCATGCGCCGCTCGCGTTTGGCAACTCGCAGCCGGCTGTCGAGATGACCGTGTCGTCGTTTAGCGGGTCACCCTTTGACACCGGGCTCGACCTCGACCTTCTCTTTGAGATCGCCGATTACTGGGACGGCGTGCGCAAGGCGGGCAAGCACCAGAGGGGCATCACCACGCTCACCCACATGCGCATCTACAAGCACCAGATCCCCGGCGGCATGATGAGCAACCTCGTCGGCCAGCTCGACCTGCAGAACATGCACGACCGTCTGCCCGAGATCGTGGCCGAGATTCCGCGCGTGCGCAAAGAGGTCGGTTACCCGCCGCTCGTGACCCCCATGAGCCAGATCGTGGGCACGCAGGCCGTCATGAACGTGCTCACCGGGGAGCGCTGGAAGATCGTCTCGACCGAGATGCGCGAGTACCTCATGGGCTTCTACGGCAAGACCCCTGCGCCCATCGACGAGGGCATTCGCGAGAAGATCTTGGGCCACGTCGACGTCAAGAAGCTGCAGGAGGACGCCAAGAACGTGCATCTGCAGACCTTCGACGAGGCCAAGGCCGAGATTGGCGACCTTGCTCAGTCCGACGAGGACGTGCTCTCCTACGCACTCTTCCCCAACGAGGCGCGCGCCCTGTTTGAGAAGCGCGCCGCTGGGACCCTGCGCGACATCACCCAGCCCATTGACGCCGACACGGCAGCGCCCGCCGGCACCGACACCGAGGAGGATACCGATATGAACGTTTCCCAGATCCGCGACCTCATCGAGGCCCTCGACGGCAGCTCCGTCGCCGAAGTCACCATCAAGGACGGCACCACCGAGGTCGCCATCAAGAAGCCCGTTGCCGTGACTGCCGGCGCGCCCGCTCCGGTCGCCCCCGCCGCCCCGGCAGAGCCCGCGCCTGCCGCTCCCGCAGCTCCTGCGGCCGCCGAGCCCGCCGCTCCCGCCCCTGCGGCAGCAACCGATCGCCCTGCTACCTGGAAGGCCGTTGAGAGCCCCATGGTCGGCACGTTCTATCAGGCCCCCGCGCCCGACGCCGATCCGTTTGTCAAGGTGGGCGACGAGGTCAAGGCCGGTCAGACCCTCTGCATCGTCGAGGCCATGAAGCTCATGAACGAAATCACCGCCGAGGAGGACGGCATCGTCCGCGAGGTCTGTGGCAAGAACGCCGAGCCCGTTGAGTTTGGCCAGCCGCTCTTCTACCTCGAGCCCACGGCGTAAAGGCAGGCGAGAGACATGTTCAAGAAGATTCTCATCGCCAACCGCGGCGAGATTGCGCTGCGCGTCGTGCGTGCCTGCAAGGACCTGGGCGTTACGGCATGCGTGGCCTACTCCACCGCGGACCGCAACACCGCCGCCGTCGAGGAGGCCGACGAGCGCGTCTGCATCGGCCCCGCCCCCTCTGCCCAGAGCTACCTGGACATGGCGCGCCTTGTGGGCGCCGCCGTCTCCCGCGGCTGCGAGGCCGTGCACCCCGGCTACGGCTTCCTCTCCGAGAACGCCGAGTTTGCGCGTAAGTGCATGGAGAACGGCCTCACCTTCATCGGCCCCGACCCGGACGTCATCGACCGCATGGGCGAGAAGTCCAACGCCAAGCAGACCATGAAGAACGCGGGCGTTCCCACCGTCCCCGGCTCCGACGGTGCCGTTGAGACCGTTGAGGAGGCCGCCAAGTTTGCCGAGGAGGTCGGCTACCCCGTCCTCATCAAGGCGAGCGCCGGCGGTGGCGGCAAGGGCATGCGCGAGGTCCACGACCCCGCCGACCTCGAGCACGAGTACAACGCCGCCCGCTCCGAGGCGCGTGTGGCCTTTGCCAACGACGAGGTCTACCTCGAGAAGCTCATCACCCGCCCGCGCCACGTTGAGGTGCAGGTCATGGCCGACAACTTCGGTCACGCCGCCGCCGTGTGCGAGCGCGACTGCTCCGTCCAGCGCCGCCACCAAAAGCTCTGCGAGGAGGCGCCGAGCCCGGCGCTCACGCCTGAGCTCCGCCGCCAGATGTGCGAGACCGCCGTCAAGGCCGTTCGCGCCACCGGTTACACCAACGCCGGCACCATCGAGTTTCTCCTCGACGAGGACGGCAGCTTCTACTTCATGGAGATGAACACCCGTATCCAGGTGGAGCATCCCGTGACCGAGGAGATCACCCGCACCGACCTTGTGTGCGAGCAGCTGCGCATCGCCTCCGGTGAGCCCATGACCATCCCCGACGGCGGCATCGACACGCCGGATGGCCACGCCTTCGAGTTCCGCATCAACGCCGAGGACCCCGAGCACAACTTCCGGCCGTGCCCTGGCACGATCACAAAGCTGCGCCTCCCCGGCGGCCCCGGCGTCCGCGTGGACACCCATGTCTACGAGGGCTATACGATTCCTCCGACTTACGACTCGCTTGTGGCAAAGCTCATCGTGTGGGGACCCACGCGTGAGGCCGCGCTCGCACGTGCCAAGCGCGCGCTCGACGAGTTTGAGATCGAGGGCATCAAGACGACGCTGCCGTTCCATCGCGCCGTCGTCCGCGAGCCCGACTACGCCGCTGGCATCGTGTACACGGACTTCATCCCCACGCACATGCCGCAGTTCTTGGCATAGCGCGGCAAGCGCCAGCTAACGGGCTCGGCTCATCAACGGGCGCGTCCTCGCCGCTTTGCGGCTGCGGGATGCGCCCTTTTGATGAGCCGAGCCCTTCCCGTCGCACAACCATCTTATGAGCTGACGCAGCAACGTCCGGACCCTGTTTGGCAAAAGACGCAATCAGTTGCCGGCCTCCTCCAACAATGCCTTGAGTTTGTCGATGGGTGGCAACGCATCCAACAACTCCCGCGTCATATCCTTCGACGTCTTATATGTGGCCACACCCATGGGTTTCGTGAAGTCTTGAATCACGTAGTCAACGAATCCCTTGTCCATGTCTTTGCACAGCACAAGGCCTATGGAGGGATTCTCGTGCTCGCGACGTTCAAAGTCGTCCAAGATACGTAGATAGCTGGAGAGCTGGCCGAGATATGCCGGCTTGAAAGGACCGCTCTTAAGCTCGACTGCAACTAAACAGTTGAGGTCGCGGTTGAAGAACAAAAGGTCGATGTACTGATCGACGCCGAAGGCATCGAGATGATACTGGTTTCCCACAAATGTGAAAGCCCGCCCGAACGTCATGATGAACTGCTTAATGTTCTGCACGATACCCTGCTCCAGCACACGCTCGTCGATATCGTTCGTATCGCGCACCCCGAGTTCCTCAACATTGATAAAGTCGAGCAGGTACTCGTCTTTGAACGTAGCGATAGCGCGCAGCGCCTGCTGACTCTTTGGCAGCGTCGAGAGAAAGTTACTGGAAACCTCTCCTTGGTGATGAAAGTCGTCCGCCTTCAGTGAGCGTTTGAGCGCCTCCACACTTAAGTGCTCAACAGCACACTTGTGGATGTAGAAGAGCCTCTCGTCAAGCATCTTCGTCGCCGCCAAAATCGCACAATGATGAGTAAATCCAATAGAGAGAAAGTCCTCTGAGGAGCGCACGCCGAAATCCGTCAATCGCAACTGATGAATTGAGAGAATATTCTCAAATCCTATTTCATCAGTTGCGACTGATGAAATCGAGGGCGTGGTGTCCTCGTAACAACCCACCCAAGCTTCAAAAAATAACCTCATGTAGCGAAGGTTTGTCTCTGAGAAACCCCTCAGTCCCGGCAGCTCCTTCTGCAGCTGCTCGCTGATAGTTTTAAGCGCACCGGTGCCCCATGTCCCATTGCGCGTATTAGCGGAAACGTAACCGCCTACGGCAAAGTAGAGCTGCAGCTGCTGCGCGTTGACGCTCTTTGCTGCGGCATATTGCGCCTGCAAAATCGCCGTCTTGATGGTCTGAACTGCCTCTCGATAGCCCGTAATCTCCGACGCCATGGTGTCCTCCTCTTCTCCCGAACTAATGTTCCATGACGCGTTCTATGCTAACAACGCGTGCGGACACAAAAATGCGCGTACCATAGAGGTGTTTTCTGTCTCGCTTCGTTTGGGAGATATATGTCCAAACCCTCATCCGCGCTCAACATCAACTCTTGCGATGTCCGCGCCAACTCCGCGCGCCCCGTTCTCACGCGCACCTGGTGTGTGGCGGCGCTTGCCCTCATCTGCTGTGCGCTCTGGGGCAGCGCGATTCCCTGCATCAAGATTGGATACGAGCTGCTCGGCATCCAAGACGGCGACGTCCCGTCGGAGTTTCTCTTCGCCGGCGTGCGGTTTATGCTCGCGGGCGCCATCGCACTTGCCGCCGCGACGGTAACAAGGCGTCACTTGCCCCGTGTCTCGCGCGCGGGATGGCCGCTCGTCATCAGGCTTTCGCTCGCCCAAACCATCGTGCAATACGCCTTCTTCTACATCGGCGTCTCCAACGCCTCCGGCGTGCGCGGCTCAATCGTCAACGCCATGAATACGTTTCTCTGCGTACTGGTGGCAGCGCTCGTGTTTCGGCAAGAACGGCTCACCGCGCGCAAGGTCCTCGGCTGCGCTGTGGGATTTGCCGGAGTCGTTATCGTCAACCTCACCGGCGGTGATAATGGCGGCGCCGTCACGCTCACGGGCGAGGGCTTCATCCTTATTGCTGCCATCTCCTACGCCGTCTCGTCCGCCCTCATCCACACCTACTCACAGCACGAGGATCCCGTAGCACTCAGCGGCTATCAATTTGTGCTCGGCGGCGCGGTGCTCACCTTGGCGGGCGCAGTGCTCGGCGGGAGCCTTCCGCGCCTCACCCCCGCAGGCATTGCCATGGTTCTCTATCTTGCCTGCGTATCGGGCGTAGCGTACTCGCTCTGGTCGATTCTGCTCAAGTACAACCCGACCTCGCGCGTGGCAATCTTTGGCTTCATGAACCCGGTCTTTGGCGTGGTGCTCTCGAGCATCCTCCTTGGCGAGGGCGCCTCCCTGCCCTGGCTGCAGACCGCACTCGCCTTGGTGCTCATTGCCCTCGGTATCGTTATCGTCAACCGGCCGGAAGGCGATACTGCGCCCTCCCCTAGCGCAGAACACGCCGGCTGATAAGAGCCTGAAGGCCAAGGCACAGAAGCACCAGCACCCAGAGGAGCGCATACCCGCCGCAGGAAACGATTGCGGTTCCCACGGCCGAGCCGACGCCCCCGCAAGCAAAGACCGCAAAGCCTATGAGTCCCGTGCAAAGCCCCGACTGTGCGGAGTCCGCGTCCATAGAGAGCGTCACGAGTGTGGGCTGTACCAAGATGTAGCCCAGGCCCAAGCTCGCTGCCGCCACAAGCGATGGGGCCCACGAGCCCGTGGCGCACGAAAGGACAAGCGTAGCTGCGGACACCATGCCCGCGCACTCGCCCACGGAGATGACGCCGCTGAGCCCGCGCGCCCCTCCGAGCCTGCCGGCCAGCGCGCCGCCAATCAGGCAGAAGAAGCCGTAGAGCATCATCACTAAACCCGCCTGCGTGGAGGCGAGACCACAGACCTCGGAAAGGAAGGTTCCCATCAGCCCGTACGTGCCGAGGAACAGAAAGCCCGTCGAACAGGCGAGCAAAAAGACCGCGCGGTGCGGGCCAAAAAAGATCCGCCACGCATCCCGGAGAAACGAGCTGACAGGGTTTGCATACGGCGGGCGCTTGCCGGCCTGCGTGCCCGAACGAATGGTGTCCTGCGCAGGAGGACGCCCTACATCACGCAAGGTGAACAGACCGAGCCAGGCGAGAGCTGCCAGCATACCAAATGCAGCGAAGGCCGCACGCCAGCCCACCAGATCGGTAAGGATACCGCCGAGCCCCGCTGAGAGTCCCTGTCCGGTAAAGGTGATGCCCATGAGGATACCCACCGCGCCGGCGCGGTGCTTGGGGCCCACCACATCGCCCACGAACGCCTGCGAGGCCGAGATGATGCCCGCCGCAAAGCAGCCGGTGATGATACGCGCCGTCACAAGAAGAGGCAAGCTGGGAGCCAAAGCGCAGAGAAACGTGCCCGCGCAAAGACCGAGCACGATGATGCGCAGCAGGCGCAGGCGCCCCACACCGTCGCCGATACGTCCGCACACCGGCTGCAGCGCCCCATAGGGAACGAGGTAGGCTATCAAGATGATAGCTGCCGCCGTTGGGGCTACGGCGAGCGTGTTTGCGATAGCAGGAAGCGCCGGCGAGACGAACCAGTTGTCCGCCGCGGAGACGAGCCCGCAGAATCCAAGCACAACGACAACGCGCAGCTGCCGCAGTGTGAGCCCCGATACGGAAGCATCTGGGCCGCTGGGCTTTGGATGAGTTGCCTGACTGATAGGAGTACCGCTCACGTGCATTCGCCTCCGCAGCCCATTATAGGCTCAGAGCTGCCGCCTCATATAGACCATGTCTACGAGGCGCACGCCCGCCTCGTAGATGGGGTGGTCATAGTTGTCGGTAAAGAAGTTGGGCACCACATGCGAGCGCCTGAAGCCGCAATGCTCGTAAAATGGCACCGTAAGCGGGCTGTCTCCCGTGCCTACTTGAAGCGTGCGATAGCGTCCCGCATACGTTGCCGCAACGTGCTCGATGAGCGCCCGGCCGTAGCCCCGCCCCTGATATGCCGGCTCCACCGCAAGGCTCTTGATCTCCAACACGCCCTCGCCCTCGTCGGTCACGAGACACTCCGCGACTACCGCCGCGTTGTCCTCCGGCACATCCTCTGGCGCGAGCACCCACATGTCACCACGGTCGATATAGCGCGCCACCATCTCTGGCTGCTCATCTGCCAGCAACAGCAGAGACATATATCGTTTTCGGTCCCCTTGAACACGTTGGATCATAAGCACCTCCGCCCGCGAGTCGACTGCTATATAGTACCTACTGAAGCGAGCACGCAGCGGGCCCCGGGTGAATCCCCAGGGCCCGCTGCCATCAAAAGAAGTCTCTTACCGTTGGCTACTTAACGCCAGCCGCAACGTTAGCAGAGCTTGGCGCCCGCGGGGATGCGGTCGTCGAGTATAAGGAGGTTCAGGCGCTCCTCGGCATCGTCGCCCTCGCCCTCCTTGTGGACGGCGCTGATGAGCATGCCGCAGGAATCGATGCCCATCATCTTGCGCGGCGGGAGGTTCACGATGGCGACGCAGGTCTTGCCCACCAAGTCCTCGGGCTCGTAGAACGCATGGATGCCGGAGAGAATGGTGCGGTCGGTGCCAGAGCCGTCGTCAAGCGTGAACTGCAGGAGCTTCTTGCTCTTCTTGACCGCCTCGCAGGCCTTGACCTTCACCACGCGGAAGTCGCTCTTGCAGAACGTGTCGAAGTCGACCATATCCTCAAAGAGCGGCTCCACGACGATCTTCTCGTAGTCGAGCGTAGGGAGCTTGGGCGTCACGAAGGCGGATGCGCCGTCTGCAGCGGCTTCGGCATCGCACGCCGCGGCATCGGAGCCCGCAGCGAGAGCAGCTGCGCCCTTTGCCTGGCCGACACCCTTCTCGGGCTTCATATGCGGGAACAGCAGCACGTCGCGGATGGAGGCGGAGTCGGTGAGGAGCATCACTACGCGGTCGATGCCAATGCCGATGCCGCCCGCCGGGGGCATGCCGTACTCGAGGGCGCGCACGTAGTCCTCGTCGTACTCCATGGCCTCGTCGTCGCCGGCAAACTTCTCCTCCACCTGCTTGCGGAAACGCTCGGCCTGGTCAACCGGGTCGTTGAGCTCCGAGAACGCGTTGGCGTACTCGTGACCGGCGATCACGAGCTCAAAGCGGTGCGTGAGGCGCGGATCGTCCTCGCGGCGCTTGGCAAGCGGCGACACCTCGACGGGGTAGTCGACCACAAAGGTCGGATTCACAATGGAGGGCTCACCCGCCTCGTCGTAGATCTCGGCGATAAGCTTGCCGGCACCCCACGCGGGATTGACCTCAATGCCCACCTCGGCGGCGGCGGCACGCAGCTCCTCGATAGGCGTGTCGAGGGCGAGCGTGCGACCCACGGCCTCAGAAACAATCTCGGTCATGGGACGGCTCGGCCACGTGCCAGAGAGGTCGATGGTCTTGCCCTGGTACTCGATGACCTCGGGGTTGCCGATGGCGGCGTTCGCCGCCTTGATGACACCCTCGGCAAGCTCCTTCATGCCGTCGAGGTCGGAGTAGGCGCGGTAGGCCTCCATCGAGGTGAACTCAGGGTTGTGCGTGAGGTCCATGCCCTCGTTGCGGAAGATGCGGCCAATCTCGTACACGCGCTCAAAACCGCCCACGAGCAGGCGCTTGAGGTGCAGCTCGGTGGCGATGCGCAGGTAGCACTCCTGGTCGAGCGCGTTGAAGTGCGTGATGAAGGGCTTGGCCGTAGCACCGCCCTGAATGGTCTGCAGGATCGGCGTCTCGACCTCCATGTAGCCCGTCTCCTCCATGTAGCGGCGGAAGGCAGAGATGACGGCAGAGCGCTTGGCAAAGGTCGCGCGCACGTCCTCGTTCACGATGAGGTCAACGTAGCGCTGGCGGTAACGGGTCTCCTTGTCGGAAAGACCGTGGAACTTCTCGGGCAGCGGACGAACCGCCTTGGTGAGGAGCGTGAGAGCGCGCGGCGCCACGGAGAGCTGGCCGCGACGAGTGCGCACGACGACGCCCTCGGCACCCACAATATCACCCAGATCGAGCTCACCCAGAAGCTCCCATGCCTCGGCAGGCATATCGTTGATGCGGCAGAAGAGCTGGATGTCGCCGGTGGGATCGCGCAGGACCACAAACATGATCTTGCCCTGGCCACGCTTGGCCACCACGCGGCCGGCGATCTTCACTACGTCGGCGGTGTCCTCGCCCGCCTCGAGCTCCGCGTAGCGGTTCTCGATGTCGGTAACGTAGGTGTCTACCTCAGAATGCTCCGGATAGGGGTTACGCCCCGCCTCGATCATGGCGGCACGCTTGGAGAGGCGATGCGCGCGCTCGTCATTCAGCGTATCCGGCGCCGCAACCTCGGCGGCAACCTGGCTCGTCTCGGTATCTGCCATGGAAATGCTCCTCAAGCTCTACTCATAAAAAAGCTCCCCGGGCGTGCGGTCCCGGGGAGCATGCCTTACTCGATGCGCCGGACCGCGGTCTAGCGCGAGATCTTGGTGATGGTGTAGACGCGGCTCTTGCCGGAGGGCGTCACGACCTCAACGGTCTCGCCCTGGCCATGGCCGATGATGGCACGGCCAACCGGGGACTCGTTGGAGATCTTGTGCTCGAGCGAGTTGGTCTCGGTGGTACCCACGAGAGTGACGGTCATCGCCACGCCATCGGCGTCGACCAAATCGACCGTGCAGCCGATGGACACGCTGAGGACGTGATCGACGTCCGCAGCGTCCTGGGCGTTGGCGAGAATCGCCTGAATCTCGGCGATGCGAGCGGCGTTCTTGGCCTGCTCCTCCTTGGCATCGTCGTACTCGGAGTTCTCCGAAAGGTCGCCAAAGTCGCGCGCCGTCTTGATGCGCTCGACGATCTCCTTGGCGAGGTCGCCCTCACGCCACTCGAGCTCGTCGACGAGC
>CAUGVQ010000057.1 GCA_959602875.1 uncultured Collinsella sp. | reverse complement strand
GCCGCCCGATGATGTTACTTGTAAAGGCGATAGCGAAAAAATAATATCTCTATTACCTGCCGCCGTTCTCTGAAAACAGCCCGATTTTTTGCTCATTCCCATTCGCAAAAAATCAGCCTGTTTTCCTGCCGGAGCAAACGGGGCGCAAGAAGCACCGCACCCCGTTTTCCCCGTCAGCCACGCCAGCAGGTATAACACACTACACTTTGCAAGCAAAGTCGTGTGCCAAGGGGCAAGCCCCTTTGGAAACCCCTGACAACAAAACAGGCGGTATGCTGCCCTCTCCGGGAGCATACCGCCGTTTGTTGTCAGCAGCCCGTTTCACGGTCTGTTTTCGCCCTTTGTAAAGTTTGGCGTCTCGAGCTTCATGGGGTACCTGAAGGGGAAGGGCTCCCTGCTCATGTTCGACAGGCACGCGAACCTCAAGTATAAGTTCGGGAACAGGAAGTTCTGGGCGGAGGGCTACTACGTGTCCACCGTCGGCCTCAACGAGGCGACGATCGCTAAGTACATCCGGGAGCAGGAGCGCGCCGACATCGCGCAGGACAGGCTGAGCGTCAAGGAGTACGAGGACTCCTTCGCGAGGGGCCCGTGGAAGTAAGGTGGGCGCGCCGCCGGTTCGACCGGCCCGCCACGAGTCAAGGGGCCATCGGGCCTGAACGGCAGTTCAGGCCAGGGACTTGAGCCCCTGGCCTGGGGCCATAGGGTTATACCCTAAGAGCAAACCACCCGCTATGCGGGTGGTCATGATTCTCCCCATGTCCCGATACACAAAAGAAATCACGCTTTGCGCGTCCCGTTAGGTTCACATACGCAAAGCGTGGCTTCTTGCGAAAGAGTGATGCTGGACCGTTTAGAGGTCTGCCTCCTTGCGGCACATGCCGTCGAGGATGGCGGCGGCGAGCGCCAGCACGCCAATAACCGCTGCCATAACGGGGATTTCCTGGCCCAAGCCGGCGAAGACGCCCGTGGCGATGGCGAGCAACAGCACCAAGATGGCGATGAGGCGGTGGCTGCCGAGACGGCTCGGCTGGTTGGCGCCGTGGATGCCCATAACAGCGCAGAAGAAGGTGAGCACGGCACAGATGAGGTAGAGCACGCCGTCGAGGTAGACGACGAGCACGCCGAGGACGCCCGCCTCGGCCTCGGCAAGATCGGCGCCAAAGAGCGCGATGGCGCCCAGCGCAGCAGCGCCCAGAGCTGCGAGGATCTGCAGCAGGCTCACAATCTTGAGGACCTTGCGGTTGGTGGACATGGTTGACCTCCTTGATGGCGCCGCAGCGCCGAGCGATGTTCGAACGGTATTGTTCCGACGTGAGAACGCCTGCCCGTTTTCGGGCAACCCTAAAGTATAGGGCGAAAGGCCTTTCGGCTATCAACTATTTGTTGACCCGCCTTGTTTCGAATGCATTTCTTCCCAGTTCAGACCATACTTAACTGGTTTTGGACATTACGTATTCGTTCCAAGGGAGGAAGGATGCAGGACATCACGAGAAGGGGCTTTTTGGGCCTCGCTCTCTCGGGCGCCGCGGTTGCTGCAGGCGCTCTTGCCGGATGCACCCCAAACGCGTCGCAGGCGGGCGGTAGCGGTAGCGCCGCGACAACGTCTGCCTCGGCGGCGAGCTCGGACTCGTTGCGCGTGGGCGTGCGTGCCGACATCGTGGGTTTTGGGTATCTGAACGAGAGGACCGGTAAGTACTACGGCCTCGAGGTTGATATCGCTGAGGAGCTCGCGAACCGTCTCGGTTACAAGAACATCGAGTACACGACGGTTCTGCCCGAGAACCGCAAGGAGCTTCTGCTCGAGGGCAAGATTGATGCGCTCGTGGCGTGCTACTCCATCGCGGACTCGCGACTCGAGAATTTCGATTTCTCGCCTGCCTACTACAACGACTCCGTGATCGCTGTCGTTCAGAACTCCGCTCAGGTGAAGTCCATCGACGACCTCAAGGGCGCCACGTTTGGCACCATGAGCGGTGCGAACGCGGCCCCGCTTCTGTCCATCAAGCTGTACGAGACCGGCTTCTCCAACGGCGAGACCGTTGAAGCCAACGAGGATAACTCGAACGTGCTTTTTGATACGTGGCGACTCATGCAGTACCCCTCTTACCAGGAGCTCTCCGACGCGCTCGAGATTGGTGAGGTCGATGCTATGGTGCTCGACGGCGCCATTGCCAAGACGTACATGAACGATGAGCGCTCCGTGCTCGACGGTTTTGCCGTTGACGAGGTCTCTTACGGCGTCGCCACGCAGAAGGGCTCCGAGCTCTCTGCTCGCGTTGCCGAGACCATCCAGGACATGCTCGACGACGGCACTATCGATACCATCATCGATAAGTGGGACTAGGGGGCCAGAAGATGAGAATGTCCAAGGGACTTACCACCAAGATCGCTGTCCTCGTTGCCGTTGTCCTCGCCAGCATGATTGCCATGGGCGTGCTGCTCTCGGGCATGCAGGGCCAGCTCACGCGTTCGAGCTATGCCGAGGAGATCGAGTACGAGGAGGCCTCGCTGCCTGAGCTTCTTGAGCAGGCCGATGCCGAGACCGCCGAGAACACGGCGCAGTTTGACGCTATCTACCAGTCCAAGGCCGCGAGCGTCTCCTTTATGGCGCAAAACGACGCCGGCTTTGAGGCGACCGATGCCAAGATGGTCGAGTATCAGGAGCTGCTCGCCGTCGATAACATCATGGTCGTGACGCGCGAGGGCGAAGTCGTGGCCCGCGCGGCCGACACCCACGCCGACTTCACGCGTATGCGCTTCAACCGACTGCGCGACACCTTCGATACGCATGAGCCCTCCGAGGCCGTTGAGATCGAGTACCCCGAGGAGGAGTGGCTCGACCGTTACTACGCCTCTCGCATCGACGACGAGACCATGGTCGTGATCGAGCAGGATCCAGCCGAGCTCCGCACCCTCGTGGAGAGCACGGGCTCGCTCGCGAGCGTGCTCGGCGGCATCTCGCTCGGTCAGGACGGCTACGTCTTTGCCGTTTCCGCCAAGGACTACGTCATTGAGTACCACCCCAATGAGGATCTCATCGGTGCTGACGCCATCGACGCCGGCCTCAGCGTGGAGAACCTCGAGGACGGTACGCTTGCGAACATGACGCTCGCCGGCGAGCCACTCTTCTGCGGTGTCACCAAGATCGGCGACATGTACTACATCTCGGCCGTGCCCGAGGCCGACATGGCCGCCTCGAGCGCCATCACCGTGGGCGTCATCCTCTTCGCGTTCTTTGTTGTGATCGCCGCCGTGACCCTTTACGGCATCTTCGTCCTGCGTGACGACGAGCGCCACGGTCACAGCGAGGAGGACTACCGCCGCCTCGGCCCGGTGCGTCTGAATCGCTCGATTGCCGGCCGCGCGCTCGTGCTCGCGATCGTGGGCTTCCTCGGTATCCTCGTCATCTCGTTCTACATGCAGACGCTCTTTGCGCTCTCCTCGCAGTCGCTCACGCTCTCTGAGCGCGCCGAGTCCATTGCCGAGAGCATCGAGCGCAGCCAGGCGAGTGCCGCAGAGCTCGAGGACCAGTACGGCGAGCGCTACCTCTCCAAGGCTGAGGTCGCGGCCTACATCATCGACCAGAACCCCGAGCTCGCCACACGCGAGAAGCTCGGCGAGCTGGCGGATGCGCTGCAGATCCAGTACATCTTCACCTTCAACGACCAGGGCGTCATGACGGCGACCAACTCGAGCTTCACCAACTTTGTGCTGTCCGAGGACCCCGAGGACCAGTCCTATGAGTTCCGCAAGCTCCTCCAGGGCGTCGATTACGTGGTGCAGGACGCCATGCCCGACGAGGTCTCCGGTGAGCTGCGCCAGTACATCGGCGTGACCACGCACGACGCGTCCGGTCAGCTTACGGGTTTTGTCCAGCTCGGCATCCGTCCCACGCGCCTCGAGAATCTGCTCGAGAGCGTTCAGATCGACCACGTGCTCGACGGTGTCCAGGTCGGCGCCGACGGCTTTGCCTTTGCTGTCTCCAAGGCAGACGGCACCATCGCCTACTACCCCGATCAGAACACCACCGGCAAGGACGCTGCCGCCTGCGGCATCACCGAGAACCAGCTGCGCGACGGCTTTAGCGACTACATCACCGTGAACGGCGAGCGTTATTACGCGTCGGTTGCCGAGACGAGCGACTACTACGTGTTCGTTGCGGCGGGCGAGGGTGCGCTCATGGCCGAGCGCGGCCCGCTCACCATCGCCACGGGTGCCATCGCGCTCGTCTGCCTCATCGTGGTGTTCGCCCTCATTGCCATCGAGCCCTCCTCGCGCATCTACGCTGCGGCCGGCTCGCTTGAGGACGAGGACCGCAAGGGCGTTGTGGAGGTCAACATCGGTGGGCGCAAGGTCCGTACCGAGACCGCCGTCAGCCGTTGGCTCGGCCGCTCCTTCCACTGGGACGAGCTCTCGCCCGAGCAGAAGGTCGGCTGCGTGCTGCGCTGGTTCGCCGGCGTCGCGGTGATCGTTGTGTGCATCGCCGTTATCTTTAAGGACAGCATCTTCGACAAGCGCTCGCTCTTCTCCTACATCCTCGGCGGCACCTGGGAGCACGGCCTCAACATCTTTGCCATCACGGCGAGCCTCATGTTTGCCTGCGTGCTCGCCACCGCCGCTGCCGTGATCCAGAAGATCCTGCGCCTCGTGTCGCGCGTGCTCGACGCGCGCGGTGTGACCATGTGCCGCCTCATCTCGAGCGTGGTCAAGTACGCGAGCGTCATCGGTATGCTCTACTGGTGCCTGGCGCTGCTCGGCGTTGACACGGCGACGCTCCTTGCCTCCGCCGGCCTCCTCACCTTTGCGGTGTCGCTCGGCGCGCAGGGCATCGTCTCCGATATCATCGCCGGTCTCTTCATCATCTTTGAGGGCGAGTTCCGCGTCGGCGACATCATCCAGGTCGGCGGCCAGCGCGGTACCGTTATGGAGATCGGTGTCCGCACAACCAAGATCAACGACGGCTCCGGCAACATCCTGGTGCTGCGCAACTCCAACATCTCCAACGTGGTCAACATGACCAAGGAACACAGCTACGCCGCCGTTGAGGTGGGCATCGAATACGGCGAGAGCCTGGAGCGCGTGGAGAACATCCTCGCGGAGGAGCTCCCCAACATCAAGAAGCGCCTGCCCGCCATCATCGACGGCCCGTTCTACAAGGGCGTCACGATGCTCGCGGACAACTCGGTCAACATCAAGATCGTGGCGGAGTGCGCCGAGAAGGATCGCGCGCCGCTCACCAACGACCTGAACCGCGAGATGAAGCTGCTCTTCGACAAGCACGACATCTCGATTCCGTTCCCGCAGGTCGTGGTGAACCAGCCCGTTCAGTTCAAGAAGGCGACCGCGGCGGAGAAGGCGGCGGCAGACCGCTTCAACGCCGAGCAGAAAGAAGCCGTCAAGAACATGGTGGACGAGGACGAGGACTTCGACGAGTCCAACGATTCGCGTCACTAGCGCATAAGCCCGCTAGAAGCGAAGCGGCAGCGCTCTAAACAATGCCGGCCCCGGAACACGCGTAGTGCTTCGGGGCCGGTTGCTTTAGGTATGGATGCGACGGCTAGATAGAGCGGGCTGATGCGGGCGGCATTGATGCCTACGAGCTGAACATCTTCTTGACGACCGGGAATTCGTTGCGGATAAAATGGCAGAACCGGTCGAGCTTTTCGTTGCCATTGTTCTTGAGGGCGACAATGCAGACGGGGATGCTGGGGGCGTCTGCGGGGTCGATGCGGTGCATGATGGCGAGCGGCTTGATGTCGAGTGCCTTTAGATAGACGCCGAGTACGTAGCCGTTGCGCTCCTCAAGCAGATCTGCCACACCGTCATCGGTGGTGACCTCGACGATGGGGGAGGCGAGGCCGTCTCGGCGACACACGGTGAGAATCGTGTCGTTGAAGTCGTCGATATCGCGGTTGTAGAGGACAGGATAGGGCTTCAGGTCGGCAAAGCTGATGAGACGCTTCCGGCGCAGGGGATGGTTCTTTCCCATGAAGACGCCAACAGACACCTTGCCCAAGGACTGGCAGGAGCAGCGCGTGTCGTTGAAAGCGCCGATAGTGATCATCGCGTCGATCGCGCCCGATTTGAGGTCCGCAAAGGCATCTGGCCCAAGCGAGCGGAACAGCCTGATCTCTATGCCGGACATATGAGTGGCGATGCGAGATAACGCATTGCGCATCATGTGCTCTTTAGCAAAGGGAGGCGCTATGAGGGCGAGGCGAAGCCCTGCCGTGGTCGCATTGTCCTGACGCGCTAAGAAGGTCTCGGCAGCTCGAGAGACGGCATCGAAGCTGGCGATTGCCTCGTGGGCGGGTCGCACCAACGACTCGCCGAACGGCGTGAGCGCCGCTCCGGAGCCCCAGCGCTCGAATAGGGGACTTCCGAGCTCGTCCTCAAGTTCAATCAGCGCTTTAGAGACGGCCTGAACGGAGACGTTTTCCGAACGGGCAGCACCCGAGAAGCTGCCCGAACGAGCCGACAGGTAGAAATAGCGCAACTGGCGTATGTTCAAAAGATACTCCGTTGCAGGTAGGGGCACCGGTCCGTCGCCGTGCTTATGACAGCTTGGTAGAAGGTGCCGTGGCGGATACATGCCATAAGCATACTGCCGCCGCTACTTCATCCTTACTGCTTCGGCAGAACTATCAACTGGCGATTGACAGTTGATTGGTCGCACTGTCCTTTCGCTGCTGCCGAAGGGGCGACATTGAGGGCGGTCAGGTGAGATAAAAAACCGCCCGGCATCGCGGGGATGCCGGGCGGGCGCTCGTGCAAAACTATGCGCGCAGGGGACGTTACTGAATGCCCTGCTCGGTCATTGCACGAGAGGTGAAGAGAAGGCCCGAGAAGGCAATAGCGGCGAAGATGAGGTTCGGCCAGACGTTGCCGCTGTGGCGCAGCGCGGTCTCACCGGCGCTGAAGAGATTGAGCGCGATGTCGGCAGCGCACATCCATGAAAAGGTCTTGAGGAGGTTCGCATGCTTTGCAGCGCGGAGACCAAAGATGCCGAAGATGAACTGGCTCAGGCCGATGACGCCGAGGATGATGCCATACATCTGGGCAATCTCTGTGCCGTCCTCAATACCGAGGTCGATGCCGGGTGCGCTGAAGAACATGATGGCAGCGGTAGCCATAGCGATGATGCCGAAGAGCAGAAGGCAAAAGCCGATGCCCTGCACGCCACGACAATTCTTGGACATAGAAGATCCTTTCAATGCTTTCGCCGCGCACGGCGGCGGGGGAGCTCAAGCCTTGGGTGGCATAAGAGCTCGTGACAAAACCGCGTAATTTTAGGTAAATGAGCGCCCGGGTGTCAAAGTTGCTTCGCGTAACTATCAACCGATTCTTGAGAGTTGTAGAAGTTTTTCTAATAACAATACCGAATACCTGCGGAAATACGGTATCATGCAAAGGTTCTCGCTTGCTTGTCCGCGCGCTTGATGCGCCGCATGTACAACGGAGGAAATGATATGGCCGAACCGGAGAAAACGCCAAACGCAGCCGCGCCCCAGGAGGGCAGCGCATCCCCCTCACCGGAAGCGCCCGCGGCGGAGCGCAAGATCCCCTTGGGCCTCAAGATTTACGGCTTTTTGTGCATGGCTGACGGCATCATCACGGTGCCGATGGTCTTCATTATCCTCGGTATGGTCTGGTGGGCCATGTCGGCGCGGCCCGATCTCGTCTCAATTGGCACCGATCCGACCCTACCCGTGATCCTCATGGCGATCTCCATCGCGGTGTCGCTTGGTAACGCCATTGCGCTCATCATCTTCGGCCGGTCACTGCTTAAGAACCGCCGCCGCAACGCCGCGCGCTGGTCGCACGCGCTCATCGCCACCACGCTCGTCCAGATCATCCTGCGCATCATGCTCGAGGGTATCGGCACCAACCTCATCGCCGACGCCATCCAGCTTGCAATCGTCCTTACCCTCTCCGTCACGGTCGACCCGCAGCTGCGCCACGAGCGCCATATGAAGCAGGTCATGCGTGACCTCACCGACCGCGAGGCGGCGCGCGCCGGCATGCTCGGCCGCGACCTCGAGGGCAAGGGCTACATCGAACTCAACTTCTTCAACCTGTTCTGGGTCTTCACCGTCTGCTGCGTGCTCGGCCTCATTATCGAGACCATCTACCACATGGCTGTGGTCGAGCCGGGTGTCTACCAGGACCGCGCGGGCATGCTCTTTGGCCCGTTCTCGCCCATCTATGGTTTTGGCGCCGTGCTCATGACGGTTGCCCTGAACCGCTTCTACAAAGCGAACCCCGTCATCATCTTTGTGGTCTCCGCCGTAATCGGTGGCCTCTTTGAGGCGGCGGTCAGCTGGTTCATGCAGACCGGCTTTGGTGCGGTTGCCTGGGACTACTCCGGCTCCACCATCTTTGGGCTCTTCCCCGACCCGGTGGCGGTCATATTCCAGGGACGCACTTCAACGCTCTTTATGTGCATGTGGGGCGCGCTCGGTTTTGTGTGGATCAAGTTCTGCCTGCCGTGGCTTCTTAAGTTCATCAACATCATCCCCTGGAAGGTCCGCTACAGCTTCACCATGCTCTGCGCGATTCTTATGCTTGTGAACGGCGTCATGACGCTGCAGGCGCTCGACTGCTGGTTCGAGCGACTTTCGGGCACCGCGGGCACCACGCCCGTGGGGGAGTTCTACGCCAAGAACTTCGATAACGCCTACATGCAGCACCGCTTTGAGAGCATGACCATCACGCCCGAGAACTCCGGTCGTGTGGACAGCTCCGCTATGGCGGACGCCGTGGCAGAGCCCGCTGCCGCCGGTTCGTCTGAGGCGGGTGCGGCATGACGGAGCGCAGGCACCCGCGCTGGGGCCTGAGAATCCTTGCCACGCTTGGCGTGGTACTCGTCGCCTGCGGCATTGCGCTTGCCGTCGCGGTGCACCATCGCCAGGAGCAGGAGCGCCTGGGCGAGGGCGGGGTCTCCGAGCCCCAGGCGCCGCAGGGGGTCGCGGGCGCGGCCGCGCGCCCGGGCTCCGTCCCCGCGGATATAGAGTTCACCACCATGGCAACGGGCGCTGCGACCGTTTCTACCGAGGTGGCGTGGGATGATGCGTGGTTCTTCCAGGACCCCACGGTCTACAACCACGAGCTCGCCACCGCCTGCGCGGTGCTCTCCGCCGTTGCTAACTCGGAATCCGGCTACTATCAGGCCGGCTCGGGCGGTCGCGCCTACATGGAGGAGGCGCTCGCCGCGCTCGGGTTTGAGGACATCTCGACCGCGTCCTACCAATACCGCAGCGAGATCTTTGACGAGATTGTCGACGCCCTTACCGGTACCGACGACGTCGTGGCCTATTCGGTGGCGACCAAGCGCCTCGTTGCCGAGGACGGGCGCGAGAAGACGCTCTTTCTGGTCTCCGTGCGCGGCAGCTACGGTTCCGAGTGGCTGAGCGACCTCAACATGGACTTCGATAAGGACTACGCCAACGTCGAGCACGAGGGCTTCATGCGCTCCGCCAACGAGATTGTGGAGGACCTTGCCACGCGCATCACCGACGAGGCGGAGCTCGATGGCACCGATGACATTGCGCTGTTGTTCTGCGGCCACTCCCGTGGTGCTGCGACGGCAAACATCGCCGCCGCCTATGCCGACGAGATGACAACGAGCCTGCGTCCGTTCGCCCCGCTCGAGAGCATCTACTGCTACACCTTCGCCACGCCCGAGGTGACGCTCTACGAAGATGTGGACGACCCGCTGTTCGACAATATCTTCAACATCCTGAACCCGAGTGACATGGTGCCGCGCATGCCGCTTGCAGCGTGGGGGTACGCGCGCTACGGCCACGACCTCATGCTCCCCGGTTACGGTGACGAGGGCTTTGACGCGGCACATGAGGCGATGTGCGCGACGTTTGAGGAGAACACGGGGATCGAGAGTCCCTATGTGCCCGAGGACCGCGAGCGCGTCGACAAGCTGATCGCCGACCTCGCGCGCGAGGTGCCCACGGTGGACGACCTGTTCTCGCTGGGAGGTGTGGCGTCACTCGTGCACGATCTTCTTGCCGACATCAACCCCATGCAGGTGCTCTACGGGCACTATCCGAGTGTCTACATCGCCTGGATGCAATCGCTAGATACGCTGGAGTAGCGCGCCCGCTCCCCGTGCCCGCTTGCTCCGCCCGTCCGCTTCGGGCACCCATGCGTCCGCGCGTGCCCGCGCGTGCCTGAGAATCGGGTGCCGAGGCAGGTGCTGAGAAAGAAACCAAGCTTACCCGCAGAATCAGATGGGTTTTTGCGCGTAAGCTTGGTTTCTTTCGTTGTGACCATCATCAAAACCAAGTTCACCCGCTTTTGTCGCCTTCGTGCGGTCGCCTTCGTGAGCCGATATGCGTCCGTCTACGCTTATGTGTGGCTTGTATCCCTGCACTAGTGTGTGTCTGCGTGCCGTTTGGGTACCATGGCAACAACGGATGCCGACGGAGGGAGCGCTATGGCGGGCACGGTGGAGCTTGCGAACACAATCGATGCGGCCGAGGGTCGCCGGCAGGTGGACACGCTCTTCACTAATGCACAGATCGTAGACGTGTACGGCCAGCGCGTGGTGTCCGGGCGCGTTGCCGTGGCGGATGGCGTCATCGTGGGCGTGCTTTTTGACGACCGCGATGCAAACGTGCCCGATCCCGCCGCGGAGGCCGTCGTCGACTGCGTGGGCCGCTACCTCACGCCCGGACTTATCGATGGGCACCTGCATATCGAGAGCTCAAACGTCCGCCCCTCCGAGTACGCCAAGATGGCGCTCGCTCGCGGCACCACGACTGCGATCGCCGACAGTCACGAGATTGCCAACGTTGCCGGCTTGGACGGCCTGGAGTTCATGATCGAAGACGCCCGCCGCGTGCCGCTCGACATCAAGTTCATGATGCCCTCGTGCGTGCCGGCACTTCCCGACGAGCAGGCCGGTGCCTCCATCACCGCGGCCGATATGCAGGCATTTATGGCGGCGCACCCCGGCGACATCTTTGGTTTGGGCGAGATGATGAACATGCCGGGTGTCTTTGCAGCGGATGCCGAGACGCTCGCTCGCATTGACGCCGCTGACCGCACGGTTTCCGGCCTTGTTGACGGCCATGCACCGCTTGTGACTGGGTGCGACCTCAACGCGTACGCTGCCGCGGGTATCATTGCCGACCACGAGTGCACTGGACCGGCCGAGGCGCTCGACAAGCTCTCGCGCGGTATGTACATCATGCTGCGCGAGGGTACCTGTAGCCACGACCTCGACGCGCTCGCGCCGCTTGTGACGGAGAACCCCGTCCGCGCCCGCCGGTGCTGCTTTGCGACCGATGACCGCGCGCCGTCGGACGCGCTTGCGGAGGGCATGATCGATAACGCCTGCCGTCGCGCCGTCGCCGCGGGGATTGACCCGGTGGTCGCGCTCACCATGGCGACGCTCTCGCCGGCGGAGTGCTTCTGCCTCGACCACGGGCACGCGCCTGCGCGCGAGCGCCGCGGTGCCATCGCGCCCGGTAAGCGGGCGGACCTGCTTTTGTGGGACGACCTCACCTTCGCGCGGGCGCCGCATGCGGTCTTTACTGCGGGCAAGCTTGTGGCGGAGGAGGGACGCTATCTCGGCGAGGTCGCGCCGGCGAGCGAGCGCGTTGCCGAGCTCGAGCAGAAGCTCCGCGGATCGGTGCGTCTGCCCGAGCTCTCGCTCGAGGTTTTCAGCTATCCCTTCCAGCCAGGTGAGGTCGTGATTGACGCCATCCCCGGCAAGGCCATCACCGGTTCTGCGTGCCCCGAGACAGCTGAGGGGCTTCGCCGCATCATGCTTATCGAGCGCCACGGTCGCGGCGTCGCAGCGCAAAAGGCCGGTGCGGACGGTACGGGACCAGCGGGAGAGGGTCTTGTGGGCAAGCACATCGGTCGCGGCTGGGTGCGCGGCTTCACTATCACGGGCGGCGCCATCGCCTCGACGGTGGGGCATGATTCCCATAACGTCTGCGTGGTGGGCGACAATCCCGCCGACATGCTCGCTGCGGTGCGCGCCGTCGGCCAGGGCGGGTTTGTACTCGTACGGGACGGTGAGGTTGTGGCCAAGCTCGATCTGCCGCTTGGCGGCCTCATGAGCGACCGGCCGGCAGAAGAGGTCGCGGAGGCCCACGACGCCTTTGTGACCGCAGCGCGCCGCGCCGGGCTGGAGCCGCCGCTCGACCCGATTATGGGCATGATCTTCTTGCCGCTCCCGGTTATCCCCGAGCTGCGCATCCGACCCGAAGGCCTCTTTGACACGGTGCGCTACGAATACGTCTCGTAGCCACCCGCGTGCCCATTTCGGGCATATTTCGGGACGGGGTCGAAATTTGCAGTCCTGCTAGCGGCGTGTTAGAGGGCCGTGCGAAATAGCATGTCCATAATGAAGCGCCCGACGCCGGCATCGTCGTTGCTGCGGCAAACGGCGTCCGCCGCCTCGCGGACCTCGGCCTCAGCATTTGCCACAACAACTCCCGTTCCCGCCGCCTGGACCATGGAGAGGTCGTTCTGGTTGTCGCCAAAAGCGACGGCGTCCTCAACGGGCTCGCCCAAGTGCCGGCAAAGCCAGCGCAGTGCCCCTCCCTTTGAGGCCCCGGTCTCCATGACCTCGATGTTCATGGGGTAGGAGCGGGTGATGTCGATCCCCTCGACCTTGCGCAGGGCACGCAGCAGTTCGTCACGGTCGCCCGTGTCGTGCCAGTACATGGAAACGCGCTCGAGGTTCTGCACGCGCGCAAGCGTCTCGGGTGCCTCCTCGTCCACCGGCGTGCGCGTGTCGCGCATGGACTGCGCCATATACGGGTCGCCGGCAAACTCGTCGATACGCTCAAAGAGGTCGCGGCGCAGATAGCAGTGTCCGTCCGCAAAGATATCGAACGTGACGTCGCGCCCGCGCGAAAGCTCCCAACATGCGAGTGCGTGCTCGCGCGTGAGCGGGGCGGAGTGGATGGTCCGCGCTCCAGCGAGGCGGTCCGCACCCGCCCCGAGTTCAGAGACCGTGGCGCCGTTGGCGCTCACCGCAAAGTGCACGGCCGAGTGGTCGAGAATCTCGCGCGG
>CAUGVQ010000056.1 GCA_959602875.1 uncultured Collinsella sp. | reverse complement strand
CGCGGCGGCGCACGCCCATGGGTGCGGACGGCCATGTGGTCGAGCAGCGCCGGCCCGACGCCGCCAAGCGTGCCGAGACGTTTGCCGTGGGCGATAAGGTGAGTCACAAGACCTTCGGCACCGGTACGGTCATCGGCGTGGCGGGCGATATGCTCGAGGTCACCTTCGAGAAGAGCGGTCAGACCAAGAAGCTCATGAAGGGGTTTGCCCCCATCGTGAAGGTGGGATAGACCATGGCCGGCAACGCAAAGGCGCTGAGCCCCAAAGCGACCCTCATGGTGGGCGCGACGCTCTTCTCGATGTTCTTTGGCGCGGGCAACCTCATCCTGCCGCCGTTGCTCGGCGTGCAGGCGGGCGCGGCAACACTGCCCGCAACCATTGGGTTCTTTATCACGGGCGTGGGGCTGCCGGTACTCGGCATCGTTGCGGTGGCGCTCGCCGGCACGGTGCGCGAGCTCGCCGACCGCGTGCATCCCGTGTTCTCCCGCGTGTTCGTGGCGGCGGTGTATCTCGCCATCGGGCCGTGCCTTGCCATCCCGCGCACCTCGTCCACGGCGTTTGAGATGCTTGCCCCGCTGCTGCCCGCCGGCATCTCCGTCGAGGTGGCGCGCCTCGCGTTCTCCGTTGCGTTCTTTGCGCTTTCCTTCATGCTCGCCATGCACCCCGGGCGCCTCACGCGTCTGCTCGGCCGCGTGACGGGCCCCGCGCTTATCCTGCTCATCGTGGGCGTGGTTGTGCCGTCGCTTGTGTCGCTCGCTACCGGGCAGGTCCAAGCGGCGCCCGCGCCGGTTGCGCCCTACGATGCCAACGCGGCGGTGCAGGGCTTTCTCACCGGGTACCAGACGATGGATCTGCTCGCCTCGCTCACCTTTGGCCTTGTGATCGCTACGAACATCCGCAACCTCGGCGTGACCGATACGGGCGGCGTCATGCGCGAGGTGTGCCGCGCGGGCGTCATCGCCGGCGTGCTCATGATGGCAATCTACGGCGGCCTCGCGGTGGTGGGCTTTGACCTCTCCGCCACGCTTGCGGGGGCGACCAACGGCGCCGAGGTCATCACGGCGTCCGCCACGATGCACTACGGCGTGCTCGGCACGGCGGTCGTCGCGGCGATTTTTCTGCTTGCGTGCCTGAATGTGTGCACCGGCCTCATCAGCTGCTGCGGCACCTATTTTGCCGAGGAGCTGCCCCGCGTGCCCTACCGCACCTGGGCGATTGGGTTTGCAGCGTTTTCATGCGCCGTCTCCAACTTTGGGCTCGATGCCATTCTCGCCTTTTCCGTTCCGCTCCTGAACGCTCTCTACCCGGTGGCGATCGTGCTCGTCATTGGCGGCATGGCGCACCGCGTGCTCGACGCCTATCCGCTCACGTTGCCCGTGACCGTTGGGCTTGTGGGTGTCTCGAGCGTTGCGGTGAGCCTGCGTGACGCCTTTGTGCCCGGCGTCTGGGTCATCTTCGACGCCTTGCCGTTTGCCGATATGGGGCTCGGCTGGGTTTTGCTCGCCGTTGCGGGAATGGTGCTCGGCGTCTGCCTGTCCGCGCCTGGCAAGCGTCGCTAAGAAGATACGTAGAGCCCGGGTGCCACCGGGCTCTCTAGTCGGTAATACCTGCGCCGCCCGCTCCGGTTAACAGCCCCGGGCTTCGCTGGTACCTCTCTAAGTATAGTTGACAGCGTTCACCGGAAACATCTCCCGTTCACGCGAGTGCTGTGCCACAATCGGAGACGGCATACGGATGCGGGGCGCCGGACGCGCGGCGTCCTTGGCAATGAAAGGGGATTCACATGGCGGACGATATCAAGCTCTACATTGGTATCGACGTGGGAGGCACCTCCGTCAAGGAGGGTCTCTTCAACGAGAACGGCGAGCTTCTGGGCAAAATCAGCGTGCCCACGCCGCCGCTTACCGATGAGGCGGGCTTTAACGCGGTCATTTCGGGCATCGATCAGCTCGTTGCCGGTGCGGACGCCACGGCGGTCGCGGTCAAGGGCGTCGGCCTCGCCGTGCCCTGCCCCGTTCCCTCCTCGGGTGAGATCACGCTTGCCGCCAATATCGAGATCGATCCTCCCGCGCTCAAGGCGGCGCTCGAGGGCCATTGCCCGGAGGCGGCGGTTCGCTACGTTAACGACGCCAACGCCGCTGCCATGGGCGAGCTTTGGCGCGGTAGCGCTCAGGGTCGTGACAGCATGGTCATGGTGACCATCGGTACCGGCCTCGGCGGTGGCGTGGTTGTCAACGGCGATGTCATCGGTGGCGCCTTTGGTGCGGGTGGCGAGATTGGCCACATCACGGTGAACCCCGACGAGACCGAGACCTGCGGTTGCGGTCGCCGTGGCTGCCTCGAGCAGTACGCTTCCGCCTCTGGCGTGGTCACCAACTACCTGCGCGCCTGCAAGGCCCACGGCGTCGAGCCGCACGAGCTTTCCGGCTCCAGTGACTCCCGCACCGTCTTCCAGCTTTGCCGCGAGGGTGACGAGGTCGCGCTCGAGGCCATGGAGACCATGACCGACTACCTCTCCCTCGGCCTCACGACCATCTCCGCTGTGGTCGACCCCGAGATCTACGTCCTCGGCGGCGGCGCTTCCGCCTCCTCCGACGTGTACCTGGAGACGCTGCGCAAGAAGTTTGCCGACCGCGCCCTCAAGGTGAGCAAGGAAACGCCCATCGAGGTCGCGACCCTCGGCAACGACGCCGGTATCATCGGTGCGGCATACGTTGCCCTTCGTGCGAGCCGCGAGGCCTAGTAGCAGTCGCCCGTGCGCGGCTTGCGCCTGCGCATATCCGCATCGTTTTTGGCGCCGCCCTGTCCGGGGCGGCGCTTTTCGCTAAGATAGGGATATCTGGCGATACGCATCAGAAAGGGGCTCATCCATGAGCAATGTTCTCGTCTTCGGACACCTCAACCCCGATAACGACGCCATCATGTCGGCGGTCGTTCTCTCCCAGCTCCTGAACCAGGTGAACTACAACGGCGACACCTACGAGGCCCGTCGTCTGGGTCCGCTGCCGGCTGAGACCGCCAAGCTCCTTGGCGACCTTGGCATCGATGAGCCGGCGCTCCTTGAGGAGATTCCCGCCGCCGACGAGCCGCAGCAGGTAATCTTGACCGACCACAACGAGGTCGGCCAGACCGTTGCCGGTATCGAGAACGCTCAGGTCGTTGGCGTGATCGATCACCATCGCTTTGGCGATTTCACCACAGCCGCCCCGCTCACCATCGTGGCCATGCCCTGGGGTTCGAGCTGCACCATCGTCACCAAGCTCTTTGACGTTCTTGGCCAGAAGCCCACGGACGCTCAGGCTAAGTGCCTGCTCGCAGCCATGATGACCGACACCCTCATGCTCAAGAGCCCCACCACCACCGCGGTCGACCGCGTTGTGGCGGCTGCGCTCGGCGAGCAGCTTGGCGTCGATCCGGTCAAGTTTGGCATGGAGGTCTTCCTCTCCCGTCCGTCCGGCTCCTTCACGCCCGAGCAGATGGTCGGCAACGACATCAAACTCTTTGAGGTTGGCGGCAAGAAGCTCCTCATCGGCCAGTATGAGACGGTCGATAAGTCCCGCGCGCTCGGCATGGTGCCCGAGATCCGCGAGGCCATGCGCGCCTATCAGGCCGATAAGGGTGCCGACGGTATCGTGCTCTGCGTGACCGACATCATGGAGGAGGGCTCTCAGGTACTCCTCGAGGGTGACACCGCCATCGCTCAGAAGGGCCTCGGCATCACCGACGAGGCCGAGGGCGTCTGGTGCCCCGGCGTGCTTTCGCGCAAGAAGCAGGTCGCAGCTCCCATCCTCGCTGCTGCCGAGTAACGCGCAACGCATACGGTGCGCGCGGACCTGTGGATTTGGTCTGGATGCGCTTGGCAAGACCCTGCTGAAACGGCACGGGTTGGGTAACAATATATGCAACACAAAAAGGCGAGGCGCCCCGCGTGCCTCGTCTTTTTTGAAGCGCGGCCTTTATGGCGGCGCGATGTATGTAAAGGGGACGCAGGTCCCATCCAAGAAGAAAGGCGGCAGCTCGACATGGCCAAGCGTACCGTACGCAAGAACGCCCGTCCGACCGTGAAGGCGGTTGAGCGCAAGGCGCTTGCGGCGGAGCTTCCGGTTGGGGGTGTCACGGCACCGGCGTCGCTCATCACGCCCGCGCAGCGCCGTCGCCTCGAGCGCCGCAGCACGTTTGAGCGCATTACCGGAAACGGCACCATCTCGGCCCTCGTTATGATCGTGGCCGCTGTTGCGGCGGTCATCTGCGCCAACACGCCCGCCTACGATGCGGTGCATGCGTTTTTGCAGGAGCCGGTCGCCATCGCGTTTGGCCCGTGGAGCTTCTCGCTCAGCGTGGAGCTCTTTGTGAACGACTTTTTGATGTCGATCTTCTTCTTGCTCGTGGGCATTGAGCTCAAGTACGAGATGACGGTGGGCGAGCTCCGTCGCCCGCGCCAGGCGCTTCTGCCGATGCTCGCCGCGGTGGGCGGCGTGGTCGTGCCTGCGTGCATCTACGGCTTCATCAACCGGGGCGGCGCGGTCTACGGCTGGGCCATCCCCATGGCGACCGATATCGCCTTTGCCCTCGGCGTGCTCTCGCTTCTGGGTAGCCGCGTGCCGCCAGCGCTCAAGGTCTTCTTCTCGACGCTCGCCATCGCCGACGACCTTCTTGCCATCGCCGCGATCGCCCTGTTCTACGGCCACGCGCCGCATCTGGGCTGGCTCGCCGCCGCCGCGGTGGTGACGGGGCTTCTCGTCCTGCTCAACGTGCGGCGCCACTTCCGCCTGGCGCCTTATCTGGCGCTCGGCCTCGTGCTGTGGTTCTGCCTGTTCCAGTCGGGCATCCATGCTACGCTCGCCGGCGTGATCTTGGCGTTTACCATTCCCGCCCGCTCCGACATCATCGCCTCCGAGCTCGTGGGCTGGCTGGGCACGAAGCTCCCCGAGCTCGACGACCGCTTTGACGACGAGGCGCACATCCTCGGCCAGCATGACTTCACCCACGCCGCTCACGGGGTGGAGCGTGTTATGCATCGGGTGACGCCGCCCCTGCAGCGCCTCGAGCACTACATCGCCACGCCGGTGAATTTCCTTATCCTGCCCATCTTTGCCTTTGTGAACGCGCAGGTCCGTCTCGTGGGGGTCGACCCGCTCTCGCTCGTGTTCGATCCCGTTGCGATCGGTGTGTACGCGGGTATGCTCCTCGGCAAGCCGCTCGGCATCGCAGGCATGACGTTCCTTTTGGTTAAGACCCATGTGGCCGATCTTCCCACAGGCGTGGGGATGCGCCACATCGTGGGCGTGGGTATTCTGGGCGGCATTGGCTTCACCATGTCGATTCTTATCGCCGGCCTGGCCTTCACACAGATTCCCGCCGAGCTTCTGGCCGCTAAGACGGCCATTCTTGCCGGCTCGGTCTCTGCCGCGCTCATCGGGCTTGTCTACATGCACTTCGCATGCCGTAAACGCGCGGCGTAATCTTACCGCGTGACTTCACTGCGGATTTTGCCGCTCGCCATCAGGAAACCAAGTTTAACCGCGAAATAAGGCCAAAAAACGCGGGTAAACTTGGTTTCCTCTAAGGCGTCTTACTCCACCGTTCCGTATGTGGCGCCCCAGCCGTGCGCGGCGAGCGCAGAGTTGAGCTGGTCGCAGAGGCGCTGGCGGCTGTAGCGGCCGGGTGGCAAGAGGTTCACGACTTCGATAAGGTCGGCGTCGAGGTCCACAAGCTCGGCCTGCACAATCACATCGAGGCGCTCCACGGCGTCGCGGCCGGTAAAGAGGCTGTCCACGAGGCGCTGGAGATCGCCGAAGGCCTCGGCTTGAAAGTTTTGGAACTGCATGATGATGCTCCCTGAGGGTCAGATGGGGTAGCTGGGGCGACGGTCGGGTCGGGCGGTTAGGCGCCGGCGCCCGGCTCGGTAACGGTGAAGGCGTATGTGACCTCGCCGTCGGCAAACGCTGCCGTAAGCGCGTAGCGCCAGCCGGGTTCGATGGTAAGCGACGCGGTGCCGTCCGCGATGGAGACGGCGACCTCCTCGCCGGGCTGGTCCTCGGCAAGCGCTGCGTAGCCGCCGGCTGCCTCGGCCGCACGGGCGAGGTCGCTCTCGTTCCAACGCACCGTGTGCACCGCCGTCGCCGGGGTGCCAAGCTCGATAGCTGCCTCGAGCGCATGGGGAATTCGCGCGTCCGCAAGAGCGTCCGGCGCCAGCGCGACGGCGGACGCGGAATGCCCGTCCGTTGCGTCCGCCCCATCGCCGGTCGCCCGCCACGTGGAGCTAACAAGCGTGAGCGCAACGGTTACCGCAGCGTCATCGGTGCGGTAGGAGAGGGCGGCGTAGGGTGGCTCGGCCGGGTCCTTGGTGGGGCGCAGCTGTGCCACGAGTTCGTTGTAAGGGTCGGCGTCGGCGGCAGAACCGGTCTTTAGCACCTCAACCTCAGAGATGCCGGGGTACTGCGCGGGGTAGCTCTCGAGCATGATGCCGTTGCCAACCACGCGCACCAGGTTGCCGCGCACAAGGTCAGATGCAGAGATTTCCTCGCCGTTCACGTCCACAATGCGCGCCTGCGCGAGGTCGCCGGGCGTATAGGGGGTCTCTGTCTCGGTATCAATAAACAGAAGGCCGGCCTCGTCGGAGGCGATGACGAGGGCCTCGCTCTCAAACATGGCATCCTCCTCGCTGATGTTGCGGGCGGCGCTGGCGGTGCCGCTCCCCGAGGTTGCCGGCGCCGCTGCCGAGCAGCCGGTTACGCCCATAAGGCAGGCGAGGGCGAGCACGGCGCCGATGCGTGCGGTGACACGGGCGGTCATGAGGGTCCTTTCGCCGTCGTTTTCGTGCCGTCTTATCTTACCCGGTGCGCGCGCGGGCGATGTGCGCAGCGCGCGCGTTCGTGCTCAGATTATGTTCGTTCATGGGGATATCGTTACAACACCTGCGCGCAAAGCCGCCGGAGAGGCCCGGCATAATGGGTGCCGCTATACTAGTGCAGATTGACCTTTTGACCCGGCTTTCCCGGGTGCGGGCACGCGCCCGCGGGCGGCGTTTGGCGCCGCCGCAACATGAGCTGCAGGAGGTTTGCGCATGCAGACGAGTTACGAGAAGGCGGAAGCCGAGCTTACCCGAAACGTATATGAGCGTATGGACGATGCCGAGCTTGCCCAGAGCATCGAGGCGCTGCGTGCCGAGGTTGAGGAGGTCAAGTCCCGCGGCCTCAAGCTCGACATGGCGCGTGGCAAGCCGAGCCCTGCCCAGGTGAACATCTCGCGCCCCATGCTCGACATCCTCACCCACGACTCCGACCTCACCGACGAGGGCATCGACTGCTCCAACTACGGCTGCTTCGACGGCATCCCCTCGGCGCGCCGCCTGGCGGGCGCCTTTCTCGGCGTGCCCGCCGAGCAGACCATCGTGCTCGGCTCCTCGAGCCTGAACATCATGCAGTCCGTCCTCATCCACTATTGGGAGAAGGGCGTGCCCGGCTACACCCCCTGGTGCAAGCTGCCCCGTGTCAAGTGGCTGTGCCCGAGCCCCGGTTACGACCGTCACTTTGGCCTCACGCAGGACCTCGGCATCGAGAACATCCCGGTGCGTATGACCGACGAGGGCCCCGATATGGACCAGGTCGAGTACCTCTGCGCCTCCGATGATTCGATCAAGGGCATGTTCTGCGTGCCCAAGTACTCCAACCCCACGGGTATCACCTATTCCGACGAGACGGTCCGTCGCCTCGCCGTCATGAAGGCGGCGCCGGACTTCCGCATCGTGTGGGACAACGCCTACGCCGTGCACGACCTCTTTGACGAGGGCGACCAGCTCCTGAACATCCACGACGTGGCGCGCGAGGTGGGCAACGAGGACCGCATCCTCGAGGTTGCCTCCACCTCCAAGATCACCTTCCCCGGCGCGGGCATTGCCTTCTTTGGTTCGAGCCCGGCCAACGTCGACGAGGTCGCGCGCACCCTGCAGGTCGGCCTCATCTCGGCCAACAAGCTGAACCAGCTCATGCACGCGCGTTTTCTGCCCGACATGGCGGCGGTCAAGGCGCACATGGCCAAGCACGCCGAGTTCCTTCGTCCGCGCTTCGAGGCGGTCGAGCGGAAGCTCACCGAGGGCCTGGGCGGCCTGGGCTGCGCCCGCTGGACGCATCCGCGCGGCGGCTACTTTGTGTCGTTCGACGGCCCCAAGGGCTCGGCCAAGCGCATCTGGCAGCTCTGCTCCGACATGGGCGTCACGCTCACGCCGGCGGGCGCCACGTGGCCGGGCGGCAACGACCCCGACGAAACCAACCTGCGCATCGCGCCGACCTATCCCACGGTCGACGAGCTCGAGCAGGCGCTCGACATCCTCGTGCTTGCAACCAAGCTCACCGCAGCCGAGCTCGCGCAAGAGGAGCGTGCCGCATGACGGACAAGGTGACCGACGAGTTCTTTGATGACGAGGTCGAGCTCGAGGCCGCTGCCAAGGCGGGTGCCCCGGCCGCCGCTGCCGAGGGGCCTGCGCGCAACGCGGCGCCCGAGCGCGCCGCTACGTCCGAGCGCACCGCCGCCGCGGACACCGCGCCGCGCCGCTCCGAGCGCCCCGCAGCGCCGACCGGCCCGTCCTCTGCCAGCACCGGCCCCACGCCGCCGCCCTTCTGGATGGTGCTCGTGATCACGGCGATCGCACTGCTTTTGGGCGTGATCATTGGTTACCTGCTTGGCTCCTCCTCCGCCATGAGCTCCATGATGGCCGCCCAGGAGGATGCACAGGCAACCCAGACGACCGATACCTCAAGCGACGCCTACGCACTGCCCGAGGGGCATCCGCAGGTAGAGGTTGACGAGGACGGCACGGCACACGTTGCCGAGGGCGCCGAGGCAACGGAGTAGGAGGGCCCATGGCGTTCAACACCCAACAGGCCTCGCGCGCACGCGCCGCGGTGCTTATCGCGGCGCTCGTGATTGTTGCCGGGCTTGCCGCCTTTGTGGTCATGGGCGGTCTTGCGCCCGCTACCTCGGGCGACGCTGCCACGGACGCGGCGAACACTACGTCTTCGGCCGACGCCGCCGAGGCGATGGAGACGGTCGATGCCCAGTACGGCACGGCCGCTCAGGCGCTTCTTGCCCAGTATGAGCAGGACCCCACCAACCCCACGACGCTTCTCAACGTGGCAAACGGCTACTTTGACTGGGGTGTGGCCGCTCTCAACCACGCAACGGACGACGAGGGTTCGGCCCACGCGACCGAGCTTCTCAACCAGGCTGTTAGCTACTACGACGATTACCTCGCCGATAACCCGGAGGCCAAGTCGGCCATAGTGGATCGTGCCATCTGCGTCTTCTACGCAGGCGACCACGCAGCCGCCATCGAGGCGCTCGAGGACCTCGTCCAGAACACCGATCCCGGCTTTGCCCCCGCTTGGGCAAACCTCGGCATGTTTTTGGAGAGCGAGGGCCGCACCGACGAGGCGCGAGACGCCTACGAGACCGCCATCGAGGCGGCGGGCGAGGCGGACGCCTACGGCGTGCGCGACTACGCCCAGGGACGTCTCGACGCGCTCGGCTAGGCGCGCCGAGACGCGCCGCGCAGTCCGTCCCGGTATGACAGACACGCCGACCACTCGGCCACCACGACGACCAGGGCATACGCCCTCAGATAGGAGAGATATGGAACTCAACATCAGCACCAACCCCACGCCGGAGCGCTACACCATCCGCGTGAGCGGCGAGGTGGACATCTCTAACGCCGACAAGTTGCGCGAGGCCATCGACTTCTCGCTCGAGCAGCCGACCGAGGAGATTTGCCTTGACCTTACGGACGTGGCCTACATCGACTCGACGGGCATTGGCGTGCTCGTGGGCGCGGCCCATCACGCGGCCGACCACGGCAAGGGATTTAGCGCCATCAATGCTCAGGCGGGCGTTATGCGCGTGGCGCAGCTGCTCGGCGTCGACCAGGAGATTGCCATCTCTGCCCAGTAAGTCCGTCTGCGCGTGACGCCCGGCGCGTGCGAACGCTATACTAAATCGGTTATGTCTCGCGCGGCGCTGCCGGCGCGGGACGCGATTCGCAACACCCAGGAGGTAACTCGTGAGTATCGGTGGTACCGAGCTGCTCATCATTGTGATCTTTGGATTCCTGCTCTTTGGGCCGGACAAGCTGCCCGAGATGGGCCGCACGATTGGCCGCGCCCTAAGGCAGTTCCGCGAGACCCAGCAGCGCATGACGTCCATGGTGCAGTCCGAGGTCATCGACCCCATGGCGGCGACCATCAACGCCTCCGCGCAGGCTTCGCCCGCCGCAAGCGCCGCCGCCGCGGACGACGCGGATGTCGATGCCGAGGACGGCGCGTCCGCCACGCCCGCCCCGCGCAAGGAGACCTTTGCCGAGCGCCGCGCCCGCCTCGCTGCCGAGAAGGCCGCAGCCGAGGCCGAAGCTGCTCCGGCTGGCGACGCTTCTGAGGCCCCCGCCGCCGAGGCTGCCGCTGAGGCCGCTCCCGCTGCTGCTGAGGCCGCCGCGCCTGCTGCCGCTTCGCCCGCCGATGTCACTCCCGCTGCCGAGGACCAGGTTGTCGCGCCTGCTGAGGACGCTGTCCGCACCACCGCTGACCTCTACGCTCGTCGTCCACGCAAGCGCGCCAAGGCCGCGCCCGCCGAGGCTGCCGCGCCCGCCGAGGGCGCTGCGAGCGATGCGGCCGCAAGCGATGCCGCCCCGGAGGCGCCCGCCCAGGAAGGGGGTGAGCAGTAATGCCCATCGGACCCGCGCGCATGCCGCTTATGGATCACTTGGGTGAGCTGCGCCGCCGTCTCACCATCGTGGTCGTGACGCTTATCGTCACCACGCTCGTTATGTACTTCGCCTCCTCCACGGTGATCGACCTGCTCACCGACCCCATCAAGCCCTTCGTCGGCGATGAGTTCTACATCGGCTCGGCGCTTGGCGGCTTCACCACGCGCTTTACCATCGGCTTCCGCACGGCGCTCGTGATGTGCTCGCCCATGATCGTGTGGCAGCTGCTGGCGTTCTTCCTGCCGGCGCTCAAGCCCAACGAGCGCAAGTGGGTCGTGCCGACGGTGCTCGCCGCTACGGCGCTCTTCTTTGTGGGCATGATCTTCTGCTACTTCTTCATTGTGCCGCCGGCGTTCGAGTGGCTCACGAGTGAGGTCGCGGCCATCGCCAACCCCCTCGCCATGCTCGACGACTACATCGGCACCGAGATGCTCCTCATGATTGGCTTCGGCGTGGCCTTTGAGCTCCCGCTCATCGTCTTTTACCTCGCCGTCTTCCATATCGTGCCCTACGCTGCGTTCCGCGCGTCTTGGCGCGTCATCTACGTGGTGCTTGCGGTGGTCGCCGCCTGCATCACGCCCGACGCAAGCCCGGTCACGATGCTCCTCATGTTTGCCGTGCTTATCTCGCTCTACGAGATCGCGCTTGCGGTCACGCGCTTTGCCATTGTGGCGCGCGAGGGCAAGGCCGGCCTCAAGGCGCGTCGCGTGAGCCTGTTTGCAGACGACGACGAATAGCGCTCGCTCCTCGACGACGAGGATATAACGCGAACCTGCAAGCGCCCTTCGGGGCGCTTTTGCGTTACGGGTATCTTGGTGCGTACATTGCAAGACATTTTGTCGAACCCCTCTGTACATAATCCCGCGACATGAACCCAGAAATGCGCGATGGAGCGCGGCGGATGCCTAGGGCACGAGGCACGGGGCCACAGACGGCTGTTCGGGTACGGGGCGGGATGCGGGCGTCCGCCCGGAGCGTGGCGGCGCACGGGTGCGGGGTGGTCCTGCACGCACGACGCACCTGCGGCGAACGGGTAAGATATGGGGGCGAATCGCATTGCCCCGCAAGGGCGGCGGGCAAGATCTCCCGTCCCCGCTGCAGGGGAGAAAGGACGGCTTCCGTGCACGAGATGAGTATCGTGAGCGGCATTTTGGAGAGTGTGACCGAGGTCGCGCGCCGTGCCGGCGCCTCGCGCCTCTGCCAGGTAAACCTTCGCATCGGCGTCATGCGCGAGGTGGTGCCTGAGGCCATGGACCTCGCATGGGAGGTGCTCTGCGAGGAGGACCCGCTCACGGATGGCTGCAAGCTCACGGTGGAGGACGTGTACCCCGAGAGCGTGTGCAACGCGTGCGGCGAGCGATTCACCCACGACCGCTTCCACCTGCGCTGCCCCGTGTGCGGGAGCGCCGATACGCGCATCATCCACGGTCGCGAACTCGATATCATCTCCATCGAGGTCGAGCACCCCGACGAGCCCAACCAACCGTAGCAGCGCCGCGTCGCCCCCTCCAACAGGCGGGCATCGCCCCGTCCAGCCAGCTGAACCGTAAAGGAGTATGACCGATGTCCTCCGAGACCCTCACCATCGAAAGCCCCATCCTGAACCGTAACGAGCGCCTCGCGGCCGGTCTGCGCGAGCGTTTTCGTGCTGCGGGCACCTACGTCGTAAACGTGCTGTCGAGCCCGGGGTCAGGTAAGACCTCCACGATCCTCGCGACCAACGAGCGCCTGCGCGACCGCTATCGCGCGGCGGTTATCGAGGGTGACATCGCCTCGGACATGGACGCCCAGACCATGAAGGAGGCGGGCATCCCCGCGGTGCAGATCAACACGGGCGGTCTCTGCCACCTCGAGGGCAACATGATCGGGCAGGCGGTCGACGCGCTCGACCAAGGCGTGGGGCTCGACAACATCGACGTCATCTTTATCGAGAACGTGGGGAACCTCGTGTGCCCCGTGGACTTCGATCTGGGCGAGAACATCGCCGTCATGATTCTCTCGGTGCCCGAGGGCGACGACAAGCCCGTCAAGTATCCGGGCATCTTCCAGCATGCGGGCGCGCAGCTGCTCAATAAGGTGGACGTGGCACCGGCGTTCGATTTCGACATGGCGGCCTACCATGCGGTGCTCGACGACCTCAATCCCACCGCACCGCGCTTCGCCGTGAGCGCGCGCACCGGCGAGGGGATGGACGCGTGGTGCGCATGGCTGGCCAACGAGATCGAGGCGGCCCGCGCCTAGCGCGCCCGCGCGAGGGCGCGCCCCTTCCATTTTGGCGGCAAGCGTCTGTCCGACACCGCAAAAGGCCTCATCAGGGCCCCCGCAACCGATGGTTGCGGAAATTCTTACCAGAGTAGGTGGCCTCTCTTGCGCTGTTTCCGTAGATTGAGGCTA
>CAUGVQ010000055.1 GCA_959602875.1 uncultured Collinsella sp. | reverse complement strand
ACAAGCCCGAGTACGAGGACTACCAGGAGCTCGAGACCATCAACTCCATGACGCCCATCTGGAAGAAGCGCCGCGAGGACGTGGAGGACGCCGACTACAACGAGTTCTACAAGTCGACCTTCCACGATTTCGAGGACCCCGCCCGCACCATTAGCTTCCATGCCGAGGGTGCCCTCGAGTACGATGCGCTCCTGTTCATCCCCGGGCGCGCGCCGTTTGACCTCTACAGCAAGGACTACGAGAAGGGCCTTGCGCTCTACAGCTCCAACGTCATGATCATGGAGAAGTGCGCCGACCTTCTGCCCGACTACTACAACTTTGTCCGCGGTGTGGTCGACTCCGCCGACGTGTCGCTCAACATCTCCCGCGAGACTCTGCAGCAAAACCGCCAGCTCCGCGCCATCGCGCGCCGTATCGAGAAGCGCGTGACGTCGGATCTGGAGGGCATGCGCGATAACGACCGCGAGGCGTACGAGAAGTTCTTTGAGAGCTTTGGTCGCGGCCTCAAGTACGGTATCTACGCGAGCTATGGTGCAAAGGCCAGCGAACTTGCGGACCTGCTGCTCTTCTGGAGCGCCAAGGAGCAGAAGATGATTACGCTCGCCGAGTACGCCAAGGCGATGCCCGAGGGTCAGAAGGCCATCTACTTTGCCGCCGGCGACGACCGCGATCGTCTGTCCAAGATGCCGGTGGTTACGGGTGTGCTCGCACGCGGCTTTGACGTGCTTCTGTGTACGCAGGATGTGGACGAGTTCACGTTCCAGTCCATGCGCGAGTATGTGGCGCGCGATATGCCGAAGGTCTATGAGGACGATGCGGCGCGCGAGGCGGCCGAGAAGGCCCAGGCAGACGGCGCCGAGCCCGAGCTCGAGGATCGTCATCTGGAACTCAAGAACGTTGCGACGGGCGACTTGGACCTCGCGTCCGAGGATGAGAAGAAGGAGGCCGAGGAGGCGTCCAAGGAGCACGCCGACCTCTTTAGCGCCATGAAGGAGGCGCTTGGCGACCACGTTCAGAAGGTTGTGGTCTCCTCGCGTCTGGTCTCGGCCAATGACGCGCCCGCCTGCATCACTACCGAGGGCCCGCTCTCGCTCGAGATGGAGAAGGTTCTAAAGCGCGGCCCCGAGGGCGATGTCGAGGGCATGCCTACCGCCCAGCGCGTGCTCGAGCTCAACGCGAAGAACCCGGTATTTGCCAAGCTCGCCGCTGCGCAGGAGGCCGGCGACGCCGATAAGGTCAAGCTCTACGCTGGCCTTCTCTACGACCAGGCGCTCCTGGTTGAGGGTATCCTGCCCGAGGATCCGGTGGCCTTCGCTCAGCGAGTTTGCGAGCTGATGTAGTCCGAATCGACTGACAACAGGGCGGGGCGACCACAAGGTCCCCCGCTTCGGACAGTCCTCGAAAAAAAGAGCCCTGCGGGGCTCTTTTTTCTGCGGAACTCGCAGGGGACCTTGTGGCCGCCCAGCCCTATGGTGTGTCGCTTTGGCAGCGACTACAGCTTCATCGCGTAGTAGCGGTGGTCAAAGACCATGCCCTCGCGCTCGTAGAAGCGATGTGCGCCTTCGCGCCAGCAGCTTGTCTCGAGCTCGATCTGGACGCAGCCCGCCTTGCGCGCGGCTTCGCATCCGGCGCGGAAGAGCTCTTGCCCAATGCGGCTCCCGCGGCAGGCCGGGTCGACAACAAGCTCCAGAATACCCGCCACGCGTGCGGCGTGGTGCAGCTGGTCTTCAAAGCGGATGTTGATAAGCCCCGCCGCCGCCGCGCCGGGCGTCTCGCGGGCAACCAAGCAGCAAAACGAGGGGTTTACGAGCTGCGCCTCAAAGATCTCCTTGCAGCGTGCGTAATCGAGCTCGGTGTTCTCGAGGATGCACTCGAGTTCAATCACGCGGTCGGTATCGGCAAGCGAAGCGTTCTCGATAATCACCGGTATTCCCCTCTCGTTCCTATCTGCCGAGGCCCATTGTAGCGGAGCCTAAGCCAAGGGTGCGAGGCGGCAGGAATGCAAGAAGCCGGCGCGTGGCCGGCCTCTTGCGAGTCGCTGTGGTGAGTCCGAGTCAGCGGACAAAAGGAGAGCTATAGGCTGGCCGCATGGGCAAGCGGCAAGATATTGAGCGCCTCGAGGAGCTCGCCGCTCGAGTGCAGAAGATTTTGCACCTGGTCGTTCGAACGAGCGGACGACGGCGGGGGAGAGCAGAGGAGGCAGGTTCTCTGTGTTGGGGGGAAGGAGAGGTTACCGGCACGGTCCTCACGGTATTGGGGTCGCCGTGCTAAGGCTGCATGTTGGGAGCTATGCATCGCAGCCTCCTCGCTCATCCGCCGGTGTCGCACGCGCGCCGGCTGCTGCGTTTCCGGTGCGCTGATGCCATTATCGCCAAGTTGCGACGGGCAATACTTATGGGTGAGTGAAGACTTACTTATATCGCCTTGAAGGGTTCGTGTATGGCGTGCTACCAGCTGATTTATGCGCTTACCGCGCGAATCTGGCCGAGCACGCGCTCCATGGTCTCGTCAATGTTGGCGCGTTTGAGCTCGCATTCCCAGATGGTGATGACGGTCCAGCCCGCCTCCTCAAGCGCCGCTACCGCAGCGCGGTCGCGCTCGACGTTGCGGGCAAACTTTGCCTCCCAGAAGGCGGTGTTTCGCTTGGGCACGCTCGGGTGGCAATGGGGGCAGCGATGCCAGAAGCAGCCGTTCACAAAGATGGCGATCTTGCGCCCGGGGAAGGCGATGTCGGGCCTGCCGGGGGCCTTCGCCCACTGCAGGCGGTACCCCGTGAGCCCGGCGGCGCGCAGGCGCTGGCGCACAAGCAGTTCGGGCTTGGTGTTGGCGCGCTTGTTGCCCTTCATGGACTTGCGGATGGCGGCACGGCGGCGGACGAGTTCTCCCTCGACCGCGCGCTCGGCATTGTCTCCTTGGGCAAGGGCCTCTACAAGGCCGGTGTCAGCGGGCATCCAAGTGAGCTCGCTAAGGCGTTCGCGCTCGATCCAGCGCAGGCCGAGCTGCCGGTCAGAGAGGCGCGGGCTTCCCGCGGCAATCTCGCAGAAGAAGCACTCCATCGACAGGTGGAAGTCCGGGTAATCGTATTCGACGGTATAGAACGCCTGCAGGTTCTCGACGGTAACATCGAGCTCCTCGGCAAGCTCGCGCCGGCAGGCGTCCTCGGGCGTCTCGCCGCGCTCGACCTTGCCGCCGGGGAATTCCCACAGGCCGCGCATCTCTCCGTAGCCGCGTTGCACGGCGAGCACCTCGGACGTGGCGGACGATTCGGCCGTGCGGCGGATGATGCCGGCGGCAACATGTATCGTCTTCAAGGTGCTCACCTCCCGGCGGCGCTGAATCTTTTAAGTTCCGAGGTCCTATGCTAGCAAAATCGCATCGTCGCCGTCTCGCTTTGTGTCCGCTCGAATCGCTATGATAGGTCGTAACGACGCATTCTATGGCGCCGCCGCGTGCGGGCGCCATTGTGAGAGAGGCACCGCTATGTCTGCCCAAGAGATCAAGATTCCCCTGCTCTGCCAGGCAACGCATCTCAAGGCGCTTCCTGCGCAGGCGGAAGGGTCGCGCTATGCCGTGTGCTGGGGCGCTGGCATGTCGGAGCCCGAGGGTGGCCTTGGTTACCTTATCGATTTCACGGGCAAGCGCACGGGGTACGTGATCGCATGGATCCAAGACGGCGGCTATGTTTACGCCTGCGACGGGTACCTCGACGCCATCCCGGAACGCGAGCCCGATCTGAGCGTCGCCCGCTGGCGCAGCAATCCGCGCACGGGGCGCATTGCGCTGCGCACACCGGGTGGCGAGGAGCGGCAGGTAACGGAGTACAAGCAGCTCGATGACGGGTCCTACGTGTTCGTTGACCCGGTGAGCGACCTTGGGCCTGTGTACAGTGTGGCGGCCGTCAACCTCCGGCAGATGCTCGCGGTGGCTTTTCTTGCCTTCTGGCATCTCCCCCGGCGTGCGGACGCGGGCGCCACGTCCGGCAAGCGCATGGGCGAGGTCCTGACGGCGTTTTTGGACCTTCCTCCGGCAGATGCGATCGATGCGTTTTTGGGCGAGGTCAAACGAGGCGAGCGCACCTCTGGGTTTGAGCGCTATGCTGCGCGGATTCTGACTGATGCCGATCCCGTCACGCTCCGAGCGCTTACCGCGCGCCATGAGATTTCGCTGCGCCGCCTGAGGACAACGGGGCTCTTTTGGTTTGCATGCGATGTCGACGAGCTTAACGAGGAGGAGTTTGATGCGCTGACGACAATGGAGGGGGCGCTCAACCGCCTCGCTCTCATCGCCCGCCGTGCGCGCGAGAATGGAGCGGATGACCTTTCCGCGGCGTCGGAGGCGTACTGCGCCGACGAGGACTGGCGCTGCGTGCGCGCCATTACCGACCAGACGGCGCCCTACCTCAAGCAGGCGGCGTATACCGATAATCGCCTGCTCAACCTATTTGGCACCATGGGCGAGCGCGGGGGCGAATGGGACCTGCGCACGCGCGTTGCCATCCTTCTTGAGGAGCTGGCGCTACCCTTTAGGCTTACCTATCGTTTTTCTGCCAATGCCTCGCAGGGTGGGGTGATAATTACCGCAAAGGTTCCGGGTGCGCAGGCAATGCCGCGCTGGGTCCGCGCGCAGGCACCGGGTGAGGAGGGAAGCCCCCTTGCGGATTGCAGCAGCCATACGCAGGTTGCGGCGAGCGCCTATGCCCTCCGCCTTGCCACCGCCCTTGCCACGGTGGGGTTCAGTGCCAGCGCAGGCGTGGGCCATGTGCAGGTGGTTCTTTGCGAGGACCGCGCGTTTGAGCACCCGCTGCTGCGCATGGACGTGGATCGCGAGGGCTTCATCATGTCGGTCTACGATGTCGTGCGCAAAGGCGTGCTCTCTGAGCCGCGCCTCACGTGGAGTGTGAGCGGCATCAGAGAGCAGCTTTCGGCGGCACGACTCGCGTTCACGCTGAATGAACGGCTGGGCCTGGAGCCCTTGGTCTTGCCGGAAGAGGAGCTCGCCGATCCAGACGCGGCGCGCACCTGCCCCGTTTGGGAAGACACCCGTCCGCTCACGCCAGAGCTCGCCGAGTTTCTTCATGCGGAGCGCGTGTGTGACCTCGACGTGTACCACCTGGGCGAGGACCCGTTTGTCGAGCGCCTGCGCGAGGCGATTTCCCTTGCGGAGGGGCGTCCCGCCGAGGCAGCCCAGCAGCTCTCTGACCTGTTGGGTGTCATGAGCCTTATGGACGAGGACACCGGGTTGCGGCCGCTTTATTGCGCAAGTGGCGCTTCTCGCCTTGCGATGGCGCTTGTTGACGACGACCCGACAGCGCGGTATCGCTACGTCTACGACTCGCAGTACGACGCGTATGTCTCACTTGCAAACCTCTGCACCGACAACGGCGACGCCGAGCACGGGGCTGCCTATGCCGAGCAGGCAATCGAGCTCGGTCCAACCTCGCCGAGCGCCTATATTGCGGCGGCGACGGCCGCCTCTAAGCTCGGCGAGCTCGAGCAGGCGGCGGAGCACCTCACGTGCGCCCTGCGCTTTGATGTTGATCCGGCGTCGTTCACCTACACGTATTACCGGCTTGCCTTTGTGCTGTGGCGCATGGCTGACTACCGGACGAGCCTTGCCTGCTACCAGCGCGCTCTGCCCAACCCGCGCCTGCGCGAGATGGTTGAGGAGGAGATGCGCGATCTTATGGCGACGGCGTCCATTGAGAGTCGCCTGGAGCCGGAAGACGTGAGAGGCACACTTGATGCTGCGGAGATTCCGATCGCGCCGAGCGACGAGATTCTCGAGGTCGCCGCGCGCGCGACGATTCTGGCGGCCGATGCGGGCTTTTTGAACCTCGCGCATTCCTACGGGCATGTGCTCAGCCGTGTGGTGGGCGACGACGCCTTTGCGTCCGCCTTGGCGTCGATGCGCCCGCGGAAACCCGTGCATTAAGGATTCCTTTAGCCTACCTTACAAAACTGCAAGCCGGCTGTAAGGCAAATCGATGGATAGCGCAAACGCCTCCTGACACTATAGTGCCAGGAGGTGTTTTACATGGATGCCCTTTCAACCAATGCCATGTACACGAACATGACAAGAAAAAGTCCGTACGACCCCGAGCCTGCGAGCGACCGTCCGCACAGCCGCATTGTCCGCGCCGGTATGTCGGTCGTGGAGATGGTGGTGTGGATTGTCATCATGGCGGTGCTCGCCATCGGCATGATCGCCCTGCTCTGGAACGTCTCTAAATAACGCGGGCGCGCACGGCGCCCAAACCTGTACCGTATCTCTTATCGAGAAAGGACCGCTATGCTTCCGGTAACTATGACCTCGAGCCCGGCGCGGGCTGACCTTAGCAAGCTCCCCCAAACCCCTGCGCAGGCAACGCCGGCGCCGGTGCTCGAGGTGCGCCACGTAGAGAAGGTCTACGGCAACCGCCAAAACGTCACGCGTGCGCTGAATGACATCTCGTTCACCGTTTCGCGCGGCGAGTTTGTGGGCATCATGGGCGCCTCAGGTTCCGGCAAGTCGACGCTGCTCAACTGCGCGTCGACCATCGACGCCGTCACGTCGGGCCAGGTGCTCATCGACGGTACCGATGTGACCCGTATGAAGAGCGGCAAGCTCGCGCGCTTCCGCCGCGAACAGCTCGGCTTTATCTTTCAGGATTCCAATCTGCTCGATACGCTGACCGCGCGCGAGAACATCGCGTTGCCGCTCACCATCAGCCATGTGCCTGCGCGCGAGGTGCTGCGCCGCGTGGACGAGATGGCTCAGCGCCTCGGCATCCGCGAGATCCTGGAGAAGTATCCCTATCAGATGTCGGGCGGTCAGCAGCAGCGCGTTGCCGCGGCGCGAGCGCTCGTGACCGATCCCGCCCTCATCATGGCGGACGAGCCCACCGGCGCCCTCGACTCAAAGAACGCGCGCCTGCTTCTGGAGAGCTTCGAGACCATGAACGAGCGCCTGCGCGCAACGGTGCTCATGGTGACGCACGACAGTTTTGCCGCGAGCTATACCCAGCGCGTCCTTTTCATCCGTGACGGCAAGATCTTTACCGAGCTGCGTCGCGGCGGCTCCACGCGTCAGGCGTTTTTCGAGCGCATCATGGAGGTCGTGGCGATGATGGGCGGTGAGGGTTCCGATGCTCTGTAAGATCGCTTTTGGCAACGTGCGGCGTGCGGGCAAAGACTATCTGATTTACCTGCTCACCTTAACGCTTGCCGTCACGGTGTTCTACGCGTTCAACACCATCTCGGTGCAGGTGGATATCGCGGGTGTTTCGGCGCAAAACAATGGCGTGGGCGAGCTACTCGGCAGCGTTATCTCCGGCCTTACGGTGTTTCTCGCCCTCGTTATGGGCTTTCTTATGGTCTACGCCAACAACTTCATCATGAAGCGGCGCAAGAAGGAGTTCGGTCTCTACCAGGTGCTCGGCATGGGACGCGGGCAAGTGTCTGCCATCATGGCGCTCGAGACGCTCTTTGTTTCGGGGGCGGCGCTCGTGCTGGGGCTTTTGCTCGGCCTTGCTCTCTCGCAGCTTATGGTGTTCTTTACCGCGTCGCTTTTTAAGACGCAGATTGCCGACTTCCACTTCTTTTTCTCGCTCGGCGCGTTTGTGACCACGGTGGGCTGTCTTGTCGCTATTTTCTTGGTCACGCTCATCTTCAACCTGCGTGTGGTGGGTCGCGCGCGCATCATCGACCTCATGAGCGCGAGCCGCCAAAACGAGACGGTAAAGACGCGCAACCCCTGGATATCTGCAGCGGTCTTTCTTGTGGGCCTTGCGGCGATCATCGTTGCGTACGTGCGCCTGCTGCACGACGGACTGCCCTACGACGGTCAGCCCGAGGCTATGAGCGCGTTTCTCATCACCACCCTCATTGTGGTGGCGGGCACGATTCTTTTCTTTTTTGGCCTGTCGGGCTTTCTTCTCAAAGCGTTGCAGAGTGCGCGTGGTCTGTATTGGCGCGGCCTCAACATGGTGACGATGCGCCAGCTCGCCGCCAAGGTGAACACCGTGTCCTTCTCGATGGCCGTGATTGCGATGATCCTCTTTCTGGCCATCACCTCGGTGACGACGGGCATGTCCCTTGCCGACACGATGAACAACACCGTCGAGCGCGGCACGCCCGTGGACTACACGCGCTGCCTGGTGTACTGGGGTCCGCGGTCTGTTGGCGAGATGAACGACAACGCCGCCTATTACGGTGACGACATGCGCTACGCCGTGGCGAACGGGCCGGTGGACATGATGGAGGCCAGCAAGAACGATGTGATGGATCCGGATGCGCCCGACGCGCAACCCTTTGACCTTGCCTCGATTGCGGGGGAGTGGGTTCAGGTGGACACCTTCGACTCCACGCCGCGCGGCGCCGACCGCCCGGTGGTGACGCTGACAGACCTCTGCGACGCGGTGAATATGCCGCTTCCCGCGGGTACCGAAAACTCCGATATGACCATGCTCGGCCTTATGGTTATGACCGAGTCCAACTACAACGAGTACCTGCGTTTTCGCAGTATGGAGCCGATTGACCTCGGTGAGAGCGGCTACACCATTACCTCCGATATGGGCGCTACCGTAAACGATGTCTACAACAAAGTGCTCGGCGAGGGCGTTGAGCTCACCATCGGCGGGCGGACGCTCAAGCCGGTGCAGGACCGCGTACCGGAGGATGCAAGCACGTTCCAAAACGCCATGATGGGCATGAATTCCGGCACCATCGTGCTGCCGGACGACCTGGTGGCCGCACTCGATCTGCCTCCGTACTACAGCTACCTCATGGTGAACTACGCCAACGGTGTCTCGACCGAAGAGGGTGATGCCTACGTGGGGGCACACCGGACCTATAGCAACATCTTGAACGACGCAGGGGAGAGCATCGCCGGATGGGGCACCGAGGCATCGCGCACCGTGACCTATGAGAGCACCGACACCATGAACGGCCTTATCAGCTACCTCGCTATCTATATCGGCTTCGTGCTCGTGGTGGCCTGCGCGGCGATCCTCACCATCCAGCAGCTCTCGGGCGTGGCGGACGCCGGGGCGAACTACCGGATCTTGGCAGAGCTCGGCACCTCCACGAAGGAGATCTTCCATTCCGTGCTGGCGCAACAGACGGTCTTCTTCCTGTTCCCGCTGCTTATGGGCGTTGCCCACTCGTGCGTGGCGCTCAGCGTGATCATCGAACTCGTGGCGCTCTTTGGCGGGCTCACCATCGAGGGCACGGTGGGTATCACGGGCCTGATCTTTGTGGTCGGCTACGGCGGGTACTTCTGCGTGACCTATCTCATGAGCAAGGGCATGGTGCGCGACTTTGTGAGGGTGCGCGCATCTGAGTAGGACGCCGTAAGAAATTGTGCCGTGCCCTGGGTTCGGGTGCGTTTGCGGGGCACGGCCGCTCCTGTTTGCGAGAAGAGGGGCATGAGTCCGTTCGTTTTTGATGGAACGATCGTTGCTGTGCGGGGGTCTTGGTCAATGAAACGCTTCAAATAATGTTCTGGTCAGGGAAGAGGCGGGTCGGGTTTTGACCGTTTAGATAAAACCCCAGCTAGAAGAGGTAGCGGCGAATCGGGTTGAAACTCAAAGAACGCCGGAAACGATGTTGATGCCGATTTGTGACCGATATTTCACTGATTTAACCCCTCAAATCATTATTCAAAGCGCTTCAATGACCAAGCTGGCGCGATATGGAAGCTGATTTGCTGACTCTGAGGCAATGACAAGCCGTTTTCCGGGAAGTTGTGTGCATTTGAAAGGCGGGTTTCTATGAATCGATACGTCGTACGCGGTTTGAAGGTGCTGGCAATCGCGGCCGCGATCGTGTTGGCAGCAATGGCGGCCAGGTGGGGCTATGAGAAGGCCTTCACGTCTCCTGACGTGTGGTATGTGCAGGTTGACAATGAGAAGCTCACTGCGGCGGATGAGAATAATAACGGATTCGACTGCCACTACGAGCTTCCGGCGGTAAACGCAGAGGGTGTCACGGAGACGCTTGGATTCGATACGAGCCGAGAGCTTCGCGAAGGTGCCTACCTGCGCTTAGAAACGCTTGCATTGCGCGGCGTTTCCTCGTGGGAGGAGGTCGCGTGGGACGAGATTCCCACGGCCGCCCAAGAGAAACTTGTGCCTCCAGAGGGTCAGGATGCGCCCGAGGCGATGTCCGGGGAGGTTTCTCATGCTTCCTGAGCTTGATTGGGGGATTGCTGTTGCCGTTGCGACCGATATCTTGATGCCCTTGGCGGGCTGGGCCGCGGCGGCAGGTGTGATGTGGCTTATTTGGAGCGCCTATCGTGCGCGGTGAGCGGTGACGGGCGGAGTCTGGACAGCACAAGGGCGTCGCGGGTTACGCGGCGCCCTTGGAGTCTCTGGGCAAATCTGTTGGTCTAGCTGGTGTAGAGCCGCGCGTCTTTGCAGGTGCGCGTGAACTGCAGATGCCCTGCAATGACTCCGATAATGCCCGCCACGAGGTTAAGGACGAGGCCCGCGGCAGGCGTGGTGGTAAGCGACAGCGCGGGCGCGCCGAAGAGTCCGATAAAGCTGAGCACCATGCCGCCGATGACCGTTACATTGATGGGCTTGCTGCGCTTGACGACCTCGTTGGGAGAGGTCCAAGTGAAGTTGGGTTCCCGCGCATCGATGCCAAGACCGACGTTCACCATAGCGTAGAACAGGCCAAAGGCAGTGACCAGAATCGAGACGGCGTGGAGGAAATCGACCTGTCCGGTCACCAGCAGAATGAGCGCAGAGACAAGAAGCGTCACTCCCATGGGCACCGCGTTGGCGGCAAGCTTGGCACCAAGGATCGTGCGCATAGGCAGCGGTGCACTTGCGCAGATCCACGCCGCCTTGCCCTCCATGGACACCGAGCAAACGGCACTTGGGCTTGCGATAGCGCAGAACACAAAGACCCACGGCAGAGCATTGGCGATACCGCTTGCGGCCTCGCGGTAGGTTGCCGCATCCATCTCAATGCCGTTGAGCGCGCCCGACGCGAGGAAGTCCTCGAGTCCCACCACGCTTAGGGCCACGGCGATGATGAGCATGAGGAGATAGCCAAATAAGCAGTTGAACGCATAGGAAGGTATGCCAAGGAGAGTCTGGAGTTCTTTGCGCATGAGCGCGACAAACGGTGCGGTATGCTCGCCGCTGCGACGGCGAAGTTCGCTGCCGGAGAGCGCGCGTCTGTGCGCACTGGCGGAAAGCGCTGCGTTGATATTGAGGTAGAAGCGCTGCATGACCTCGAGGGCGAGGGCAGGCACGGCAATCGATACGGCAACGAACGCAACGAGCGCAACGAGGCTCCCCTTGGTGCAGGCGAGCGCGATCCAGCGGGCGGGCGGCCAAGCGATGCCGATGAGGTCGCTTGCAAGGGCAAGCCCGCCCTCGAGCTGCTGCATGGTCGCCTCATGGCCGCTCATGTTGCTCGAGAACGAGAATCCGTAAATCCCGATGAACAGTGCTGCGAAAGCGATGAGCGAGATGATGATGTAGGCGAGGTTCGCATGGCGGAAACGAGACGCGAGGGCGGCCACGCCAAAGGCCGCGAACATCGCGATGGCCGTGGGGATCGCGGGGGCGAGCACTAGGCTTAAGAGGCAGCTCACCACAGCCATGGGTGAGGAGTTGACCAGCAAGAGGTAAACAGCCCACATTGGGCCGCCGAGCACAAGACCCAAGAAGATGGCGCTTGCATAGAGCGCGGCAACGCGCGAGGCTACAACGACTCGGCGCGAAATGGGAAGCGACATCACGAGGTCAAAATCTGTGAGGCCAAAGAGCGTGCCGTTTGCCTTGAGGAAGGTGAATACCACACCGCCGACGGCACCCATGACGACCGCGAAGGCGGGGATGGCGTCGGCGAGCCCGAGGGAGATGAGGGCGACGCCGGTAAGCGCGAGGTAGAACACGCCGAGAAGGCAAAGCAGCACGTAGCTTCCGATAATCAGGCAGCCACCGCTGCGCCCCGAACGCGTGCGCGGAGTGAGGCTGTGGAGCAGCGCTAGGAGCTGAACGCGTATGAGGATGAGAAAGGTGCGCATGCTGCCCTCCTAGCCGAGGTTGCTTTGCGCGGGCGACGCGGGCTTGTCCACATCGGTGAGTTCGAGGAACACGTCCTCGAGGGAGTCGTCGCCGCGCACCTCAGCGGTGGTGCCGGAGGTCACCAGCTCGCCCTTGCGAATGATGGCGACCTTGTTGCAGAGCTTCTCGACTACCTCGAGAACATGGGAGGAGAAGAAGACCGCCCCGCCGGAGGCGGCGAGCTCGTGCAGGATGGTCTTGAGCTCGTGGGAGGCCAGCGGGTCGAGGCCCACGAAGGGCTCGTCGAGGAGAAGCAGCTTGGGCGCGTGGACCAGTGCGCCTATGAGAACGAGCTTTTGGCGCATGCCGTGCGAGTAGCCGCTGATCTGGTTGCCGAGGTCCTGGGCGATATCCAGACGCTCGGCGAGCTCGGCGATGCGTGCCGTGCGCGTGTTGGCGGGCACCTCAAAGATGTCGGCGATGTAGGTAAGGTACTGGATGCCGGTCATGAAATCGTAGATATCGGGGTTATCCGGCACGTAGGCGATCTGGCGCTTTGCCGCGACGGGATCCGCCGATACGTCGACGCCGCAGACGCGGATCGTGCCTGCATCGACGGGCTGGACGCCGGCGATAGAGCGGATGAGTGTCGTCTTGCCGGCGCCGTTGTGGCCGATGAAGCCGTAGATGTCACCGGCTTCGACGGTGAGCGACAAATCGCGCACGGCGAGTTTCTTGCCGTAGCGCTTCTCGTAATGGGCGACCTCGAGAATCGGGGTGCGGTTGGGGATGGACATGGTTCCTCCGGAAGGTATGTGATTGTGGGTTGTGGTTCTGGAGGCAGTGGGGGAGAGCGGGAAGATGGCCACTACGATTGCGCGTCGTCCGACCCGTGTTCTTCGTTGCGTTTTTTGGGCAGGCGCCCGGCGCGCTTAAGTGCGTCGCGCAAGATCCACTCCACCTGGCCGTTGGCGCTGCGCATCTCGTCATCGGCCCAGCGTTGCACTGCCTCCCAAATGGCGGGATCTATGCGAAGGGGATACTGCTTACGGGCCATACCAACCAACTGCCTACATAGGAATGCGCAAAGTAGTTCTCATTGCGAGCCTCTATAGCTCGCGTCGTCCGCCGGGACGTTCCCTAAGCGCGCCTTACGCAGGCCCCAGGCCGCGGGCGCGCGCGGGGGTACATACCG
>CAUGVQ010000054.1 GCA_959602875.1 uncultured Collinsella sp. | reverse complement strand
GGGGGGGGGCGCGGTGGAGGTTGTGGGCGACGCCGGGCCCGGGGGCGGCGACGACGAGGACGCGAAGTAATCATGGCTGCGCGCGATGCTCGCACGGAGGCGGACGTATCCGCCGCCTCCGCTGACTCTGAGGAGAAGGACGTGAAGATACCCGTAGAGGACGCCGACGAGGCCCGTGTCGACGAGGTTGCCGACGCTGCGGCCGAGACGCCCGTCGAGGGCGAGGGTGGCGAGAGCGCTGCCGCCGAGATGACCGAGGACGAGATGATCGAGGCCGCGATTCGCGCCGGTGAAGAGGCGGCGGAGAACGACTTCAAGGTCAAGTACGAGCAGGCTCAAAACGAGCTGGTTGAGCTGCGCCGTCAGCTGGCCGAGGCCGAGGAGGTGCGTGAGGGGGCAGACGCCCGCGTGCGCGAGGCTCAGGACCGCGCGACGCGCCTGCAGGCCGACTGGGAGAACTTCCGTCGCCGCACGGCCGCCGAGCGCATCGCCGAGCGCGAGCGCGCCTGCGAGAAACTCGTGACCGCGCTTCTTCCGGTGATCGACGACATGGAGCGCGCCATCGACCATGCGCGCTCGCAGGAGATGGCGGACGACCTCAAGAAGTTCGTCGACGGCGTGGACGCGATTCACACCAAGATGGTCGACGTGCTCGCGCATGAGGGCGTTGAGGCCATCGACCCGGCAGGCGAGCCGTTCGACCCGCTCGAGCACCAGGCCGTTGGCCGCGTTGAGGACCCGAGCGTCTACGACGAGACGGTGCGCGACGTGTACCAAAAGGGCTACCGCATGGCGGACCGCATCCTTCGCTCAGCGATGGTTACGGTGACCTATGGTGGCGCCAAACGACCGGCGCCGGAGCCCGAGGACGCTCACGAGGGCGATGCCGAAGGGGCAGAGCCCGAGGCGTCTCAAGAGTAAGTGACGGGGCTCCGGGGCAGTGACCCCCGAGCCCTTTTATACGAAAGGGGGCAAGGCGTATGCCGCAAGGTAAGAATTTCTACGATGTTCTCGGCGTCAAGCGCGACGCCTCCGAGAAAGAGATCAAGTCGGCCTTTCGTAAGCTCGCCCAGAAGTATCACCCCGACGCGGGCGGCGACGAGGCCAAGTTCAAGGAGATTAGCGAGGCGTACGATACGCTCTCCAATCCCGACAAGCGCAAAGAGTACGACCAGCTGCTCATGTTTGGCGGCATTCCCGGTGCGGGTGGGCGCCCGGGTGGCACCTACAGTTACGCCGGCGGCCCCGGTGCGGGCGGTTGGAGCGATATCTTTAGCAGCATCTTTAATGGCGACGGAGCCTTTGGCGGCGACTGGGCCCAGGGCTTTGGCGGCATGGGCGGCCAGCGCGTCGCGTCGCGCCCGCAGCGGGGCAGCGACCTGTCGCTTACCGTTGACGTGTCGGCCGAGGACGCCTTTATGGGCGCCACGCGCAAGGTGACCTACCGCATTCCTTCCACCGGTGAGCAGCAGGTCATAACCGTGTCGGTCCCGGCCGGCGCGGTCGATGGCGGCAAGCTCCGCTACAAGCGCAAGGGCGAATACGGCGCAAACGGCGGCGAGCGCGGCGACTTGGTGGTCACCACGCATGTTGAGGAGCATCCGCTCTTTAAGCGCAAGGGTGCCGACGTAACCATGACGCTGCCCATATCCGTTGCCGAGGCGGCGCTGGGCTGCCAGGTAGATGTGCCCACGCCCGGTGGCGCCACGGTGCGCCTCAAGGTGCCGGCGGGCACGCAGACGGGTAAGACGTTCCGCTTTAAAGAGATGGGCGCCCCGGATGTGAAGCGCCGTGGTCGCAAGGGCGCGCTGCTGGTGAAGATTGAGGTGGAGGTACCGACGCGCCTGTCGGATGCCGAGCGCCGCGCCTTTGAGCAGCTGCGTGACCTCGACGAGAGAAACTACCGCGAGAACGTGGACCGGTATCGCGCGAGAGTGTAGGACATGACGGCACCGCGCTCTCGCCCTCGTTGGGGTGGGGGCGCCGGCACCGAGGGAGTTGGTTGAGATGGCTCAGGCAGATCGCGACAAGCCGCTGTACATGATCAGCGTGGCGGCGGAGCTGACGGGTATGCACCCGCAGACCCTGCGCGTCTATGAGTCGAAGGGCCTCGTGAACCCCAAGCGCTCGGGCGGCAACACGCGTCTGTACTCGCGCTCGGATATCGAGCGCCTCGAGCTCATCAACCAGCTCACCGACGAGGGCATCAATCTCGCCGGTGTGGTGCGCATCCTCGATATGAAGGAGCGCGCCGAGAAGCGCGAGGCCGAGATTGAGGAGCTGCGTGCTCGTGTGCGCCAGCTTGAAGATGAGGTTGCCGAGTACAAGGTCCAGAAGAAGATCACCGCGCTCGTGCCGCGCGGCGGCTCGGCCGACCCGGAGCAGGTGCTCCGCGGCCTGTTAGGTGGCGGCGGCATCTAGTTTTCAGCATATCGGGCCGGAATGCCGGTAAACGTGGTTTTGCGAGTACCCTGTTTCGACAAAACCAAGTTTACCGGCGTTTTTATGCGTGGAAACGCGGTTAAACGTGGTTTCGCGATGGTGCCGTTTTGCCAAAACCGCGTTTGCCAGCGTTTTTGGGCGCTGGAGCGCTGGTAAACGCGGTTTTAAGGAATTGCCGCTTCGTGCGAGGTAAGGCAAGCTGGCTATATGCCGAGCGTGAAGAGTGCGGCGAGGGCAACGAGGTAGGCGGCGACCAGCAGGATAAACGGCAGGTCGCGTCGCGGCTTGAAGCGTAGCTCGTGGTAATGGGTGCGACCCGCCGACCCGGTGTAGCAACGCGCCTCCATGGCACGGCCGAGGTTTTCGGCATGGCGGAGCGCGCTGGTAAAGAGCGGCACCAAAAGCGGGACGCACGCACGGGCGTAGGCGATGGGTCCCTTGTCTTCAAGGTCTGCCCCGCGCGCCGTTTGGGCGGAAACGATGTCGCGCGCCTCCTGTGAGAGCACAGGTACGAGCCCGAGTGCAATGGAGATGATAAGCGCCGTCTCGCCCGCAGATACGCCCAAGCGCTCGAGGGGTCGCAAAAGCCAGACAAGCGCATCGGTGAGCCCGACCGGTGTGGTCGTGAGCATAAGAAGCGACCCGGCTACCAGTAGCAAGAAGAATCGCACCGTGTAGAGAACGGCTGCCTCGACGCCGCCGGCGTAGAGCGTGACGGGGCCGAGTGTGGCGACGATGTCGCCCGTCTGGATGAAGAACAGGTTGATGAGTGAGGTCACGGCGAGAAAGATTGCGAGCGGTCTCACCTGTGCGAGAAGGCGCCCTGCGGGAACGCGGGATGCTGCCGCGGCGGCGCCTACGGTGATGAGGGCGACAGCGAGGGTCGCGGGGCTCTGCACCATAAGGCAGCTCACCATGAAGGCGATGGTGGCGACAAGCTTTGCCCGCGGGTCGATGCGGTGGAGCGGCGAGTCGGCGGTGTAGTACTGGCCGATGCTAACGCGAAGTGCCACGGTCCACCTCCTCGATAAGCGTGCGGGCGAGTTCGGTGCCCGTAAGGGGGTCTTCCGGCAGGTACACGCCGTGCGCGGCGAGCGCGCGGGAAAGGGCGAGGGCTGCGGGCACACCGGGTGCGGTGCCCGAGGAGAAGACCTCGCGCGGCGTACCGTCTGCGACAACGCGCCCGCCCTCGAGGACCACGACGCGGTCGGCAAGTTCCGCCACATCGTCCATGTCGTGCGTGACCACAAGCAGAGTCGTGCCGTGCGCGCGGAGGCGTGCGATGAGCGCGCGCATGCGGACCTGACCGCGCGGGTCGAGCCCTGCCATGGGCTCGTCGAGCACAAGAATCGGCGTCTTGAGGGCAAGAACGCCGGCGAGCGCCACGCTGCGCTGCTGCCCGCCTGAAAGCGTGAAGGGCGAGCGCGCGAGGAACGCGGGCGCGGGCTCGAGCCCCACGAGGGCGAGGGCGTCGTGCACGCGGGCGCGCACCTCGTCCTCGGCAAGACCGAGGTTGCGCGGGCCGAAGGCGACGTCGTCAAACACGGTTTCGGCAAACAGCTGGCGCGCGGGGAACTGCGATACGTAGCCTATCTGTGCGCGCAAGGCGCGTCGCCGGGCGCGGTCGGCAGTGTCGATGCTGCCGACGGCTATGCTGCCTGTCAGGGGAACCTTGAGCGCGCAGGCAAGCTCGACGGTGGTCGATTTGCCGGCGCCCGTGCGTCCTACGAGCGCGGTGAGCGATCCCGCGGGGACGGCGAACGAGACATCCGAGAGCGCGAGCGGCGGCTTTGCCTGGGCGGCGGTCCGACGGCGGATAAGCCCGTGCCGTCGGCGGGCAGGGCGATCGGCGACGTAGGAAAACGATACGTGGGAGAGGTGCACCGCAGCAGCATCGGCCGCGGCGGAGCCTGTAGTGGCTGGGCTCGCGGCGGAGCCTGCGACGGGTGAGGCCGCGGCGGCAGGTGCGCTGTTGTGCGGGCCGGTACCCGGTCGCTCTGGCGCCGCATCTTGGCGAGGGCTCGCGTGCATGCGTTCGGCAACGGCGCGGGCGAGTCCCTCGGCATCTGCCATATGCGGCAGCCCGGCAAAAACAGGGGAGCGGCGGCCGAGTTCCTCGGCAAGGGCTGCGGTAAATGGCAGCTCGAGCCCAAGATGCCGGAGCGTCTCTCCCTCGGCAAAGACCTCGGCAGGCGCGCCGTTACGGGCGATGCACCCGCGGTCGAGCACCACCACGCGGTCCGCGGCGAGGGCGTCTTCCATATCGTGCGTGACGTGAACGATGGTGATGCCCCGCCCGCGCAGGTCCGCGATGATGCGTCGGACGTCCTGCTTGCCGGTGTCATCAAGAAACGCGCCCGGCTCGTCGAGCAGAAGAATCTCGGGCTCCATGGCAAGCGCCCCGGCGATGGCGACCCGCTGGCGCTGCCCGCCCGACAGGTCGGCGGGGTCCGCTTGGGCGTAGTCGCTCATGCGCACGGCGGCGAGCGCGCGGTCCACGCGCTCGGCAATCTCTGCGGCGGGCACGCCCAGGTTCTCGGGGCCAAAGGCAACATCGTCGGCAACGATGCTCGTCACCATCTGGTCCTCGGGACGCTGGAAGACCATCGCGCACCGCCGGCGGACGGCGGAAGCGTCCCGCGCGTCCAAAACCGGCAGACCAAGTACCTCGACCGTGCCTGCGGTTGGGATCAAAAGCCCGTTGATGAGCTGGATGAGGGTGGACTTGCCCGACCCGTTGGCGCCAAGTACGCAGACGTGTTCGCCGGGGGCGATGGCGAGCGTGATGCCGGCGAGCGCCTCGGCACAGCTGCCCGCGTGCGCGGCGTCTTCCTTTGGCGCCGGGGCGCCGGGGTAGGAGAAGCGCACGTTGCGCAGGACGATTGCCGGGCGCGGCGCGGTTTGTGCGGTGTCGGTCTGCATATCCATAGGGGTTATGGTAACGGTAAAGGCGCGAGCGCGGTACGGTAGAATCGAGAGGATAGATCGAGGGCGCTTAGCGTCCACCGCCGCGGCGCGGTCGCGGCAACAACAGCGAAGGCGGTGCGCCATGCACGAATACGATAGCTTGAGCGAAGACGTTATCTGCACGCTTGCGGCAGCGGCGGGCGAGAACAATGTGGCGATGGTCGAGCCCATGAGCCAACACACCACGTTTAAGATCGGCGGTCCGGCCGATGTGCTCGTCACGCCCGAGACGCCCGAGGCCCTCGTAAAGGTGCTCGATACCTGCGCCATCGCCGGCGTGCCGGTAACGATTGTGGGTAATGGCAGCGACCTGCTGGTGGGTGACCGCGGCATTCGCGGCGTGGTGGTGCTCCTGCGCGAAAACTACGCTCACATCGCCCTCGACGGCACGCGCATCACGGCCGAGGCGGGCGCGCTTCTGCGCGACGTTGCGTTTGTTGCGGCGGACGCGGGCCTTACGGGCATGGAGGCGCTCTCGGGCATTCCCGCAACGGTGGGCGGTGCCTGCTTTATGAACGCCGGCGCCTACGATGCCTGCACGGCAGACGTTCTTGAGTCGGTGACGGTATACGTGCCTGGCGGTCCGGACGAGGGCGGTGCGCGCCTGCGTGGCACGGTAAAGACGCTCGGCCGCGACGAGCTCGGCATGGGGTATCGCAAGAGCCGCGTCGCCGCCGAGGGGCTCATTGTCATCTCTGCCACCTTTAGCCTTGCACCGGGAAACGCCGCCATGATTCGAGCGGATATGGATACCTACCAGCAGCGTCGCGAGGAGAAGCAGCCGCTTGAGCTGCCGAGCGCGGGCTCCACATTCAAGCGCCCCGAGGGTTACTTTGCCGGCAAGCTCATCATGGATGCCGGCCTTGCCGGTGCGCGTGTGGGCGGGGCTGAGGTATCGACCAAGCATTGCGGCTTTGTAGTCAACACCGGCGGTGCCACGGCGGCCGACGTGTGCGCGCTCATCGAGCACGTGCAGGATACGGTTCGCGAGAAGTTTGGCGTTGAGCTCGAGCCCGAGGTGCGCCGCATCGGCGAGTTCTAAATGCGAGCCTGCCAGGTGCGAACCCGCTAAGTGCGAGCCCTCCGCTAGGCGGTAAGCTCCTGCCAGCGCGCGCTCTCGCGCGTGGAGCCGTCTGCCAGAATGAAGTAGGCGGCGGTGTTTTCGTAGCTATCCACAAGGGTAACCCCGCGTTCGCTGCCTGCCACAAACAGCGCCGTCGACAGGGCGTCTGCCTGCGTGGACGAGGGACAGCAAACGGTCACGCTCTCCACGTCGGTCTCAACGGGCATGCCCGTTTGAGGGTCGAGGATATGCCAGTACGTGACGCCGTCGAGCTCAAAGGTGCGTTCGTAGAGGCCACTCGTCACAAGCGAGATCGCGTTCGCGCTGGCATCCGTCGCGCCCGCGGCGCGCACGTGCGCCGTTCCCACCACGGTGGACCCGCCGGGGTCGTTGGGGTCGCGGATGCCGATGTCCCAGGAGCCGCCATCGGGTTTGTCCCCATAGCAGATGATGTTGCCGCCGAGCGAAATGACGGCGGCGGTCGCCTTGGTCTTTGCGCGCAGGGTCTCCACCAAACGATCGGCGATAAAGCCCTTGGCGATGCCGCCGAGGTCGAGTGCGGCCTGCGCGTCGGCAAGCGTGATGGTGGGTGCCTCGGGATCAGAGGTATCGACCTTGACACCGCGCCAATCGACGTGGGCGAGTGCGGCGGCAATCTCCGCATCGCTTGGGCGGATGCCCTCCTCAAAATCCCAAAGCCGCGACACCGCGCCGATGGTGATGTCAAATAGACCGTCCGCCTCGGCGCAGGAGGCGAGCGCTTGCTCGACGACATCGGCCGTTGCGGGGTCGACCGTCACGGGCGCGCCGGCAGCGGCATTTACGCGCGCAATATCGCTCGCGGGGTCGTAGAGGTCAAACAGCTCATCGTAGCGGGCGCACTCGCGCGCGAGCAGGGCGGGCGCGGTCGTGTCGCCGTAGACGGTAAACGTGCAGTAGGTGTCAAAGGCAAAGGTAGAGCTCGTGCTCGGCTCGGCTTCCGCGTTCGCCTGATCATGAGAGTCGGCGGTAGTGTCGCTGCTTTGGCAGGCGCTGAGCGCCGCCGCAGCCGACGGGGCGGCGAGCGCGATGAGCGCAATGAGGGCACGACGGCTAAGCACGGGGGCCTCCTTCTGGCACGGCGGCAAGAAGCGCACGCACAAGGATGCCAATCACAGCACCGCAGAGGGCTCCCGCTATGGCGAGCACCGGCGTGTTTACCAGGGCGACCTGCGGCGAGAGCAGAAGGGCCACCATAAGGAGCTGGCCGGCGTTGTGCGCGATGCCGCCCAGAATCGAGACGGCGACGACCGAGAAGAGGCCGCTTCGCCATGCGAGCGCCATGACCGCCCAGGACAGCGCCCCTCCGGCGAGGCTGAAGGCGAGCATCTGCGGGTTAGCGAAGAGAATCGTCGAGCAAAGCACTTTGGCAAGCATAAGAAAGACGGCAGGCCGCGCACCCAAGCGCGCAAGCGCAAAGAGGACGACGGCGTTGCCGAGGCCAAGTTTGACACCCGGCACCGCGACGGGCAGGGGCACGAGCACCTCAAGATAGCCTGCGATGAGGGCGAGCGCTGTGAGGGCGCCGTAGAGTGCCGCGCGTCGGGCGGGGGAGGTCGGTATGTTCGCTCGGTTTTCCATGCGCACCAGTATACGCGAGCCACGGCGGTTGTTTGTGTTTCACGGTTTGGTCAAAGGGGGCATGCGGCCCTGTGATGTGTCGGGTAGATTTCCTCGGCATCGGTATTATCCCATAGCGTACTCTAGTGTGCTAAAGTACGCTGAACTCATCCGAGGCTACGTGTGAAGGAGGGCGCGCTATGCCCGCGACCCCTTGGGGATTCAGAGATATCTTGCCAGAAGAGGCGCTCGTGCGCGAGGCGGTGGCCGATGCGGTGCGCGGGGTGCTCCGGCGTGCGGGCTATCTGCCGGTGGAGACGCCGCTTCTGGAGGACAAGGCAGCGCTCGAGGCAGACCGCCGCATCGCGGACACGCCCTTCAAGCTGTTTGATGATGATGGCCGTCTTTTGGTGGTGCGCCCCGACAATACCCTCTCAATCGCGCGCATGGTGTCGGCCCGCATGCGCTCGGCGGCGCTGCCGGTGCGCCTGCGCTATGAGGCGCCGGTCGTGCGCGACCAAGCGCGTCTGGCAGGAGGGTCCCGCCAGTTTACCCAGCTCGGTTTTGAGCTCATCGGGTCGGGCGGCGCGGCGGGCGACGCCGAGGTGGTGGAGCTGGTGCACGAGGTGACGCATGCTCTCGGCATCGACGATGTGCGTATCGTCTGCGGAAGCGTGCGCCCCTTTACCGAGTTGCTCGCCCGCTGCGGTGACGCCGAGCTGGCGCAGGACGCGCTCGCACTCGTCCATGCCAACAAGCTGGTGGATCTCGACGCGCGCGTGGCGCAGGCGAATCTTGCCGCTCCGCTTGCCCGCGCCATATCAGAGTTGCCGCGCGTTGTGGGCGATGTGCGCGCGCTTGACGAGGTCGATGCGCTGCTCGCCGGCGCAGGCGTCTCTGTTTCCGCAACGGCGGAGCTGCGGGAGCTTCTTCTCGAGCTCGAGCGCCGCGGCGCCAAGGCGGCTGCTGACCGCATTACCTTTGACTTCTCTATCACAAATTCGTTTGACTATTACACGGGCCTCGTGCTCAAGGTATACGCGGGCGAGCTTTCCGACCCCGTGGGATCGGGCGGGCGGTATGACGCCATCTTCACCGGGACGTTTGCAGATAAGGACCAAGTTCCCGCCGCGGGCTTTGCCTTTTCGTTGGAGCGGCTTGCCGGAACCTGCCGGCTGCCGGAGCGGACCGGTCAGGTTGCCGTTGAGGGTGCGGTTACCCGTGAGGCCGCGGCGCCCCTGCGCATCGCGGTTCCCAAGGGATCGCTTTTTGCCGGAACGCTCGAGGTGCTCGAGGCGGCAGGGCTCGCGGTGGACGAGCTGCGCGAGCCGGGTCGCCGCCTGATTGTAGCCGGGCGCGACCTTGCGGGTGCAGGCACAGACGATGCCGAGGCGGACATCGGCGATGTCGAGTTCATCATCGTGCGCGCTACCGACGCGCCGGCGTTTGTGGCTTGTGGCGGCGCCGATTGCGGATTTTGCGGGCGCGACTCGCTCATCGAGGCCGACCTCGACCTGCTCGAGCTTGTCGACATGGGCTACGGTGCCTGCCGTTTTATCGAGGCGGAGCCGGCCGGCAGCGCCGGTGCGGCAGAGCGCGCCTATGCGCGGCGCGGCAGCTTGCGTGTGGCAACCAAGTATCCGCGCATTGCCCGCAGCTGGTATGAGAACCGCGGCATCACGGCGGACATCGTGGCGCTTCACGGCAACATCGAGCTCGGGCCCATCGTGGGACTTTCCGACCGCATCGTCGACATCACCGCAACGGGAACGACCCTGCGCGAGAACGACCTCGTCATCACCGGGGAGATCATGACCTGCACGGCGCGCTTTTTCGCCAACCCCGGCCGCGCGCGCATTGATCCGCGCGTGCGGGCACTCGGCAGACGTCTGACGCGTGTCGCCGCGTCGGGCGGGGTACAATAGGCGGGCGAGTTCCTGTTGTCGTCGATCCCGAGACGGGGGTTGCCCATGATTTCCTTTACGCACGTCATCGCCGGAGCGCAGGGGTTGCATGCGCGCCCCGTTGCCGAGATTGCGCGCCGCGCCCTTGATTGTGAGAGCCTCGTGACCATCTCGGTGCGCGACCGCTCGACGGACGCTAAGGATATGGTGGGCCTCATGGGTCTCGACGCACGGTGTGGCGAGACGGTCGAGGTGACGGTCGCGGGTGCCGACGAGGAGTCCACGGCGGCAACCATGCAGGCCGTCTGCAAGGAGTTTCTGTAGCCGTATCCCGCTTCGCATACGTATGCTTGACGGCTGCATGTGGCTAAGATAGTCTGTAATCGGACTAAATAGTCAAGCAAATACAGGAGGATTGATACCATGACCGCGGCTCATACCTTCCGGCCGCTCGTTCTGCTTGCCGATGCGCTGCAGCGCCTCGGCAAGCCTCGCAACATCCGCCGCGTGGCGTTCATCGCGCTCGGCGCCGCCATCCTTACCTTTGGCATCCACAACATCCACCAGGTAACAGGCATCACCGAGGGCGGCATCATCGGCGGCATGCTCCTCATCAACCACTGGTTTGGTATTCCCTCCTCTGCTGCGACGTTTGTGCTCGATGCCATCTGCTACGTGCTCGCTCTGCGCTACCTCGGTTGGCGCTTTTTGGTGTGGTCTGGTGTCGCCACGTCGTTTACCTCGCTGTTCTACGCGCTGTGGGACGCCCTGCCGCATCTTCTGCCCGACCTTTCCGCTCATCCGCTCGTGGCGGCGCTCGCCGGCGGATGCTTTGTGGGTATCGGCTGCGGTCTTATCGTGCGCCAGGGAGGGTCGTCGGGCGGTGACGATGCGCTTGCGCTCGTGATCTCGCGTGTCACGGGGCTGCGCCTGTCCAAGTGCTACCTCGCGACGGACCTCTCGGTGCTTGTGCTGTCGCTCAGCTATATTCCGGTGCTCAAAATCGCCTGCTCGTTGGTAACGGTAACCCTGTCGTCGTTTCTTATCGACTGGGTGGTGAGTGCTGGGCGCAGATCGTCTGAGGCGGCAGATGGCGCCGACGGGATGGATGCGGTTTCGTAAATTGGAACCGCTAGGCCAAAACGATGTTGTGGAGCGTATAGCGCTCGCCAACGTTGCGCGAGACGGAGTACTCAAACGCGCGTCCATTATCGAGATAGCCCACCTGCTCAAATTCTAGAAGGGGCGAGCCAGCCGCAGTGTCCAGGCGCTTTGCCTCTTCAGCGGTTGCCGCTACGGCACGAACCGCGCGGTTGAAGTTGGCAATCTTGAGCCCAAGGTCCTCACGGATATACCGGTAAATGGAACTTTCAACATGCTCGCGCTTGAGGCCGGGAACAACATCTATGGGCATGTAGGTGTACTCGATACAGACGGGCGTTCCGTTCAGGCGGCGCACGCGGCAGTCGTAGTAGACAAAGTTTTCGGGCGTGATGCCTAGGTGAGCAGCGATGCTGGACGAGGGGTTTATCACGCAGAACTCGTATACATCGGTCGACACGTTTTCATCGGTATGCTCGGCGCTAAAACCGGTGGCGCGATCGGAACGGGAGAATTCCAATGTATCGTTTGGGATGGCTACAGCGTTCTTGACGTAGGTTCCCGAACCGCGCCTGCTGCTCACCAGGCCCATCTCGGTAAGGAGGTCGATCGCGCGCCGAACGGTAATCTTGCTCACGTTGTACAGGTCGCAGAGCTCCACTACCGTGGGCAGCTTGTCGTTTGGCTTGAGGGTTCCGTCCTCAATGCTTTGCTGCAGGTCATGCGCTATGGCTTCAAATTTAAGCATGCGGGATCGTGCCTTTCCGCCTTTGCCGTATGGCAAGAACTATAGCAACCAATGAACATCCAAAGCGCTCCACCTTAAAAGTAATACGCTTTAAAGCAAAAAAACCGCTTTACTAATAAAATTATAGCGCTATACTTTGCGATGAAAGCGATACCCATCGAAGATGAGGAGGGGCTATGGCGCAGGACACCTCATATGTGCTGCCAAAAGATTTCTTCTTTGGCGCCGCCATGTCGGGTCCGCAGACTGAGGGCGGATGGAACGTAGGCGGAAAGCTCGAGAATCTGTGGGACACGTGGTCCAATGAGGACATCTCGTCGTTCTACAACCGCGTTGGGTCGTATGTGGGAAACGACTTCATGCATCGCTATAAGGAGGACCTTGCCCTTATGAAAGGGCTTGGCCTTGATAGCTACCGCACCTCGATTCAATGGAGCCGCCTTCTGGATGAGAACGGCGCCATCAATCCTGAGGGCGCTGCTTGGTATCACGAATTGTTCCGCGCATCGCGCGAGGCGGGGCTTGAGGTATTTGTAAACCTCTACCATTTCGATATGCCCACGTATCTTTTCCGCCGTGGCGGCTGGCTTAACCGTGAGGTTTGCGAGGCGTACGCGTATTACGCCGATGCGGCGTTTCGCGAGTTCGGCCATGAGGTGCGCTATTGGTTTACGTTTAACGAGCCGATTGTTGAGCCCGAGCAGCGCTATTGGCATCCTGTGTGGTATCCAAAGCACCACAGCTTCCAAGAGGCGTGCGAGGCCCAGTACAACATTTCAATCGCCCACGCACTGGCCGTGGCGCGCTATCGCAAGGCATTTGCCGAGGGCGCGCTTCGCAACGACGCGCGCATCGGCATGATTTGTAACTTCAGCCCCTCGTACACCAAGGACGATCCCACGCCGGCGGATCTTGAGGCGCTTCGCATGAACGACGGTCTTACCAACCGCTGGTGGCTCGATTTGGTTACCAAGGGAGAGCTACCTGGCGACGTGCTGGAGACTCTCACCAACGACCTCGGCATCGTGCTGCCCGTCCGCCCCTATGACGGCGAGGTGCTCAAGGGCGGCGTCGTTGACTGGATTGGCTGCAACTACTATCAGCCGAGTCGCGTGCAGGCGCCCAGCTCCGCAGTTGACAAGTGGGGCAATCCGCAGTTTGCCGAGCCCTATATCTGGCCCGATCGCGTGATGAACGAGAGCCGCGGCTGGGAGATTTACCCCAGAGGCATCTACGACTTCGGCATGAAATGCCGCGACGAGTACCCCGACCTCGAGTGGTTTGTATCGGAAAACGGCATTGGCATCGAGCGCGAGTACCTCAATAAAGACCCGCAGACGCAGCAGGTGATCGACGACTATCGCATCGATTTTGTGCGAGACCACCTCATGTGGGTCGCTCGTGTCATCGCTGACGGAGCAAACTGCCGCGGTTACCACTACTGGGGCCTCATCGATAACTGGAGCTGGGCAAACGCTTTCAAGA
>CAUGVQ010000053.1 GCA_959602875.1 uncultured Collinsella sp. | reverse complement strand
GTCGACGACGAGCAGCGCCACATCGGCGCGGTCGATGGCACGCAGGCCACGCACCATCGAGTAGTACTCGATATTCTCGTAGACCGTGCTCTTCTTGCGGATGCCGGCGGTGTCGACCAGGCGGTAGCGGCGGCCGTCGCGCTCGACGATGGTGTCGATCGCATCGCGCGTGGTGCCCGCTACGTCAGAGACGATGGAGCGCTCGCGGCCGATGATCTTGTTGAAGAGCGAGGACTTGCCGGCGTTGGGGCGGCCGATGATGGCCACGCCGAGCGAGTCGGGATATTCGTCCACGTCCTCGGTCTCCTCGGGGAGCACCGCGATGAGGTCGTCGAGCAAATCGCCCGTTCCGTGTCCGTGGGTGGCGGATATGGGGGTGGGGTCGCCCACGCCGAGCGAATAGAACTCCCAGAGGCGCTCCTGCTCGCGGTCGGGGTTGTCGAGTTTGTTCACCAGAAGGAAGGTCGGCTTCTTGATACGCTTGAGCAGGCGCGCAACCGTCTCGTCCTCCTCCGTAACACCGACGGAGCCGTCGGTGACAAAGAGGATGGCGTCCGCCTCCTCGGCGCCGGCGAGCGCCTGGTCGCGGATAGAGGCGGCAAAGACGTCGTCGCTCTTGAGCGGCTCGATACCGCCGGTATCGATAAGGGTGAAGCTGCGACCGTTCCAGTCGGCGTCATGGTAGCTGCGGTCACGGGTGACGCCTCGGCTCTCGTGCACGATGGCGTCAGCGGTCTGCGCGATGCGGTTGACCAGCGTGGACTTGCCCACGTTGGGTCGGCCGACAACGGCGACGATGGGTTTCATGCAAGAACTCCTAACGGGCCTATAGCCCCGTTCACACTCCTAAGACGTCCTCGATAGCGTCTAAGAGGTCGAGGGGCAACGAGGAGGCGACGCGAGCGATGGCGCCGCGCCTCTCCAGGGTCTCCAACACATCATCACGATGATAGCCGTCCAGCGTGAGGCCGTCGGCGTTGAACATGACGTCCGGCAGAAAGAGCATAACCCCGCTAAGGTCGTCTTCGAGCTGCTCGATGAGGTCGCAGGCGCAGATGAGTCCTGTCACGTCAACGTTGCCACCGAAGTAATGGTTCTTGATGGCGACGACGCGCCCGCAAAGCGGTTCGCGCTCCACGAAGCCGGCGATGGTCTCGCGCGCCGCCTCGCCGGAGACGACGGTGAGCGAAAGCGAGCGCGAGGAGAGCTCGTGCCCGATGCTCTCGATACGTGCGGCCTCCTCATGCAAGGTAGTTGCAGTGTCATCGAGGTAGGAGCGGATCATCCCGATGCCGTCGTAGTACTGGGGATAGCCGTCGTACCATGCTGCCGGCGGCACGGCGACGCCCGCATCGAGGTAGAACTCGTCGGAGAGTTGGAATACCGTGCGACCAAAGCGAGCGCGGGCCCGTTCCTGATAGGGACGCACCTGCTCGATGACGCGGCGCGCGGCTGCCGGGTCGTCGGAATAGGAGCTCGAGAAGCGCTTCTGGAACTTGGTATAACCGAGCGGGACGATGCCGAGGCTCGTGATACCGGGCCGTTCCTCTACGTAGCGAAGGGTGCGTTCGAGCTCTCCCCCATCGTTAAGTCCAGGGCAGAGGACGATCTGCGCGTGGACCTCGATGCCGGCTGCCACAAGGCGCTCAAGCGCCTCGAGCCCGCGCGCGGCGTTCTTACCCATGAGGCGGCGCCGCACATCGGCGGAGACCGCGTGCAGCGATACGTTCATGGGACTCAGCTGGCAGGTGACGATGCGGTCGATGTCCGCGTCGGTGAGGTTAGTGAGTGTGACGAAATTGCCCTGCAGAAAACTCAAGCGGTAGTCGTCGTCGCGGATGTAGAGCGAGGTGCGCATGTGCTTGGGCAGCATCGTCATAAAGCAGAAGACGCAGCCGTTCACGCAGGTGCGCATGCCGTCAAAGACCGCTCCGTCAAACTCGACGCCCCAGTCCTCACCCGGCAGGCGCTCGAGCGAGCAGGCGGCATAGGTCGCGTCGCTGGGGTCAAAGACCGTGAGGTCGACCTCCTCGGCATCTGCCCCCCAGAGCCATCCGATCATATCGGTCAAGGGCTCGCCTGCAACCTCGGTCACGATCATGCCGGGTTCCAAGCCGGCATCCCATGCGGGCGAATCGGGCCTCACGGCGCTCACGCGCCCGCCAACAGGCTCGCTGTGGTCGACTTGGGGCTGGGTGCCGCCGTAGGTGACGCTGCCGTCCGCGTACGGGGGCCTAATGGGTTCTGTCATGCTCCCACGACCTGAGAGATGGCATATACCGTGCGCTCGATCTGGTCTGCCGGGGTGGAGGCGCCGGCGGTGACGCCGATGAGCTCCGCGCGTTCGAACCAAGACTCGACGAGCTCGTCAGCATCCTCGATATGATGCGTGTTCTGGCAACGCTCAGCGCAGATCTCGGCAAGGCGGCGGGTATTGCCCGACGACCGTCCGCCGATGACAATCATCGCGTTCGCGCGCGCAGCGAGCTCCGCTGCGGCAAGCTGGCGCTCGCTCGTGGCCTCGCAGATGGTGTTCACGACGGTGAGCTCCTCCACGCGACCCAAAAGCTCGGCAACTACCGACCTCAGGTGCGCGAGTGTCTGCGTTGTCTGGACGACGACGCCCACCTTACGGGCGAGCTCGATGTTGACAAGGTCATCGACGCAAGACACAACGCGGGCGCCTTCGCCCGCATGGCCGAGAATGCCCTGTACCTCGGGGTGGCCGCTCTCCCCCACCACGATCACCTGGTAGCCGGCCTTGGCAAGGCGCTCGGCGGCGTGATGGACGCGCTTTACGTAGGGGCAGGTGGCGTCGATGACCGCAAGGCCGAGGTCCTGCGCGCGCGAGATCACCTTGGGCGTAACGCCGTGGGCGCGGATGACGAGGGTCCCCTCCCCTGCCTCCTCCGGCGTATCCGCCGGGCGCACACCGGCGCTCTCAAGCTCTGAGACCACGAGCGGGTTATGGATGAGGGGACCGAGCGTGTGTACCGGCTGCTCGGCCTCCTCCGAGGCTTGGCGTGCCATCTTGAGGGCACGCTCGACGCCGTAGCAGGCGCCCGCCTGACGGGCGATCTCGATGCGAGGCATGGTCTACCTCCTCCCGGGGTGTTCTTGGCGGAGCTCGTCGCGCACCTCGTACATGCGGCGCACGGCCTCGTCCTCAAACCACTGAAGGCGCTCGGAGCGCTTGAGGCCCTCCGGCGCGTCGGCAAGAGAGAGGCGCTTGGCGCAGCGCATCCAGGTCTTGACGGGGCGCATGATGTGTTTGCCGGCGGGCGTGATGTCGCGGAAGCCGCACGCCGCCATGGGGGCGATGTCGGCCTTGCCCATCTGGGCCATGAGGGCAAATCCGCCGTGCACCACGACCGGCTGGTCGTCTGAGCGGATGCGGGTGCCCTCGGGGAAGATGAGCACGTCCTCGCCGCGCTGCAGGGCGTGCTGCGCGCGGCGCAGCGCCTTCATGTCGGCGGTACCGCGGTCGACGGGGATGCCGCCCACGCGTGCGAAGAACCAGCGGACGATGGGGTTGTTGTTGAACTCCGACTTCATGATCGGGCGGACGCGGCGCCCGGTCCGCACGATATGCGGGACGATTGAGATCACCTCGGCCATGGAGGTGTGGTTGCAGATGATGACCGACCCGCGTTCGCCTCGCGGCAGCAGCTCGTCGGCGTTGTCGACCGTCCAGCGCCACATGATCTTGGAGAAGACGTATAGGATGGCGATGACGACGTAGTAGAACACGCGGAGCGCCACGGGGTAATCGCGCATGGCGTTGTCGTAGTAGTCGTCACGCGTGTAGTGCAAAAGCTTCACGCGCCCCTCCTCTCCTGGATGAGGTCGGCGATCATCGCGACCACCTCATCGATGGTGTGGGCAGTGGAATCGATCTCAACGGCGTCGGGGGCGGCCACGAGGGGCGCCACGTTGCGGGAGCTGTCGAGCTCGTCGCGACGACGGATAGCGTCGAGCGTGCGCTGGACCTCGTCAGCAAGATCGTCGAGCGTGAGGTCATCGTCCTCATGGCGCTGGAGCACGCGCCTGCGGGCGCGCTCGGCAGGGTCTGCCGTAAGGAAGATCTTGATATCGGCCGCCGGGAAGACGACGGTGCCGATATCACGGCCCTCAGCCACCACATCGCGACCCTCGGCAAAGGCGCGCTGGGGGATGAGCATGGCGGTGCGAACCCCGGGGTAAGCAGCGACCTTGGAGACGCACGAGTCGATACGCGGCGTGCGGATGGCGTCGCTCACGTCAACATCGTCCACCTCGATGCGCGTCGTGGAGCCCTCGCGCGGGGGGAAGCGGATCGAGATGGTGTTGGCAAGATCGTCGACGGCGGGCTCGTCGTCAAGATCGACGCCGCGATCGAGTGCGGAGAGCGCGACCGCGCGGTACATGGCGCCGGTGTCGAGCTTGTCGAAGCAGAACCTGCGCGCGACCTCGCGGGCGATAGTGGACTTGCCGGAACCCGCCGGTCCGTCGATTGCGATGATCATATCTCGTCCTCTCTGGTCCTGGTTGGATCGTTATCGCTAGCCATGCGCTGCATGTCGGATTTGAGCGCGGCGACTTCTGTCTCTTCAAGTTCGCGCCACTTACCCTCAACGAGCCCCCCGAGGGTAAGAGGTCCCATGCGGTCGCGGTGAAGGCGGATGACCGGGTGATGGATGGCGCCGAACATGCGCTTCACCTGGTTCTTACGCCCTTCGCGCAGCTCGATCGAAACCGGCGTGACCGTGCCGTCCTCGATTGCTCGCGCGTCTTCAGGCCAGAGCTCGCACGCGCAAGCGCGGTCGACAAGGGCGCAGGGCGCGGGGCGGCAGGGGCCGTCGTCGAGCGTGATGCCTTGTCGGAGCGGTTCGAGCTCCCCATCTGCAAGGTGCCCGTCCACGAGCGCAAGATAGCGCTTGGGCACGTGAAAGGAAGGATGCAGGAGACGGTTCCCCGTGTCTCCGTCGGTGGTGAAGAGCAGAAGCCCCGTCGTGTCCTTGTCGAGTCGCCCCACGGGAAAGAGCCCGGGAAAGCGCTCGCGCGGCACGAGCTCGGCCACACAGGGGCGTCCCTGCGGGTCGGCCATGGTGGTGAGGTAGCCTGCCGGCTTATGGAGCATGAGGTAGACGGGCCCCTCCCCCATGGTGACCGTACGTCCGTCGACAGCGACCTCGTCCACGCCGAGCGTCACCTTGGTGCCGAGCTCGGTCACCACAGCGCCGTTCACAGAGACGCGACCGGCGGTGATGAGGTCTTCTGACCCGCGCCGGCTCGCCACGCCAGCGCGTGCGAGATAGCGCTGGAGGCGCATGGTCCAGGGATAGTCTTCCCCCGGTATGACCTTATCCGACTCAGTCATCGAATTCCTCGTCGGTCGCGTTGCCCACGATCATGAGGTCATCATCGTCTTCTGCGACCTCGTCGATGAGTTCGCGCTCCTCATTGAGGTCCTCCTCGGTCTCCTCCAGGGTGGACTGGATGGAGCGTCCCGAGAGGCGCTCGCGTATAAACTGGCGCGCCTGCTCGTCGGGTGCGAACTGCTCAAGGTCGGGCAGGTCCTTCAGGGAGCGCAGGCCAAACTTTTCGAGGAAGGCATTGGTCGTGCCGTAGAGGATCGCCTGGCCGTGCTCGGCGTCGCGACCGAGCTCGCGCACAAGGCCCTTGTCCACGAGCGAGGAGATGACGCCGTCGGAGTTGACGCCGCGGATGCCGCGCACCTGCTCGCGCGTGGCGGGCTGATGGTAGGCGATGACGGCGAGTGTTTCGAGTGCCGCCTGGCTGAGCTTTTGCGTATCCCAGGAAAGGACGAATGCCTCAACCTGCTCGTGGAAAGCGGGGTGGGTGAAGAGCCGCCACCCGCCCGCGACCTCACGAAGCTGGAACCCGCGGTTGGCCTCCTCGTACTCGACTTTAAGCTCAGCCAGAAGCGATGCGGCCTCGCCGGGCGCGATGTCGAGTGCCTGAGCGAGGCCGCTCGCACTCACCGGGTCGCTCGATACGAACAGAAGCGCCTCCAGCGCCGCCTTGGGCGAGAGTGGGTTTAGGTTCTCAAGGTCGTTCATGGTCTACTCCTTACGCGCACGGGCGCCTGGCGTCAATCTTCCTCGACGTAGAGGGCGTCACCCGGGTGGTACTCCTCGGCGCCCTCCACGCGCTCGATATGAATCTCACCGAAGTTCTCCTCCTGGGTGAGCGTGATGGATCCGCGCTTGGCGAGCTCGAGGATCGCCAGGAAGGTGGAGACGAGCTGGTCGGTAGTCTCGGCACCTTCGATAAGGTCGGAGAACGTGCAGGTCATACGCGTTGCGGTAAGACGATCGACCGAGGCCACGGTGAGCTCGAGCGGCACGCGGTGCGGAGCGACGTGCTCGGCCTCGAGCAGGAACGTCTCGCGTCTGCTGTCGAGGTCCGCACAGATGACAGCGAGGCCGCGCAGCGTGATGCCCGCAAGATAGTCGGGCATAAGGTTTAAAAACTCCGGGTCGGGTCCGGCGACGCGCGGGTGCATGCGGCGCTCGGCCTCCATGCGCGACCCGAGCGCCGCGGCCGCGCCCTTGAACTGCTTATAGGCGATGAGGCGCTGAATGAGGACCTCGCGCAGACCCTCGGCGTCGAGCCCCGCAAGCTCATCGTCCTCATCGAGGTCCGCTGTCGCCGGGCCGTCTGCGTCGCTTGGAACGAGCGAGGCAGCCTTGATGTCGAGGAGCGTCGCCGCCACAAGGAGAAAGTCGCTCGCCACGTCTAGATCCACATCTTCCATGCGGTCGACCTCTTGGAGGTACTGCTCGGCAACCTCGGTGATAGAGATGGCGCCGATGTCCACCGCATGGCGGCTGACGAGCTGCAGCAGCAGGTCGAACGGGCCCGAGTAGGCCGCGGTGCTGACGCGGTACGACATGCTGCCCCTCTCCTTTTGCGTGTACGTGGGTTAGTGCAGCTCTCTATTTTAGCCTAATGCCCAGGCTGCCAGCTGGTAGAAGAGCGGGTATACCGTGAAGTTGAAGTACACGCCCACGATGTCGATGCGCAGGATCTGCGGCAGTAGATAGAGCACGATGATGAGGATGGGCATCGCGTACTGCTGAATCTGGTAGTAGGTCTCAAGCGCGCGGCCCTTGAGGAAGGGAACGAGGATCGAGGAGCCGTCGAGCGGCGGCAGCGGGATAAGGTTGAAAAACGCGAGCGACAGATTCACGAGGATGCCGCTCATAAGAAACTCGAGGGGCAGGGTCGAGCCCGTAGCCATGACAAGCGAACCCACAGCCGGCACCCGGCAGAGTGCGGCGAAAACGACGGCGAGCACGATGTTGGAGGCAGGACCTGCGAGCGCCACGATGAGCTCGTCGCGCTTGGGGTTCTTGAGGTTGCCGAGGTAGACGGGAACCGGCTTGGCAAAGGCAAAGACCGGACCTCCGAGCACGATCATGATAAGCGGCAGAAGCACCGTACCAAAGGGGTCGATGTGCGCGAGCGGGTTTAGCGAGACGCGTCCGCGCGAGCGCGCCGTCTTATCCCCCAGTGCCCAAGCGGCAAGGGCATGAGCGCTCTCGTGCACGCAAAGACCGATGATGAGGGCGAGGGCCTGGATGAGAAGCCCTGCGATGTAGGCAACGTCGAGCATGGGACCCCCTAGCGCCTCACGAGCCACGAGATGCGCTGTGCGGCGTAGTCAAGGACAAAGAGCGCAACCGCTGTGAGGGCAAAGTCAAGACGGAAAACGCCGCCAAAAGGCGTTGCGATAACGCCGTAGCCCGAGATGAAGGCAGGTATGGTGCGCGAGATGTCGAGCACGAGGTTCACGATGCCAAGACGCGTCGCCGCCCCCGAGAAGGACAGGATGCACACGATGGCGACGAGCGCTATCGCGGCGAGCCTAAAGCCCCAGGACAGGATGGCGAACGCAAGGGCCGCCGCTTTACGCGCATCCACGGGCGATCTCCTCCTCGATTTCAGTCGACAGCTCGAGCCATTCGTCCTCGGCATCGGCAATCGTCTTCTTTAGGTCGTTGTACTCGGCGAGAGCCGCGTTGAAGCGCTCCTGTTCGGCGTAGAGCTCCTCAGAGGCCATGAGGGCCATGAGCTCGTCGTAGCGCGCGCGGTCGCGCTCCAGATTCTTCTCAAGGGTTGCCAAGCGCGTGCGGCGCGACTTGAGGCGACGGTTGAGCTCGGCGCGGGCCTGGGCCTCGGCGCGCTTCTGCTCCTTGGTTTTATGCGCCTCGCGCGCAGGCGCGCTGGCAGGAGTGTCCTCTTTGCGGTGCGTGCGTGGAACGCTCCTCACCGGTGCTGCGGCGGGCGTCTCCGTTGCGGAGGCGGTTTCGGCCGCGGCCCGCTGCGCCAGATCCTCGCGCTTGAAGAGGTAATAGTCGTAGTCGCCGTCGATGACGGTCATCTTGCCGTCGCGGATATCGATCACCCGGTTCGCCACGGCGCGCACGAGGTGTTCGTCGTGGGAGATGAGCACGAGCGTGCCGGGGAAGTTCCTGAGCGCGTTCTCGAGCATGTCGACCGAGTCGATATCAAGATGGTTCGTGGGCTCGTCGAGGCAGAGCAGCGCTTCGGGAGCCACGAGCATCTTGGCGAGCGCTAGACGAGCGCGCTCACCGCCGGATAGCACGCCAACGCGCTTGTCGACATCGTCACCCGAGAAGAGGAAGGCGCCTAGAAGGCTCCGTTGCTGGGGCACCGTCCAGGTAGGAGCCACGGAATCGATCTCCTGCAGGACGGTATTCGCCTCCTTGAGACCTTCTAGCTGGTGCTGGGCATAGTAGGCCACGCCCACATTTACGCCGAGGTCGCGCGTGCCCGAACTCGGGGCCTCGATTCCTGCGAGCATCTTCAGGAGCGTAGACTTGCCCGCGCCGTTGGGGCCCACGAGCGCCACATGGTCGCCCCGATAGAGCGTAAGGTCGATGCCGCTGTAGACATGTTTGTCCGCATAGGACTTCGACACGCCTTCGAGCTTCACGACCATATCACCCGAGCGCGGCGGGTCGGGGAACTTGAAGTCAACATGCTTGTGGCCCTCGGGTAGGATCACGAGCTCGCTCTTGATCTGCTCGATGCGCTTCATGCGCTCCTGCGCCTGCGCAGCTTTGGTGGGCTTGTAGCGGAACTTGTCGACGAAGACCTGCATGTGCGCGATTTCGCGCTCCTGGGCGGCACGCTTGGCGCGCATCTGCTCGAGGTTGTCCTCGCGCTGCTTGAGATAGGAGCTGTAGTTGCCGGTGTAGACCGTGATACGGCGGTTCTCGAGCGCAGCCACATGATCCACGCAGGCATCCATGAAGGCGCGGTCGTGCGAGACGATGAGAACGGCTCCCTCGTAGTTTGCGATGAAGGAGCGGAGCCACTGGACGCTTTCGAGGTCGAGGTGGTTCGTGGGCTCGTCGAGTAAGAGCAGATCGGGGTGGCGCAAGAAGAGCTTCGCGAGCGCGATGCGCATCTGCCAACCACCTGAGAACTCAGCGCAGGGCTTATTGAATTCCTCGACTGGAAAGCCCAGGCCGGCGAGGATCTGGCGCGCGTTGCTTTCCAGCTCGTAACCGCCAAGCCCCTCGAAGCGATCCTGCACGCGACCATATTCATCGAGAAGCGTCTGGGGTACCTCACCCGTCTCCCCTGCCTCGGCGATCTTGAGTTGCAGAGCTTCTGCGCGCTCACCAAGCTCGCGGATCTCGTGCGCGGCAGCCATAACCTCATCGATCACGGGAACGTCGCTCGCGAGCTTCGTTTCCTGCTCGAGGTAGCCCACGTTCACGTCTTTCGCAAACGTAATGGAGCCGCCGTCGGCGGTATCGAGCCCCATGATGATCTTTAGAAGCGTGGTCTTGCCGGCGCCATTCGGCCCCACGAGCGCAAAGCGGTCGCCAGGATTCACCTGGAAGGACGCACCGGAAAAGAGCGTGCGCGCACCAAAGCTCTTCTCGATCTTGTCTACGTTGAGGATCATCACCGCACCCCTCAAAGTGATAATTTCAGTACCAGGCTGGAAAATTATCATTTTTCGAGCAGCCGTGGTACGAAAAAGGGCCGGCGATTGCTCCCCGGCCCCGTTCATGTTCTGGTGGGCGTTACAAGATTTGAACTTGTGACCCCTTCCGTGTGAAGGAAGTGCTCTACCCCTGAGCCAAACGCCCATGTGCTTTTCAGCGAAAGTTATAGTACCACGCCGCTCCCCCGCTGCCAAGCCTCAATTTTGAATCCAGGATTCCGTTGTGTTCGTTTAGCGCGCATCTGCATGAAAACGCTACCAAGACGTCCTGTTGCGGAGACCGGCGGCGACGAGCGCCATGCCAAAGATCCCGGCAAGCGCGCAGGCAACGGGTGCCAGGTCTCCCGTGGCGGGGATGGAATCCCCATCCTTGGCAGGCTCTTGCGCACCGCAGGCCGTGCAGGCGCCGTCTTGGTAGCTATGGCCGGTAGCGGGTATCGCAACGCCCTTCGCAACCACGTACCCGCAGATAGAACAGACCGTGTCTCCCGTGAAACCTGCTTCGGTACAGGTGGCGTCCCGCTTGCCTACAACCTTGCCGGAATGTGCGGCGATGTTCAGCTTCTCGCTGCAGCCCGCGCACGCATGCCAATGGCCGCTTGCATCGCTCGACCACGCAGCGGCGGGATCGTGGGCGTGTTCGACCGTCACCGTGCAGGTCGCGGTCTTGGCGCCGTCCTCCGTGGTGGCGGTGATGATTGCCGTTCCCTCGGCAACCGCGGTGACGTTGCCGCTTGCGTCCACCGTGGCGACGCCTTCCGCGCTGCTGCTCCACGTCACATTCTTGTTAGTGGCGTTATCCGGCGTGACGGTAGCGGTGAGGGCTTCACTGCCTCCCGGTTCAAGGGACAAGCTGTCCCTGTTCAACGACACGCCGGTGACTTTGTAGATAACCGTACCCGTCACGTCGCCCGTCAAGGCCCCGCCGTTTACGGTCAGCGTCTTGTCGCCCGGGATGGTCAGGCGCGACCCGTCCGGGATTGTCAGGCTTTCGCCCTCGCTGATGGTGATGTCCTCCTGCAAGGTAACGGAACCGTACACGGTGCCGTTACTGCCGTTCCAGACGATGCCGCCGGTACTATTACTACCTGTTCCGTACTGAATCGAAGTAGAAGAATTATTCGCAATCCCGCCGTTGGCCCGCACAATGGCATTGTTGCTGACGGTCACTGTGGGTGTGCCGGAGCCGGAAGCACCGGAGCCAAACAGAAACCAGATATTAGCATTAACACTGGCGGTCAGACTGCCGCCGTTCACAGTCAGCGATACATCCGAGCCATCTTTGGCCTGCACTAAAACACCATTTTTGAAAGGGACATCAGATGATGCAGTGACCTCGGCATTCTCGACACACAGGGCAGCATTGTTGCTGTTGCTCTGAACCCAGATGCCGGTCTGACTGGCGCTGGCATTCAGACTGCCGTCGCCCTGGATGGTCAGGTTGGAGCTGCCGGTAGAAGCGGAGTTGGCCAATACAAAAATCCCTTTGCCGACCTCTGCGATTGTATTGGTGCCCTCCAATGTGATGATCAACTCCGCAGCGCCTCTCTGATTGTGCACGCCAATGGCAGCGCCAGCGATAAGAGTGCTGGTATCCATAGACACGCTCTTTTTAATTGTGGCGTTGTGCAAGGTCAGGGTATTATTCGCTACGTCATAATGGATATAGTTGTCCGTCGGTGTGTCTCCGCTTGTGTATGCGGTGACATTTCCATCACTGTCCGTTGTCCAGTAACCGCCGCTTGTCACATTTTCGTTGCCTACATAGATCACCTGTCCGTACGGCGCAGCCGCCAGCGCCGTGACGGGGAGCGCGAACAAACATAACAGCGCTGTAACAAACACGGTCGCAATCGTTCTTTTCAGCATCTTCATCCTCCACCTAGCGCATACGACGTCGACATAACGGGTCTTGAACCCATTGTTGAGGAGGAGGCACCCTCTCCCCCTACCCGGCAGGTTGGGCAATATGGGGAGAGCGAAGGCGCTGAGAGCAGTAATCGGTTCGCGCAACTTGTTTAAGCGCGTGCGACCCTGCTTACGCGAGCATGAACCGCGCGAGGTCTTTGCGGCTCGCTATGCCGAGCTTGCGAAACGCGTGAGACAGGCACTCCTTCACGCGGTTCACGGAGAAGCCCATGTGCTCGGCGATCTCGGCGTTGGACCAGTCACGCGAGGCGAGCATGCAGACCGCGAACTCGGTGGTGGTGAGGTTGTCCGCCACGTCATCGGCCGTCGAGGGATTGTGGACGCGCCGCCAACCGGCAGAGAAGCGGTACGTGATATCGATCATGCGCTTGAAGTCGTCCGGCCACGCGGGTTTGATCGCGGCCTCGAGCATGCCGGCCAGAAGGCCGTGGTGCTCGCCGAATGGCTGAATGAAGCCGTCCGGGCGCGCGATGTCCCAGGCGGCGAGGACGTGTTGGCGCGCCTCGCCGGTGCGGCGGAGCGCCATGAGGCTCATGACGGCCGCGAGATGCAGGTAGATGGCCGGTATGGGGTAGAGGGCGTCCGCCATGGCGAAAGCTCCCAGCACGATGCCGTAGCTCTGCTCGTAGGCACCCTCGAGGTAGAGGCGGTGCGCCTTGACGTAGCAGGCGAAGAGCTTAAGGCCAGGCGGCAGGAGGGGAAGCGGGTCGGGCGAATGCTTCGAGGTTTTCGGTGCAGGCAGGTGCAGCAGCGCGCTCGCGGCGTTCCCGATGAAAGTCGCCATGGCTGCTACCTCGGGAGGCGTACCCCCCCCATCTCGAAATTCAAGTTGCCGAGGGCGCTGTCGAGCGCGAAGCGGGCGTCGTTGATGCGGCCGAGGCTCAAGTTCGAAAACGCGCAGATGAGGCAGGCGGAGAGGCGCGCCTCTGCGTCGTCGCTCTTAAGGTTCGGGGCGGCGAGGTCGCGCGCACGCTCCGCATTGCCGGAGAAGTAGGCGAGCTCGGCCTGTGCTACGGTGGCGCGTGCTCCCTTAGTGAGGGATTCTACGAACATCGCTGCCGTGCCAGGTGTGTACGCTGTGCTCATAAGCGGCATGAGGCACTGGAAGGAGAACGTTGGACGAGGACTAGGTGTCTGCGGTGCGGAAGCGTGATCTCCCCTGCGCGGGTCATCGGGCTTAACCGCGCCCTCAGGGATGCGCCATGAGCCGCCGAGTTTCTCGGCACCCGCGATGCGTCCCTGCTTGCAGTAACGTTGCACGAGGCGCGTCGTCACGCCCCAACGGCGCGCCGCCTCCTCTGAGGTGATGTAGGGCATGCGCTCCCCTTCTCTGCTACTGACTGGTCCGTATTGAAAAGGAGGATAGCAGAACGAACTGTTCGGCAATACGAACAGAAAAAGGCCAGACATGAAGCCTGGCCTTACGATGGTTGGTGGGCCCAGCAGGATTCGAACCTGCAACCCAGGGATTATGAGTCCCCTGCGCTAACCGTTGCGCCATGAGCCCGAATAGTAAAACGCCCTCCGATTTCTCGAAGGGCGGCGGTTCACTTGGGTGGAGACGAGGGGGATCGAACCCCTGACCTCTTGACTGCCAGTCAAGC
>CAUGVQ010000052.1 GCA_959602875.1 uncultured Collinsella sp. | reverse complement strand
GCGGAGGGGGTCGTAGCCGGGCTTGCGCGCAGCATCTCCCACGTCGGCCCGCATACCCACCACAGCATCAGGCGCAACGTCCCACTCAAACTGAGCGATAAGCGGTGCAAAAAGCTCCTCGATGGTCTCCTGTTTGCGGGCGAGCTGCTTTTTATAGGGCATGCCGATCCATGCGCAGCCACCGCACGCGCGCATGATGGGGCAGGGGCCGGCGGCGTCTTTGCGGGCGCGGCGCTCGGCAGATGCCGAGGGGCGCGGTGCGGGCTGGTTGCCCTGTGCGACGCTTTTGCCTTGCGCGGCACCTTTGCCCCGCATGGCACCCTTGCCTTGCGCGGCGCGCTTGCGCTGCGCGGTCCGCTTGTTTTTGCGGCCGTCGTGGTTGGGTGTCGTCGATGATCGTTGGGTGCGAGAGCGCATCGCGGGCGTCCTCTCCTTATGCGCCGGGCGGTGCCCGGGGGAGTGTGCGGTTGGTCGCCTCTATTATGCGTGGCCTGTCAGCAGTTGGCGAGAAACACCGTAATAACCGTAGACGCTGTGTCAGATAATATGGATATTTTGTGGAATGGCCTAAGAGGATGATCGGGTGGCTTCATTTCACGTTGCGGGCGCAGCCGTGCAAGAGTGTTTACGATTTGCGCCTTCACCTCATAAAACAAGAGGGAGGGACCCCTATAGTCAGAGCATCTAGCAGGGGGTTTTATATAAGGCGCGTAAGTCCGACGAAAGATGTCGTCAGTATTTATTAAGCATTTGCACCCAATTCGTCAGATAATAGGCGTACATGTTTCTCAGCTGGCATAGCAGCTGCCTGTGCGAGGGCGCCCGCGCAGTTGCATGCTGCGCTCGAGATATTGTGGCTTAAACGTAGAAGTTGGAGAGTTGCCATGGTAGGTAGGAACAGTAACCTGGGCGCTATGCACACCCCGGCAAAAATGCGTCGGGGGGGGCATCTAGATTAGTAGCCGTGCTGGCGGCGACGGCATTGGTGCTTTCTGGCATCGTTGCAGCGCCGAGCATCGCGAAGGCTGCGGTCGATGGCCCCCAGAACACCGTGACTGGTGTGTCGCCTCGCGGCACGACGATCAACCTGTTCGATTACTGGATCACCGGGAAAAACGATCCCGATTATGATCCGCAGTATTCTCAAGCTCAGGAAAACGAGGGTATCAATAATGGCCATGCCCTGAAGTTCGGCCGTGGCATGACTGAGCAGAATGCGGGTGCTATTAACTCGTGGACTGGCAACGCCAGCCCACGTACGGGCATTGTTGCCAACGACTTGGGAAATGACGGTTATCCGGTATTAAGCCAAGCAAACGGCGGACAGTCTCTCAATTATCTCTTTGACGACTCAAACGTTGACGGCAAGGATGCCTACACCGACGTTGACGGTCTGCTTCAGATCGACGAGGACGGCTATTACTATTACAACAGTCAGGAGAACTTCGCTCAGTTCAACGATGATGGTAATGGCAGTGGCGACTTCACGCTGTATAACACATGGGGTGTTGAAACGGGCGGTCAGTCTCCTAACGGTCAGTTCTTCCCGTTCAATACCGGCGAACAGGTCTTTAATGAAACGGCTGGTGGCGGTATTACCCAAAACGGTATTAATTCGACGAACTCCGTGATCAAGCACTACTTCGGCATGCACATGTCCACTCGCTTCGTCCAGCAGGATGGCGGTCACAACGCACCCGAGGGTACGACAGGGCGCCAGGAGGTCACCTATAACTTCTCCGGTGACGACGACGTGTGGATCTACATCGACGGCGTCCTCGTGGGCGATCTCGGTGGCATCCACAACGCAACGTCTATTGAGATTAACTTTGCCACGGGTCGTGTGGTGGTTTACAACGACTCTACCTTTGGTGAGGGGGATTCTCGCCGTAACAATAACAAGTTTGATGAGGGCGAGACCGTCTATAACGATACGACCTTGGGCGATCTTCTCAGCCTTGCCGGCAACACCTTCGCCGACGGCACCTATCACACCCTTGACTTCTTCTACCTTGAGCGCGGCAACACCGACTCCAACATGTCGCTCAAGTACAACCTCGTGAACATCCCAGAGTCCGGCGTCGTGAAGGTCGACCAGTACGGTGATCCGCTCGGCGGCGTCAGCTTCACGCTGCAACAGGCTAACGAGCAGTATGAGGTCGTCCAAAACGGCCGGTCCGTTTCGGGTAAGACCAATAGCCAGGGACAGTTCATCTTTACCTACGAGAACGCTTCTGGCCAGGAAATGCCCATCACGCTCGAGCAGCTTGAAACGGTGAGCTCGCATTGGGTTCTGACCGAGGATAACGTTCCGGTTGGTTATCGCTCTGCGGGTGAGATGCATCTGCGCTTCGAAAACGGCTTCCTGCTCTCAAGCAACGAATGGGATACCGGCGCGTACTCGCAGCCACATGTGACCGTTACAGCTCCGAACACACTGTACGGAATGTTGGGCGGTGGTGGACAGGGATCTGAGGTCAAGCGCACCGACGACGGCTTCATCTTCGCCATAGTGCTCCAGAAGGATGAGGATACAAATCAGTGGTTCCCCGTTTCGGGCAACGCGCTCGACGGGTGGACCGTTACGGATAGTGCCGACACCGCAGCCGTTGCCACGGCGGCGCAGGCCAACCCGGACAACTACCGTTTCCGCTTGGGCTCTGGCGGTGCGGACGAGGTGACCATCGACAACCTGCCCGGCGACGTCAACACTTATAACTTCGTCTTGGCGAACGACGGCGACTCGTCAAATGACGGTAACGCCAAGTACACCGTCGGCTACTACTACTGCGCTGATGGCAATCTGAAGAACTCGAACCCGACAAACATCCAGCGCCTTTACCCGGACGCGCAGGGTGGCAACGGCTTCGACCGCATTTTTTCCGTCACGTTGAATGTTCCTAATATCAAGAACGAGCTGACGCTCCACAAGACTAACGCCGACGGCACCGAGAACCTGGCGGGCGCTGTTTACACGCTGTTCGCGGATGCGAACGGCAACGGCCGGCTTGACGATGGCGAGCAGCCTGTGGCGGAGAACCTGACCACGGACCAGAACGGCATGGTGGAGATCTACTCCGACGTTGACGAGAAGCTGCTGGCCAACGGCAACTACGTGCTCGTGGAGACCGCGGCGCCCACGGACTATGCCAGGGACGACACGGCCATCCAGATCGTAGTGGACAACGATGGCGTGCATGTGAACGCTGGCACTGCCGACGACAACGTTACCGTGGAGACCGGCATCGGTGACCTCGTGTACAGCATGAAGGGTTTTGCTGCGGGCGACGACGTCGACGCCACGCTGCATGACGTAAATGCCACCGCGCAGACCTCCGTCACTTATTCCTCCAACACCACTTGGGCCGACGACGCTGACGCGACGGTGTCGCACTTCCTGTATGACGACAAGACAGAGGACCTGTCTTATAAGCTGAACGGCAGCGTTACGCCCAACGGGTTCGACGGGAACGGGGCAAGCACCTACACCGCGGACGCCGGCTGGTCGCGTCTGAATATCCAGCAGTGCCTCAACCACAGCGGCGATATGACGAACAGTCCTAAGCAGGACCTGTCGAAAGAAGGCGTCACCGACCTCAATGCCCTCTTCACCGGCGACGTGACCATCCACGTGACCAACAAGCTCGAAGCTGCCTCGCTGACCATCAAGAAACAGGTCGAGGGCGCCAATGCTCCGACAGATGCAGTATTTGATTTCCAAGTATCGTTCAAAGATGCGCAGGGCACCGCTGTGACGGGCACTTTCGAAGCCGTCACCAACGATGGCGAGCCTCAGTCGATTGAGATTAAAGCTGATGCCGATGAGAACATCGTCTCGTTGAAGAGCGGCGAAACGTGGACCATCTCCGGACTGCCTCTCGACACAACGTATACGGTGACCGAGAAGACTGACAGCTCGTATGTGACTACGGTTGAGGCGAATCCTGCAGATGCTTCGGTGCAGGATGCGACTGTCTCCGATGAGATGGATGTCGCCCAGGATTATGTCGTGACGTACACCAATACGTACTACCAGAATGTGACGCTGGTTGCCGACAGCACGCTCAAGGTTGTAAAGAACCTGAAGGGCAAGGATTTGTCGGGCATCGTTGGCGAGGCCAACAACTTCGAATTCACCGTGACGCCGGTTGCTTCCGATGGCGGAACAACCTCTGCCGACGAGGCGCGCGCGAAGATCGCCGCGAGCATCGATGGCGATGGGCAAGTGCTCTCGTTCCATAACGGCGCCGCCACGATGACGAACGATGTTGCAACTGATGCCATGTCTCCAATTGCCAAGGGCATGACGTTCACCGCTGCCGATGACGGCGAGACCTTTACGTATGAGGTGAAAGAAACCGTTCCGGCGGATGCGGCGGCAAATAACAACACGCTCAACGGCTACACCTACGATGCAGGTAAGCATACGGTGACGTATGCGGTGAGTATTGACAGTGGCAAGCTGCAGGTTGCCGTTTCTGTCGACGGGACTCCTGTGGCGCAGGGCGACGTGGCTACGGTTGCGTTCGACAATAGCTATCAGCCGGCATCGGTGACGACTCCCGACCCGACAGGTGCGGGCTTCTCCGGCAAGAAGACGGTGACGGTCGAGAGCGGTGACTACGCACTTGCAGACGGTGCCTTCACCTTCGTGGTTAAAAACACGAAGACGCCTAAGAATGTTACTGCGCCCATGCCGAGCAACGCCGCCAACGGCGAGGTTTCCAACGGCGCTGACGGTGCGTTCGATTTCGGTACCATCACCTTCACCGAGCCCGGCGAATACACCTACACGGTGAGCGAGAAAACCGACAATGCGATTTCCGGCATCACGTACAGTGGCGAGCAGTATACGCTGTACTTCAACGTGGAGGATGAGAACGGTCAGCTGGTGATTGAGGACCAGTCCATCACCAATGCCGCTGAGCAGACGGTAAATGCCACGGATCTCAACTTCACCAACATCTACAACGATGGCAAGGTGAGCTACCAGATTGCCGGCACCAAGGTCTTTGACAATGGCGGCGCCGATAACGAGACGCTTGAGGCGGGCGACTTCACCTTCGCGCTCTACGAGGTCGGCGCGGATGGTGCTGAGACTTTGGTTCAGGAAGTGGAAAACGGTGCACCTACGGGCAACACCGCAAACTTCACTTTCAACGCAATCACCTATACGGCCGAGAGTACGCACACCTACAAGGTCTACGAGCTCGGTGCCGACGGTCAGCCCGGCACGGGTGGCACCGACGCCAATAACGTTGAGTACTCCAAGGACGTCTATACCGTAACGGTGACCGTTACGAAGGATGAGAGCGCGCAAGGTAACAACGCCCTGGCGGTCAGCGCAGACGTGCAGAACAAGGACATCGTCTTCACGAATACGTACAAGCCCACGACCGTTGTGGTTGGTCCTAACGGCTCCGCTCAGATTGGCGGCACCAAGACCCTGACCGGGCGCGATCTTGAGGCGGGCGAGTTTAGCTTCATGCTGCGCAACGGCGATCAAGAGGTCGAGACGGTGACCAATGACGCGAACGGGAACTTTGTCTTCAGCGACCTCACCTTCGAGAAGCCCGGCACGTACTACTACAACGTGGCCGAGGTCAACAACGGCGCTGGTGGCGTCACGTATGACGAGGCGATTTACACGGCGCGCGTTGACGTGACCAACAATGCCGATACACACGCCCTCGAGGCAAAGGTGACCTATATCGATTCCGCCGACACGACGCAGGAATCTGCTAGCCTCGCCTTTGCCAACACCTACGAGGCCGCCAACACGACGGCGTCGCTGAGCGTGACCAAGGAGCTCAAGGGTGGTGCCCTTGCTGCGGGCCAGTTCAGCTTCAAGCTAACCGGTTCTGACGGCGCACCCATGCCCGAGGCCACCACGGCGACCAACTCCGCCAACGGTGCGGTTGTCTTTGGCCCCATCAGCTATGACGAGGTCGGCGAGTACGACTACACCATTACCGAGGTGAACGACGGTCAGGACGGCATTGCCTACGACGAGAACACCGATCGCACCGTCCACGTGAGCGTGACCGACAACGGCGAGGGCTCGCTTGTGGCAACGGTCACCTATGGTGAGGACGGCTCACACTTTGTGAATGAGGACACCACGCCTGACGACCCCAAGAAGCCCGAGGGCGGCGACAAGATCCCCGGCACCGACACTGGCACCGGCAACGGTGACGGCGGCGAGCAGCTGCCCGGTACGGGTGACGCGGCGCTCGTCATGACGGGCATCGCGGTGCTCGCAGGCGCCGGTGCCATCGCGTTCGGTACGGCCATCAGCAAGAAGCGCTCGTAACCGTACGGGCAACGCGTAGCGCTTGCACAGGGCTCCTCGGCACATGCTGGGGAGCCCTGCTCGTTTGTAGGTTCGCCATCACCTGCTGCCACTTGAGCCCCTCGCATGATTCAGCCCGTCGCTTGCGGGTACCATGACCATCATGAACCGCCGTGCGGCGCACGCATGCGCCGCGCAAACAGATAGGCGGGCGGCCACGTTGCTCGGCCACCCGCACCTTGCAAGAAAGGTCCCTACCCGTGCTCGAACTCAAAGGCATCACCAAGGACTATCCCTCGGGCGACACCGTCGTCCACGCCCTCAAGGGCATCTCCGTCACCTTTCGCGACCAGGAGTTTGTAAGCATCCTTGGCCAGTCGGGCTGCGGCAAGACCACTTTGCTCAACATCATCGGCGGCCTTGACCAGTACACGCGCGGCGACCTTGTTATCAACGGCCGCTCGACCAAAAGCTACCTCGACCGCGACTGGGATACCTACCGCAACCACAGCGTGGGCTTTGTGTTCCAGAGCTACAACCTCATTCCGCACCAGACGGTCATCTCCAACGTAGAGATGGCGCTGGTGCTCTCCGGCACGCCCAAGGCCGAGCGCCGCCGCCGCGCGGAGGAGGCGCTGCGCCGGGTGGGTCTGGGCGAGCACCTCAAGAAGAAGCCCAACCAGCTCTCCGGCGGTCAGATGCAGCGCGTGGCCATCGCCCGCGCCATTGTGAACGACCCCGAGATCATCCTTGCCGACGAGCCCACCGGCGCGCTTGACACCGAGACCTCCGTTGAGGTGATGGAGATCTTAAAGGAGCTCAGCCGCGACCGCCTTGTCATCATGGTCACGCACAACCCGCAGCTGGCGGAGGAGTACTCCGACCGCATCGTCCGTATCTCGGACGGCCTCATCACCAGCGATACCGCGCCGGTGGATGCGGCGCGCGAGCGCCTCACGCCCGAGGAGATTCAGGCGCACGCCGTGGCGGACGCCAAAAAAGGCAAGCGGCAGATGAGCTTCCGCTCGGCGCTCTCGCTTTCTGCCAACAATCTCATGACCAAGAAGGGGCGCACGCTGCTGACGGCGTTTGCCGGGTCCATCGGCATTATTGGTATTGCGCTCATCCTTTCGCTTTCTGACGGCGCGCAGAACTACATTGCCGAGACCGAGCAGTCCACCATGGGAAGCTACCCGCTCACCATCAACGAGACAAGTGTGGACATGACGAGCATGATGACCTCGATGATGGGCTCCGCCGCAGAGACCGCTGCGAGCGCGGTGGAGGAGGGCACGGTTGCCTCCAAGGACCTGGTGACCGATATGGTGACCGGCGTGGCCGACGGCGCCAACGAGAACGACATGCCCGCCATTAAGGAGTGGCTCGACTCCAACCCCGATGGCATCGACGACATCACCACGTCGATCGAGTACACCTACGATGTGCCGCTCAACATCTACGCAAGCGACACCTCGGACGGTCCCGTGCAGGTGAACCCCGCGACCGTGATGGACGCGCTGGGGTTCTCGATGGGCGACACCCAGACCGAGATGATGAGCTCCATGGGCTCGTCCTACGACGTCTTTACCGAGCTTCTGCCCAACCGCGATACGTGGAAGACCGACTACGAAGTCCTTGCCGGGCACATGCCCGAGAGCTGGGACGAGGTTGTGCTGTACGTGGACGAGAACGGGCGCATCTCCGACTACACGCTCTACGCGCTGGGGCTGCTTGACCAGAGCGACCTGCGCGGCATGATGGCCGACGTGGTCGCCGGTCGCGAGGTGGAGGAGGTCGAGGGGACGAGCTACACCTACGATGAGCTTATGGGGCTCACGTTCAAGCTCGTGCCCGAGGCGTCTAAGTTTGCCGAGCAGGACGACGGCACTTGGGCGGACATGAGCGAAGACGACGCCTACATGGAAGACGTGATCAACGGCGCCGAGGAGCTGCGCGTGGTGGGCATTGTGCGGCCTGCCGAGGGCAACGACGAGACCAACTGGGGGACGCTCCTCTACACGCCCGAGCTTATCGAGCACGTGATCGAACTCGGCGACGAGAGCGCCGCCGTGAAGGCGCAGGAGGCCGATCCCACAACGGACATCTTTACGGGGCTGCCGTTTGAGGAGAGCTCGACCGGGCTCACGATGGAGGCTATCGAGCTCATGCTCGACCAGATTGGTGGCGAGCAGGCGGCTCAGCTGCAGTCCTATGTGGACGAGCTCCGCGCCGAGGGCCTCACGGACGACGAGATTGCCGAGGCGTTCTCTGAGCGGATGGCGAGCCAGACCGACAACGCCACCTACGAGGGCAATCTCGAGCTGCTGGGCAAGGGCGACCTCGACAGCCCCTCGACCATCAGCATCTATCCGGTTGACTTTGAGGCGAAGGAGACCATCGACAACCTCATCGATGACTACAATGCCCAGATTCGTGCGGACGGCGAGGGGACCGAGATCCAGTACACCGACATCGTGGGCATGCTCATGTCGAGCGTGACCGACATCGTGAACGCCATCACCTACATTCTGATTGCGTTCGTGGCGATTTCGCTGGTGGTGAGCTCGATCATGATCGGCATCATCACCTACATCTCGGTGCTCGAGCGTACCAAGGAGATCGGCATCCTGCGCGCCATCGGTGCGAGCAAGCGCGACGTGAGCCGTATCTTTACGGCGGAAACGTTCATCATTGGTCTCGTGAGCGGCCTGCTTGGCGTAGGTATTACGGTGCTTCTGGATATCCCGGTCAATGCGATTATCTACGCGGTAGCTGGGGTGGAGAACCTGGCAGCGGTGCCGGTGGGCCCGGGTATCGCGCTCGTGGTGATTTCGGTCGTGCTCTCGTGGGTGGCGGGCTTGGCGCCCAGCCGCATGGCCGCCAAGAAGGACCCGGTTACGGCTCTGCGCACGGAGTAGCCTGGCTTCCCCAGACGCCGCACCTCGGTGTTCAATCGTCGGGCATGGCCAAAAGGCCTATGCCCTCCTCTTTCACACCGATTTGCAGCATCTGGGAAACCCAGTCACGCGCACGGCAAAACTCGATAACTCGACAAACCAAAACGTCGAGTACTCGACAAAACGTGTATCGAGTACTCGACGTTATGCTGGGCGTGTTGCCTGGGGAGTTCTTACAGGTCGCGGTAATCGACGAGCCTGAGGTCGGGCTGCGCCTCGAGCCAGGCACGAAGCTCGGGCGAGATAAGCGCGTCGACCTCTTTGGTGCGGTCGGTGGTGAGCGAGGACGTGTTCAGGATGAACTGGTCCAGGTAGCCGGGGTGGCAGACAAATACCACGGTCTCGTTCTCGCCCATCTCTTCCACCGTCTCGCGGATTGCGGCGGCGGGGTCGTAATCGGGCGTCATGGAACGCATCACCATGCGGACGGGCGTGGTGCCGCACGTGACCGTAGCAGTGGGGTCAAACGAAGCGGCCTGGTAGCGGTAGCCATGCTCGCGCGCAACGCGCTCGATAGCGCGGTTGAGGTTCTCTGAAACCACGGCATGCGCCTCAAAGTAGTCCGGGTCGCGTCCAACGACCTCGAGGTAGCGTGCGAGCTGCGCCTCAATTTCGGCGACAGCTTCCTCAAAGACCACGAAGTCCTCGCCGCGCTTGAACGCCTCGCGATAGGTGCGGCTGCTCTTGAACTGGCCGTTTTCGTCCAGCAGAGAGGGGATCGTTGCGGGGTCAGAGCAGGGTGTGCCCAGGCAGAGGTTGGTGTGTTGGCCGATGGCGATGTCCGCATCTCGCACCCAATTGACACCGCGCGCCGTCTCGGGCATGTTAGGCATAATGCCCACCGAGCGGATGAGTCCTTCGTGCACGGAACGGGCAATGCCAACGTTCACGGCATACGAGTAACCGATGTCATCGGCGCGGATAAGCAATTGCTTCATGTGAACCTCCTGCAGCAATAAGCGATGGGAATGCATGCTCCCATTGTGGCACGGATGGCGCGGCGCAAGGGCCATCCGTACTGGAAGATAGGCTAGATCTCCGCCGCGAGACGCGCGTCCTCTTCGAGTTGTTCCTTGGTGAAACCAAAGAAGTAGGTGACGACCGCAGCGACCACAAAGGAAGCGATGCAGGCGATGATCGCCCACATGAGATTTGTGGTGCCTCCACCGGCGAAGCCAATGACGCTGAGCACGTTAGTTGCACCGAGGACATACGTCGTAACGTGGAAGATGCCGCCGATGGCGCCGCCCACAGCGCCGCCGATAATCATGCCGGCGAAGGCGCGCATGTATTTGAAACCGCAGCCATAGAGCGCGGGCTCGGTTACGCCGCCGACAAATCCTGACAGGCAGTAACCAAGATTGGCCATCTTCTCATCTTTTTCTTTAAGCCGCATGAACGTACCGAATGCCATGCCCCAAGTTGCCCACTGGGCAAAGCAGCCGCCGACCATGACGCAGGAATCGGAGCCTAGGGTAATCAACTGGGCGATGCCGAGGGTCAAAAGAACCTGGTGCATGCCAGTCATTACAAGGAACTCCCAGAATGCCGCAATAAGTACGAGCGCAATAATCGAGACAAGACCGCCGGCGTTGCCCAGGCTAAACATAAAGTCGCCCAGCAGATTGCCCAGGATAGAGCCGATGGGGGCAAGGGCACAGAGGGCGATAGGCACCATGATGACCATGGTAAGGAAAGGAACGAAGACCGTGGAGAGCACATCGGGCACGATCTTTTTCATGAGCTTCTCCACCTGCCAGAGCACTGGCACGCAGAGGACGATGGGAAGCACCGTGCTGGAGTAGTTATTAAGCATGGCGGGGATGCCATACACTGCCGTGGTGGTGGCGCCGGTTTCTGCTGCAGCGGTAACGAGATTAATCAACTCGGGCGCAATGAGGATGCCGCCGAGCATCATACCGAGGGGCTGGCTCGCACCGAGCTGGCGTGCCGCTGCCCAACCGAGGAAAATAGGCATGAAGTAGAAGCCGGCATTATAGAGCCAGTTGTAAAAAAGGTTGTATTCAACGCCGTCAGCTGGCCAGAGGCCAACCATATCGGGACCCATTACCACGGCGACGGTGCGGAAAAACGCAGCGCTCATCATGATAGGGATGACGGAGATCATCGTCTTCGACAGGTAGTTGAGTATATTCATGCCGATGGACTTGGGTGTAAGGGGCTCTTTAACGCCTGGATCGAGGTTCTCGTTGATGGCTCCTTCGCCGGAGACGCCGAGTTCGATAGCCGCAGCGTAGACCTTGGGTACATTCTGACCAATAATGACCTGATATTGGCCACCAACCCACTGCGCGCCTAGGACGCCTTTAATCTTTTTAATTGCGTCATCATTGGGGACGGATTGGTCTTTGAGGTTGAATCTCAGCCGAGTAATGCAATGTGTGACACTGGTGACGTTTGCGGCGCCGCCCACGGCGGCGAGCACGTCTTTGGCGATTTGCTTGTTGTCGACTGCCATGTTGCTCCCATCTTGCTTTGGGGTTTTGAGGCGCGGGCGCCTCCGGTACTGAGCCGGGCGGTACGCAGGGATCGTGCGGCGTGCGCATCGCCGCGCGGTGCTCCGGAGCGATCTTGTTGTTGCGAGGGGTTGGCAAAAGCCGAGGGCCCTACGCGGCATGAAAAAAGCTCCGCGACATACCGACAAAGACCGCGTGCGGTCTTCCCTTGATCGGTAATGCCGTACGGAGCGAGCCGTGCGTAGCACCCAATTCGTCGGTCAGTATAGACGCGCGGCCGTGTGGCCGGACCGAAGGCGCTGGGAATCCTTCCGCGAACGGTAGGTTTTAGGCGGTGGGCGGTGCGATGCGATTGATGTGCATGATGAGGTAGACGAGCTCCTCTTCGGTGAGGGGCTCGCCGTACGCCGCTTCGATCTCGGTCGCTATAGCGTTTGCACACGCTGTGGCGCGCGGGTACTGTTCGGCAAGCATCCCGTAAAGCCCCGAGTTCTCGGACTCTATGGGTTCTCCCTTCTGCACCCGGTCGATGAGGTAGCGAATGTGCGTGGTGAAGCGGGCAAAGGCGAAGGAATCCCGGTCGACGGGAGTCTCCATTTCGCGTTCCACGGCCTCAGCCACGTGTTCCAACAGACGCTCCTCGCGCTTGTTTGCAAGCGCGGTGCGCTGGCTGGGAGTGACGGCGGCGTTTACGATGGAGAGCGCGACCCCCGCCGCCTCATGGCGGTCGATGCGCACGCCGAATGTCTTCTGCATGCCGCGCACTGCCATCTGGGCGAGGCGGTACTCCACCGGATGGGCGAGCTCCACGTCCTCGGCAAGCGGCATGGGCACCACGAGGTGCTCGCGGGCCCGTTTGAGCGCGAACTGGATGTGGTCGGCAAGTGTGATGGGCAGGTTGGGACTGAGCTCATAGGAGACTTGCTGCGTCACGATGTCGGCGAGCTGGGCGGAGAACTCCAGCACGTCGGGATCGACCTCGTCGATGAAAGCAAGGTACTTGCGGTCGATGCCGTAAAAGGTACGCTGCACGTCCTCGAGCGACACCTCGTGCGGCATATCGCCAAAGCCGATGCCGCGCCCCAGCGCGATGAGCTGGTGCCCGGCGCCGTCTTCGCAGATGGCAGCGTTATGGTTGATGCGCTGGATGGCTCGCACGTTCTCTCCGTTTCGATGGGGACCTTTATGGTGTCAGCAGAGGGGCTCTGGCGCGTGGCCCGGTCGCGGTTATTCGGCAATGTCGAATTTACCCGCTGTATACGATCGGCTGTGGTTGGCGCAGACCCCTTGGGAACGTTTTTCAACTATTCAATAATTATGCGTGAGGTGCGCGACCATCCGGGATGGCGTGCGCCTAGTTTCTCCAGACAAACGTAAGGGAAGGGCGAGGGATGCGTGCCCCTTCCATCTTAGATTATTCAATAGCTGCTTTTTTGAAACGGATAAGCGGCGATTTCAAGCGCATACGGGCGCTACGGGAAGCAGGAAGCTGTGCGGCATAATGTATTGACGGTATAGCAATAAACGTCAATTTGTGCAGAGCATAAGGAGAACGGAGAAATCCGAGGTTCTCGCCTATATCTCAAAATCCTTAACTAAAATACTTTAACTAAGTTTTTTGAGGGAATTGGTTGCAAGCCGCTCTCAATAGACTCCGGTGCGCCGGCAGACCCGCGTGGCGCTCCGTTCACACGAGATGAAGGGCTCCACGCCCGGAAAGGACAGATCATGGATTTCGAGAAGATGCGTGAGGTTATCTCCGAGACCGTCGGTTGCGACCTTGAGAAGGTCACCCGCGAGGCCAAACTCGAGGAGGACCTCGGCGCCGACTCCCTCGCCGCTATGGAGCTCGTTATGGCTCTTGAGGAGGCCTTTGAGGTCGAGATCGACGACGCCGAGCTCGATCAGTTCAAGACGGTGGGCGACCTCGCCGACTACGTCGAGGGCAAGCTCGCCTAACTGCTGTTTCGATGCCTGCGAGGCATCGCCTAAAAACGCACC
>CAUGVQ010000051.1 GCA_959602875.1 uncultured Collinsella sp. | reverse complement strand
CGGCAGCGCCGTGAGAGCCGCGCATGACGCGGCCGTCGACAACAAAGGCTCCACCGATGCCCGTGCCGATGCCTAGGCATAGCACCGAGTCGTACTCCCTACCGACACCCCAGCGCGCCTCACCGAGCGCATGGGCGTGAACGTCTCCCGTCACCGCGACGGGAAGACCGAGCGCCTCCGCCAGGCGCGGACCGAGCGCGATACCGCCCCAACCGGGCATGATCTCGTTTGCATAGGCGATGCAGCCGGTCTTTGGATCGACCACGCCGGCGGACCCAACACCCACGCCGAGCACCTCTCCTCCGTCAAAGGAGGCGAGCGCCGTGCGCACCGCATCCTCGACGCGCACGTAGACCGCCTCGCCGCCCTCGGAGGCGGCGGTGGCAACCTCTGCCTCATAGACCGGGTGCGGGCGCTCCCCCGTTGCGGGAAACGCCATGATGGCGCAGGCGATCTTGGTACCGCCGATATCGACGGCGCAAACGAAACGGTCGGTGTTCTCCATAGTCTCCCCTATCGCCCAAGTGAGCAGCGCCGGCACCAAACGGCACCGGACCGCAAAACAGCAGGGGCGGGCTCGCGCGCCCGCCCCTCTCATGGTTTACAGAAGGCCGTTGTCCACAAGGACACGACGGATTGCCTCGACGTTCTCGCCCTTGAGCGAGTGAACGGGGCGCGGCATCTGGTTGGTCTCAAACACGCCCATGAGCTGAAGAGCCGTCTTGAAGGCGCCGACGCCGGCGCCGAAGCCCTGAACACCGGAGGTCACCGAGGTGATCTCCATAATGCGGGCAAGACGGTCCTGCTCATCTCGGACGGCCTCCCAGTCGCCGGCCTGCGCGGCCTTCCACTGGCGGACGTAGCCGTAGGGCTCGACGTTGGCAAGACCCGGCACCGAGCCGTCGGCACCGCCGAGATACGCTCCGTCGACCACGACCTCGTGACCGGTGAGGAGCTGCAGCGGATGTCCCGCGTCGCGGTTCTTGAGGATGAGGCGGCGGAACGACACATCGTCGCCCGAGGAGTCCTTCACGCCGGCGAGCACGCCGTCGACACCAAGACGGATGAGCATGTCCACATCGAGCTTGTTGTGCACGCACACCGGGATGTCGTAGGCAAAGATGGGCAGATCGAGCGCATCATGCAGGCAGCGGAAGCTCCACTCGATCTCGTTGATGCCCTGGAGCGCGTAGAACGGGCAGGTGGCCACGAGCGCGTCGACGCCCATCTGCTCGGCACGCTTGCCGTGCTCGATCATGCGCTCGGTCTCGGTATCGATGATGCCCGCGAGAACCGGCACGCGATGGTCGACGATGCGCACCATGTTCTCGATGATCTCGGTACGGCGCTCATCGGTCGAGAACACGACCTCGGAGGAAGAGCCCAGGATGAACAGGCCGTCAACGCCCGCCTCGATCATGCGGTTGATGTTGCGCTCGAACGAGGGCACATCAAGCTTGCGGTCCTGGGTAAGCGGCACCACCACGGGAGGAATGACACCGCTGAATCTCTTGTTGTCCACAATTGCTCCTTCATGGTTTGGCGCGAGGCTATTCCGCCTGCGCCCGTTGACGATACGCGTGGCATGACCGTGCCACACCGGCCTCCCATGGTAGCGCGCCGCACACAGCGGCAAGGCCACATGGCGAGGCTTCACGAACCCTCTCAAAGAGGGCGCGTCCTCAAAGAACGCGCCCTTGAACACGATGCCTTACGCACTCTCTCCCAGCTTGGGATGGAGCAGCGACGGCGCCGCGCCGAGCAGCATCCGCGTATACGGATCGCGCGGCTCGTTGAAGACCTGGCTCGCCGGTCCCTCCTCCACGATCTTGCCGCCGTTCATGACGACGATCTTGTCGGAGATGTAGCGGACCGTCTGGATGTCGTGGCTGATGAACATCATCGACAGCCCCAGGTCACGCTTGAGATCGGTGAGCAGGTTCAGGATCTGCGCGCGCACCGACACGTCGAGCGCCGAGGTGGGCTCGTCGGCGATGATGGCGTCGGGGTTGAGCGACATAGCGCGCGCGATGGCGACGCGTTGGCGCTGACCACCCGAAAGCTGGCCGGGCAGCACGTTGAGTGCGCTCTTGGGAAGACCCACCAGGCTCACGAGCTCGCGAATGCGGCGCTCGCGCTCCTCGGGGCTTCCCACCTCGTGTACGAGCAGCGGGTCGAGCAGCTGGTCGTGCACGATCATGCGCGGGTTCAGCGCCGTCGACGGGTCCTGGAACACGACCGAGACCACGCGGCCGATCTGGCGGCGCTCCTCAGCGGTGCGCTTGGTGACGTCGACGCCCTTGAAGTAGACCTTGCCCGAGGTGGGTGCCTGCAGGCCGCACATAACGTTGGCCGTGGTGGACTTGCCGCAGCCGGACTCGCCCACGATACCGATGGTCTCACCCGGCATGAGCTTGAGCGTCACGTGGTTAACGGCGTGCACGAGGTTTGGCTTGAACAGCGAGCCGGTTCGCGTCTTGAACGTCACGCAGATGTCATCGAGGAAGATGATGGGTTCGTTCCCGCGGGACGCAGCAGTCTTCTCGCTCATCTACCTCACCTCCCCAGCGGTCGTGGTGGAAAGCTTCTCAAGATAGGGCGTAAGGCCGTTCTCCTTGAGGTACTCGTCGGGGAGCTCCGAGAAACGGTGGTACACGTCGCCCGGGAGCGTCTTTAGGATGGGGTGCACGTCGAGACCGAGCGTAGGATGGCTCGAGCGCGGGGCAAAGCGGTCGCCGCGCGGGAAGTCCTGCGGGCTCGGCACGGAGCCGGGTACCTGGTGCAGACGCGTTCCCTCTTGCACGCCCTCCTCGATGGAGAGCACCGAGCCCAAAAGGCCTCGCGTGTACTCGTGAATCGGGTTGGTGAGGAGCTCGGTAGTGGGCGCCTGCTCCACGATCTGACCGGCGTACATGACCGTGATGTCGCTCGCGACCTCGGCGACGAGCGCCAGGTCATGGGAAACGAAGATCATCGCGAAGCCGAGCTTATCCTGCAGGTCGTTCAGAAGCTTGATGACCTGCTTCTGCACCGTCACGTCGAGAGCCGTGGTGGGCTCGTCGCAGATGACGAGCGACGGGTCACGCGTGAGTGCCATAGCGATGAGCACGCGCTGGCGCTGACCACCGGAAAGCTCATGCGGGTAGCTCTCGAGCGTGCGCTTGGGATCGAGGCCCACGAGCTCGAGCAAGTCCTCGGCGGAACGGGTGCCGCCGCGGCTGGTGAGCTGCTTCATCTGAGCGGAGATGAGCATCGAGGGGTTGAGCGAGGAGAGAGCGTCCTGGTAAACCATCGCGATCTCGTGACCGAGGAGCTTGCGATGCTCCTCCTTGGTGAGTTTCACCAGATCCTTGCCCTTGAAGAGTACCTCGCCGGTGACATGCTCGTCCGGATCGGTCAGGCTCATGATGACCTTGGTGGTGATGGACTTGCCGCAACCGGACTCGCCCACAAGCGCCATGCACTGGCCGGGGCGCACGTCGAACGACACGCCGTCGACGACCTTCACGTCACCGTGGTGCTCGAAGCCAATGGAGAGGTTGCGCACCGAAAGCAAGGGCTCGACCGAGTGATCGGGGACATGGCGGTCGTGGCGCTTGAGCTCCACCTCGCGGAGCGCGGTGAGACGTCGGTTGAGGGCTGCCTCCTGCTCCTTGTAGGCACGGACCGGGTCGGCAGCGAGGATGTCGTCAGCGCGACGCTGTTCAGCGTCCTCTTCGCTCTCGTCGAGCTTGGCGGCGCCGGGCGCAGCGGCCATGGCGTCGGTGAGGCCCTCGGAGAGGATGTTCAGCGCAAGGCAGGTGACCATGATGGCGAGGCCCGGGAAGAGCGCCTGCCACCAGCGGCCCAAAAGCACGCCGTCACGAGCGGAGGACAGGATGTTGCCCCAGGTGGCGGTGGGCTCGGCGATGCCGGCACCGATGAAGGTGAGGGAAGCCTCGAAGATGATGGCGTCTGCCACGAGCGTAACCGTGAAGACCATGATGGGCGCGATGCAGTTGCGCAGCACGTGCTTCATCAAGATCCACGGCGCACGGGCGCCGGAGACGATGACGGCGCGCACGTAGTCCTCGCCGTACTCGGACACCACGTTAGCGCGGACAATGCGCGCGATCTGCGGAGTGTACATAAAGCCAATGGAGAAGATGATGGCCGGCACGGAGTTGCCGAGGATAAGCACCAGGATCGCGGCGAGAGCGATGCCGGGGATGGACATGACGACGTCGAGGACGCGCATGATGACCTCGGAGACCCACTTACGAGACACAGCGGCGATAGCGCCGATGACAGAGCCGCACACCAGCGCGAACAGCGTGGCGCCAAAGCCGATGATAAGCGAGTACTGGCCACCGTAGAGCATGCGCGACAGGATGTCGCGGCCAGCATTGTCGGTGCCGAAGATATGCTCAGCCGAGGGCGGCTGGTATGCGCGCGTAATCTCGAGCGGATTGTGCGGCGCGATAACGGGGGCGAGGATCGCCGACAGCGCGACGATCACGAGCAGGATCAGCGAGATCTTGCTCGACGTGCTCATCTTCTTGAAGCCCGCGAACTTCGCGCCCTTAGCGGCGGCCTGCTCGAGCTGGGCGGTTTTGTTCTCACGAATCGTTGCCATGGCCTACACCGTCCTAATGCGCGGGTTGATGAGCAGGTAGAGCATGTCAACCACGATGTTGATGATGACAAAGGCCAACGCCACCACCACGACGACGCCCTGAACGAGCATGATCTCGCCGCCGGTGATGCCCTGCTGAATGAGGGTGCCCATACCAGGCAGAGCGAAAATGACCTCGATGACCACAGCGCCGCCCATGAGGTAACCGATCTTCAGGCCGAGCGTGGTGATCGGCGTGATGAGGGCGTTGCGCAGGACGTTGCGGGCGATGACGATGTTCTCAGGAATGCCACCGCCTCGCGCGGTCTTGACGTAGTCCTTATCAAGCTCCTCGACCATGGCCGTACGCACGATACGAGTCATCTGGCCGATGACAGGGAACGCCAAGGCGATAGCCGGCATAATCATGCGGCCAAAATAGCCCGCCGGGTTGGCGAACAGGTCGGGCAGCGCTCCCGAAGACGGGAACACGCGGGTAAGCCCGCCCAAGGTGACCGCGAGAATAAGCAGGACCGCAAGCCAGAAGGAGGGCGTAGCGATACCCGCGATCGAAATCACGCGGATAATCTGGTCGGGCCACCTATCTCGATACAAAGCCGATATGACACCCAGCGTAAACGAGAAGACGGCCGCCAGCAAAAGACCGAAGAACGTGAGTTGCATCGTAATCGGCAGCGCGGAGGCAATCGCGGTGGCGACCGGCGTCTGACGGCTACCGTACGTGCCGAGGTCCCCTTGGACCAAACCGGCGATGTAGTCGACATAGCGCACCGGCCACGGGTCGTTCATGCCGTGCTCGTCCATGTACTCCGCGACCTGCTCCGGCGACGCGCCCTCACCGAGTACGGTACGCGCGGGGATGGACGGGTCGGTGAAGGACATGAGGAAAAACACCAGCAGCGTGACGCCCAAGGCCATGATCGGCAACGCGACGAGGCGTCGGCCGATAAGGCGCAAAAGGTTGTTCATGACTCTCCCCTCTCCTTTGTTCCCTTACGAATGGAAGGGCCCGGGCAATAGCGTGTGCCCGGGCCCCATCCTGCCTTAGCGCCTCTTCAGTTGCAGGCGCGTTCGCCTATACAGCTGAGAGACGACCGTAACCATGGGTTAGGCAGAGACCGTCTTGCAGCCGATGAAGCTCATGCCCGTGGTGCCGATACCCTCGAAGCCGTCGATGGCAACGCCCTTGGGCGCCGTGGAGGCGTCGGCCCAGGAAGCGGTGACCGTCTGGACATGAACGAGCGGGTACAGGACGCAGTTGTCGGCGATGATGTCGTAAACCTGCTTCCAAGTGGCCTGCTGCTCGTCGCCGGACTGGCCGAGAGCGGAGTTCATGAGCTCGCGGATCTGAGCGAACTCAGCGGACTCTCCCCAACCGGTACGGGTCTGCTGCCAGACGTTGTCGCCGTACCACCAGTTGAGCAGCAGGTCGGGGTCGGCGCCCCAGCAGCTCGGGTCGCCCGGGGCGATAAGGATGTCGAAGTCATCGGAACCGCCGTCGATGGCAGCGTAGGTGGCCTGCGAGGTCTCGGTGCGAATCTCGACGGTGAAGCCGAGGGCCTCGAGGTCCTGCTGGGCCTGGATGCCCATCTGCTCGGCCTGGGTGTTGTCCGTGGTGCGGATCACGAGGTTGCCCGGGGTCACGCCAGCCTCGGAAAGCAGGGACTTCGCCTGGTCGGCATCGTAGGTGTAGACCGTGGCGGCCTCCTGATAGTTGGGGAAGTCCTGCGGAATGTAGGACTTGGCGGCGGTGGCGAGACCGCTGAAGATGTTCTCAATCATCTGGTCGGTGTTGAGAGCGTACATCACGGCCTTACGGGCAGTGACGTTGTCCCACGGGGCCTTGGTGGTGTTGAACATGATGAAGCGGGTGCCGAAGCCTTGGACCTTGTCCACCTTGCAGCCAGCGCCCTCGATGGTCTCGATGGCGTCAGCGGTGACGGACTCCATAACGAGCGTGGTGCCCTGCTGCTGGGCAGTCATACGAGCGGTAGCGTCGGTGAGGATGTCGTAGTGCAGGCCCGCGTCCTCCGCCGGGTAGTCGCCGTTGTAGTCGGGGTTGGGGACGAGATCGACCGTGTTGTCGGTAATCGCGTCGTACATCCAGGGGCCGGAGCCAACGGGCGTATCGGCGAGCTCCTCGTCGGTGGTGCCGGACGGGAAGACGCGGACGAGAGCCAGGCGCTCCTTGAGCAGCGAGAAGTTGGCGATCGTGGTGGTGACGGTGATGGTGGCTTCGTCAGTTGCCTCGAGCGACTCGATCGGGGTCAGGAACGCGGCGTAGGTGGCGTTGGCCTTCGTGCGGTCGAAGGACTCCACGATGTCAGCGGCGGTCACAGCGTCACCCGTGGAGAACTTGGCGCCCTCGCGGAGCGCGATGGTGAAGTGCGTGTCATCGGTCTGCTCGGGGTCGCCTGCGGCAAGCTCGTTGAACGTGCTGTAGTCATGCGGGTCGGTGCCGTAGAGGCCCTCGAGAACGTGCCAGTTGGCACCCAGGCAGAACGCCGAAGAGGTGGACGTCGGGTTGTAATCCGACGGAGCGTACGCGGAACCAGCGGTGATGGTGCCGCCACCCGTCGTACCCGCAGAGCCACTACCCTGCGCAGGCGTCTCGCTGTTGCCGCAGCCGGCGAGACCGAGACCAGCTACCGTGGCGGCAGCACCGGCGGCGCCGAGGAACGTGCGGCGAGAGAGGGCCCTGTTCATAAGATCGCGCATGGGAACTCCAATCAGTCGATGCGTGTCCTGCCATGCCGCAGGGGCACGCGGTGGATGTACTTAACATACTTGTTACAACCACTTAACAGAGACTGTTCTCGGCGAGAGGTCGCAACCACGTGGCAAACGGTAATCGCAGGTTATCCCTATTTTTTTATTGACAAAACATACTGGTATCAACAAGTGTGATACCAGTATGTATCGCAATAGCAAGACCAGTTGGAGCGCGCATCATCTTGACACGAAGCATTTGACCTGCTAGGCGCACAAATGATGCCAAAATGCGCGCTTGCCCATGTAGGACGGTTGCTGCTGTGGAACGGCGGTTAGCTATTGCGCTCGGCATCCCAGGCGCGCAGCGTATCGTACACCGCCTGCGCCACATCGCGCGGCACGCCCTTTACGGCGGCGATGTCCTCCACGCGCGCCTGTCGCAGGCGCTTGAGCGAGCCAAAGTGCTTCATGATGGCCTTCTTGCGTGTGGGACCCACACCCTCCACCTCGTCTAAAACCGATACCGTCATAGCTTTGTCGCGGAGCTCGCGATGGAAGGTGATGGCAAAGCGGTGCGCCTCGTCACGGACCTGCTTGATGAGATAGAGCGAGGCCGATCCGTTGGGCAACACAACCGGTGTATCGTCCCAGGGGACAAAGACCTCCTCGTCCGCCTTGGCAAGACCGCATACGGGAATGTCGAGCCCGAGCTCCTCAAGCTGCGTTAAGGCCGCCGTGAGCTGTGGCTTGCCGCCGTCGACCACCAGCAGATCGGGCCGCGAGCCAAAGCGCTCGTCTTCCATACGCTCCGGCGCATAACGGCGCCCGAGCACCTCTTGCATGGAGAGGAAGTCGTTGGCCTCGCCGGTGACGCTTCTCACCTTGAAGCGGCGGTACTGAGACTTGTCCGGCTTGCCGTTGGTAAAGACCACCATGGACGCCACCGTGAAGCGACCGTGGATGGTCGAGATATCGAAGCACTCGATGCGCAGCGGCGGCGCCGGCAGCGCAAGGGCACTCTCGAGCTCGAGGAGTGCCTGGTTGGTGCGGTCGTCGGCGTAGCCGGTGCGCATCATGTAGCGCATGAGCGCGTGGCGGGCGTTGCGCTCGCACATCTCCATCAGGCGGCGCTTCTCGCCACGCTGCGGTCGGTGAATCTGGCAGGCGCGGCCACGCTTCTCGGCGAGCCACTCCCCTATCACCTCGGCATCGGCAAGCTCCACCGCCACATCGACCTCGGCGGGAATATCCGCCGTCTCGTCGTAATAGCGCTTGATGAAGCCGGCGACGAGCTCCTCCTCGTCCACATCAAGGCCCTTGTCGAGGATGAACTCGCAACTTCTGACCGTGCGCCCCTCGCGCACCGCAAACACGCAGGCGCCGGCGATGGTCTCCTCGCGGTAGAAACCGATGACGTCGATGTCCACCCGCGAGGGAAACACGACCTGCTGGCGGTCATCGAGCCCGTCGATCACCTCGAGGCGGCGCTTGATGCGGGCGGCACGCTCAAAATCGAGCTCGGACGCGGCCTCTGCCATCTCTGCCTTGAGCTCACCTGTGACCTCGCTGCGCTTGCCCGAGAGGAACCGCTCCACGCGGCGTACGTTTTTGGCGTACTCCTCGGGCGAAATCGCACCCACGCATGCCCCGGGTCCGCGCCCCACGTGATAGTCAAAACACGGGCGCCCCTTCTCTGCCATGATGAGGCCGAGGATGCCCTCGTCCCCTTTATGCGCCTCGGCAAGGCGGCGGCAGCGCTTCCATTCCGCGCAGGTGGCAATGCAGATGGGAATCACCTTGCGAATGGTGTCGATGGTGTCGCGCGCGGCGCGGCTGTCGGTATAGGGGCCAAAGTAGCGCGTACCGGGGCGATGCCGCTCGCGCGTGTACTTGATAGCCGGAAAGAGGTCTCCCTTGGTGAGTGCGATAAAGGGGTAGCTCTTGTCGTCTTTGAAGTCGACGTTGAAGTAGGGATGGTACTGCCCGATGAGGTTGCGCTCCAAAACGAGTGCCTCGTGCTCGCTCTCCACCACAAGGTAGTCGAAGGAGCGCACGAGCTGCATCATGAGCGGAATCTTCTGTCGCTCGTCGGTGAGCTGCACGTACTGACGCATGCGCGCACGCAGGTTTTTGGCCTTGCCCACGTAGATAACGGTGCCCTCGGCATCCTTCCACAGATAGCAGCCGGGGCTCGTGGGGACGCGCGCGACCTGCTCGGCAAGGCTCGGTTCGATACCGGGGGCAGGGGCGATGAGGGTCTCGTCGATATGCTCGGTACGCTCGGCAGACGGCTGCGCGTCGTGCCACTGTTGCGATGCCATGGGCGCCTACCGCTTCACGCGGCGCAGGATGGAGCGGAACATCTCCGCCTCGGGGAACTTGAGGGCGATGGCCGGCGCAAAGGTGACGATGAGCGCGACGATACCGCCGGCGACGATGTAGGCGAACGTTTGCGCCATACCCGCCGTGGCGGCGCTGCCGTCGGGCAGGTAGCTGACGAGCGGGCTCACAAAGGTCTCGAGCGCGGCAACCACGCCCGCACCCGCCGCGGCACCGAGGCCGCCGAGCACAAGACCGCCCACGATGCCGTGCGCGATCTTTGCGGTGCGGAGCCCGCGCAGACGGCGACGCATCCACCAGAAGGCGCCAATGTCTGAGGCGAGGTAGGAAGCCGTCATGGAAAGCGCGATGGCGGGCATGCCAAACCCGGCGGCCACCGCAAAGGTGAGCGAGAAGGCAATCTCGGCCACAGCGCCCAAGAGCATAAACGCGGCGTAGGGGTTCATGTTGCGCAGCGCCGAGCAGCCCTTCTGCATGAGCATGCACACGCCGTAGAGCGGCAGCGACGGTGCGAGGAAGCACAGGTACTCGGAGACGAGCCCCACGCCCTCGATGTCAAACGCTCCGGCGCAGTAGACCATGTTGAGCGGGAAGCTGAACGCCATGAGGTAAAGCGCGAAGGGGATGAGCACGAAGAACTGCTGCGCGATGCCGCGGGAGAGGCCGTCGCGCACCGCATCGTCGTCGCCCACCGTGGCGTCGCGCGCAAGCTCGGTGTAGAGCGCCGTATTGAGCGAGACCGCGAGCAGGGCGTAGGGCAGCGTGTACCACAGGCGCGCATAGGCGATGACCGACGAGCCCGTGCCCGGCTGGACGGCGAGCGCCGTGGAGTTCATGACCGAGCTGGTAACAAGCGTGCAGAGCGTGGCGATCACCGTGGGCACGCCGAGCGAGACGGTCTTCTTGATGAGCGGGTCATGCAGGTCCACGTGCAGACGCGGATGGATACCGTGGCGTGCGAGCGCCGGGATCTGGCAGGCCATCTGCACAAAGACGCCAGCGGTTGTGCCCACCGCGAGCACCGTGATGGCGGCCGCCTCACTCACGCCGGCGATTGCCGGGAACGCCGCAAAGCTCGCGATCACGACCACGTTGTTGAGGATAGGACCGACGTTGCTCCAGAAGTAGTCGCGGTGCGCGTTGAGTACGCCGGAGAACACCGAGCCCAGTCCGTAGAACAGGATCTGGAACGCGAAGAAGCGGAAGAAGTAGACCGCCGTCTCCATCTCGGAGCCGTCGCTCAAAAACGACTGCGTCCAGATGAGCGCCGGGGCAAACACGCAGGCGATGACCGAGACGCCGCCCAGGATGATGAGCAGAATCGACAGGAGGTTTCCCACATAGGCGTTGGCGCCCTCGCGCCCGCCTTGCCGGCGCGCGTCCATGTAGACGGGCAAAAACGCCGTGACGAGCATGCCGCCCATCACGAGCTCGTAGAGCATGTTGGGGAGGTTGTTGGCGATGTTGTAGGACGAGGCGAGCAGCGACACGCCAAAGGCGATACCCATGAACCACGTACGCGCAAAGCCGGTCAGGCGGGAGATGATGATGAGCAGCGTCATGAGGCCGGCGGAGCGGCCCACATTTGCGTAATCGCCCGAGGTGGAGAAGTCATCGTCCTCTGCCACGCGTTCGGCGGATGGTCCTTCGGGTGTGGTCCTCTCGCTCCCGCACCCCGGCGCGGGAGCGATGCGGGAAACACCCTGCGAACTATCCGCCGAACGTGCGGCAGCCGCCATGAAGACCGCCGTCTCCCCCGGATCGGACGCGTCGGTCTGCGCGGGCGCCGGCGCATCGACCGGCTGAGCCCGCTTGAAATGCCTACCTTGGGGGCTCTGCTGCTCCATGGTATCCCGTTCGCTCATGCCCCACTCCTATTCTTGGACGATGTCGGCCAGCGTGGCGTTGCAGAACCGCGCAAGCTCGATCGGGTCGAGCTCCAGCTGCAGACCGCGCTTTCCGCCAGAAATCATAATCGTGTCGAACAGCTGGCAGGTCTCGTCGATGACGGTCGGAAAGGCCCGCCTCATGCCCACGGGCGAACAGCCGCCGCGAACGTAGCCGGTCACCGCCGTGAGCTCGCGCAAGGGCAGCATCGAGAGTGCCTTGCATCCGGCGGCACGCGCCGCGCGCTTGAGGTCGAGCTCCTGGTCGACGGGGATGCAGCAGACCACATGCTCGCGCGAGGGCGCTACGGTCACGAGCGTCTTGAAGACCTGATCGGGGTCCTCGCCCAGTTGCTCGGCCACATGCACACCCGAGAAATCGTCCTCAACGTGCTCGTAGGTATGAACGCGGTACGCGATGCCCGCTGCCTCGAGCTCGCGCATAGCATTTGTCTTCTTTACCGCTGCCCCCATGAACCGCCTCGCGCCTAGATGGGGCTGCCGCCGCCGCAGAAGCCCGGGCTGTAGTAGAGGCCCGAGGTGATGACGCCCGTGCTGTAATCGCTCGCGTGGATGACGTTGCCGCCGCCGATGTAGATTGCCACATGGCGGATGGTCCCGCCCGTCTGATAGAAGACGAGGTCGCCCGCAACGAGCTGGGATGCGTCGGTCTTGAGGTTGCCGGCGTTTTTGACGGTGCGGTACTGGGTGGCGGAGGACCGCGGGATGGAGACGCCCGCCAGGCTGTAGCAGTAGGTAGTGAGACCCGAGCAGTCGAACGAAACGCCCGGGATCATGGTGCCGTAGTCGTAGGCACAGCCGAGCTGGCTGCGCGCAGCGGCGATGATGGTAGAGCGCTGCCCCTGGCTCAGGTTGCCGCTACCGGCAGGCGTGCTCGGTGCGGGGTCGGGATCGGGCGTGCTCGGCGCAGGGTCAGGATCGGTCGAGGGCGTGCTCGGGGTCGTGGCGCCGCCGTTGCCGGCGTTACCGTTATTGCCGTTGTCCTCGCTACCCGCATTCTCCTCGGAGCCGCTACCTTCTTCGGAAGCAGAGCCGTCGTTATCGGTAGCAGGCGTTGAGCTCGCCTCGCTCTCGCGAACGACCTCCGCTGCTGCGGCGCGCTCGGCCTCGAGGGCCTCCGCAAGCTCGTCGGAGAGACCGTTGACGTAGCTCGACGTCTCGTTGCGCGCGGCCTCCAGCGCTGCGGCGTCGGCGGACTGATCGGCAAGAAGGCCGGTCAGCTCGTCCTCGCGCGAGGTGAGCTCGCTTTTTTGGGCGGCAAGGCTCTCCTGCAGCTCGCGGACGGTCGACACGCGGTCGGCCTCGGCCTCGGCAACCTTGTTCGCGTAGAACAGACGGCTAGCGAGCTCGTCAAAGCTCGATGAGGAGAAGATGATGTCGATAAGGGTGACCGCGCCAGATTTGTACGACTGGACTGCCTTGCTCGACAGGTCCGCCTGAGCGGCGTCGAGCTGCTCGGAGGTCTCGGCAACCTGCGTCTCGAGCTCCGCGATGCGGTCCTGGGTGTCGGCGAGGTCAAGCGCGGTGGTGTCCGCCTCCGCCTGGGCGAGCTCGAGCTCGTAGGTAAGGTCAGCAAGTTTCTCCTGAGCTTCGGCGACCTGCGCCTCCAAGCCGTCTGTGGGCGCGGCTGCGGCAGAGAGCGGCGCCAAGACGCTCGCCCCCGCAAGCGAGAGGGCGAGGCCCGCAGCGGCCGCCCGCCGGACGGCGCCGGCGCGCGCAAGGCATGCAACGGTGTGGTTGAGCTTCATGTCTGATGCCTTCCCGAGGGGCAGAAACGTATGCCTACCATGATAGCAGGCTCCACGGGCACCCAAACACACTCCACAACGCCCGCGCGGCTAGGCCACGCGGGCAGCTGCGTGAATCTTTACGCCTCTCGCGCCTCCATGCGCGCGCGGTCACGCTCGAGGATGGGGCCGAGGAAGCGCCCCGTGTAGCTCTCCGGACAGGCGGCGACCTGCTCGGGCGTGCCCGAGACCACGATGCGCCCGCCGCGCGAGCCGCCCTCGGGGCCGAGGTCGATGATGCGGTCCGCCACCTTGATCACGTCGAGGTTATGCTCGATCACGAGCACCGTGTTCCCCGCGTCCACAAGGCGCTGGAGCACGTCGATGAGCTGGCGCACGTCCTCGAAATGCAGGCCCGTCGTGGGCTCGTCCAGAATGTAGAATGTCTTCCCCGTCTGGCGACGATGCAGCTCCTTCGCGAGCTTCACACGCTGGGCCTCGCCGCCGGAGAGCGTCGTCGCGGGCTGGCCCAGACGCACGTAGCCCAATCCAACATCGTAGAGCGTCTGGAGCTTCCGCTTGATCTGCGGGATG
>CAUGVQ010000050.1 GCA_959602875.1 uncultured Collinsella sp. | reverse complement strand
GGCGACACCGCCAAGAAGGTCCAGGAGGCCACGGCCTTCGCCAAGGAGAAGGCGCCCGAGCTCGCCATCGATGGCGACCTGCAGCTCGACGCCGCCATCGTGCCGTCCGTGGCCGAGCTCAAGGCTCCCAAGTCCACGGTCGCCGGCAGCGCCAACGTGCTTGTCTTCCCCAACCTCGAGACCGGCAACATCGGCTACAAGCTCGTCCAGCGCTTCGGCCGCGCCGAGGCCTACGGCCCGATTCTCCAGGGCATTGCCAAGCCGGTGAACGACCTTTCCCGCGGCTGTTCCGCCGACGACATCGTGGGCGTCGTGGCCATCACCGCCGTCCAGGCGCAGATGGCGTAACAGCTGCTGCGTCCTTGCACTAACCGACCGGAGGCCCCGGAAGGTTCCACGCGAACGTCCTCGCCGCTTTGCGGCTGCGGAATGCTCGCTTAGGAATCCTTCCGGGGCCTCCTCTGCTTTCTATCTAGTGAGCGCCAGACCCGTCCTCGTCATCGCCTTCAAAGGACGATTGCGATCTAGCCCCTCTCCAGCAATGCGCCCTTGCGCACGCCCCTTCAGGCACGCGCTATACGATCGTAGGCCCGTACACGAGTGCGCGGACATCTACGGAATGTTGCCGATAGCGGTAAACGATTACAAAGCGCGAAACGACTAACCGGCGCAATCCCTCGCCGCATCGAGCAGCCAAACTCTGCCGTACCCGCGGAGAACCGCTTTCCGGAAACAATTTCAGGCTGTTCAGCGCCATCTCAATGCTGGCGAGTACGCGCTCAGGGTAAACCTCGGCAAGTGCCTCCACACATTCGTCGGCGATGCGCAATTCTACGCTAGGCACTCTTTCTCCTCATAGAGCGGGCACGCTCAAGCGTCGCGTCAACGGACGCGACGCATCTCCCCGCATCGATGTCGGCGAGCCCGCGCCCTGCTCGGTAATACGCACCACAGAATCACGTGCCGCAGCCTTCACCTCAGAGAGATTTCGCTGCAAGCTGGTCATAGAAAAAATGGGGTCCATGGCAGTCCCTCCAAACATCTCATAATCATCTGACATTTCAGCAGATGATTATGAGATGTTTTGCACCATGACTACCGGTATTACAGGTGTCCTAAGCACCCTCGACCAGACGCTTCACGTCGAGCGCGATCATGTACTCCTCGTCGGTGGGGATGACCATAACGGTCACGGGAGAGCCGGCGGCGCTGATGACCTGAGGCCCGTTACCCACGGCTGCCTGGTTGCGCTCGCGGTCGATGCGCACGCCGAGCCAGTCGAAGCACTCGCAGAACGCCTGGCGAATGGTCCAGTCGTTCTCACCGATGCCCGCCGTGAAGGTGATGGTGTCTACGCCCGCCATGGAGGCGATCATGGACGCCGCCTGGAGCATCGCCTTGTAGGCGAACATGTCGAAGGCGAGCAGGCAGTTCTCGTCACCGTGGTTGGCGCCGTTGCGGATGTCACGCGCGTCGCTCGAGATGCCCGATACCGCAAGCAGGCCGGACTGTTTGTTCATCATCTCGTCGACCTCGTCATAGGTGTAGCCGCCCTCGCGCTGGAGATAGCAGACCGTGGCCGGGTCAATGGATCCGCAGCGGGTGCCCATCATGAGGCCGTCGAGCGGCGTGAGTCCCATCGTGGTGTCGCGGCACACGCCGTCCTCGATCGCGCAAAGCGACGCGCCGTTGCCGAGGTGGCACGACAGCAGGCGATGGCAGAAGTCGCCAAGCATCTCCTTGGCGACCATCCACTCGTAGCGGTGGCTCGTGCCGTGGGCGCCGTACTTGCGGATGTGATACTTCTCGCACACGTCCTTGGGAAGGGCGTAGGTGTAGGCGACCTCGGGCATGGACATGTGGAACGACGTATCGAAAACGGCGACGTTGGGAATCTCGGGGTAGCGTGCGCGGCAGGCGTCAATGGCCGCAGCCTCGCCGTAGTTGTGCAGGGGCGCGAGGGGTGCGACCTCCAAGATCTTTGCCATGACGTCGTCGGTCACAAGCGCGGAGTCGTCGAAGTACCAACCACCCTGCACGATACGGTGGCCGATGCCCTCAAAGGTGTGGCCCTCGGCGTCGAGCGTCTTGAGGACGCGGTCGATGGCCGCCTTGTGGTCGGAGAACAGCGCGTCCTCCACGACCTTCTCGCCCGCTGGGTTGGTGTGGGTGAAGATACCCCGATCGAGCCCGATGCGCTCGCAGTTGCCCTTGGTCGCGATCTCGCGCGTCTCGGTATCGAGAAGCTGGTATTTGAGGCTCGAGCTGCCGGCGTTCACAACGAGGACGTTCATGGGTCTCCTTTTGAGGTCGTGCCCGACCGAACGGCCGGGGTCTTCTGCGCGGGCGCACCCGCACATTTAACCGTAACACCGCCGCCTGCGGGCGCTGGGCACCATTCGCCAAGCGTCCGCAGGCGGCGGGCAGACGGCGGCACGGGCACGCATGTCCTCGCACCGCCGCTATCTATGGCATCTTGCGCTTATCGCGTGCGCACTACTTGCCGTTGACGATGCGCTCGACGTCGGCAGCGATCATGTACTCCTCGTCGGTGGGGATCACATAGATGGCAACGGGCGAGTCGGCGGTAGAGAGGCACCAGCCGCCATCGGCGCGCAGGGCGTTCTTGGCGTGATCCATCTTGACACCCATCCAGGCGAGGCGGTCCGCAACGCCAGCGCGGACAGCCGGGGCGTGCTCGCCGATACCGGCGGTGAAGACGAGGGTGTCCATGCCGCACATGGCGGTGGCCATCTCGGCGACCTTGGCGGCGATCTTGTAGACGAACATGTCGAAGGCAAGCTTGCAGCCCGCGTCGCCGTCGGCGGCACCCTGCTCGATATCGCGGATGTCGTTGGTGCCCGCGATGGCGATGAGGCCGGACTTCTTGTTCATCATGTCGTCGACCTCATCGAAGCTGTAGCCGCCCTCGCGCTGGAGGTAGCAGACGGTGGCCGGGTCGATGGATCCGCAGCGGGTGCCCATCATCACGCCGTCGAGCGGGGTGAGGCCCATGGTGGTGTCCATGCACTGACCGTCCTGGACGGCAGCAAGCGAAGCGCCCGAGCCGATGTGGCAGATGACGACCTTATGCGCGGCGCCGTCCGTCATCTCGGAGACCTTCTGAGAGATGTAACGGTAGCTCGTGCCGTGGGCGCCGTACTTGCGGATGTGGAACTTCTCGCAGACGTCGGCGGGCAGCGAGTAGGTCTGGGCAACCTTGGGCATGTTGAAGTGGAACGCCGTGTCATAGACCGTGACGTTGGGCAGGTCGGGATACTGCTCGAGGCAGTACTCGATAACGTTTGCCTCGGGGTTGTTGTGGAGCGGGGCGAGCGGGGCAACCTCGCGGATCTTAGCGAGGATGTCGGCGTCGACGAGCGTGGAGTCGCCGAAGTACCAACCGCCCTGAACGATACGGTGGCCGATGCCGTCAATCTTGACGTTGTGGGACTCGAGGTCCTTCAGCACGGCCTCGATAGCAACCTTGTGGTCGGGGAACTCGATGTTGTCGGTGACCTTGGACGCGCCGGCAACGGTATGGGTGAAGGTGCCGCCCGTGAAGCCCACGCGCTCGCAGGAGCCCTTGGCGGAAACCTTGTGGGTCTTGGTATCGATGAGCTGGTACTTGAGCGTGGAGCTACCGGCATTGACAACGAGAACGTTCATGAGTCTCCCTCAGATCGCGCGCCGAGTGCCGGCGCGAAGCTACACAACAGATTTATTTTACCGCCAAACCCGGCCATGAGGGGTCAAGATGGGCCGCAGACATGCAGCCGGGCTCCGGAACACGGCAGGCGGCGTGCTAGACCAGGCCCTCACCCAGATCGCGGCCGCCGAGCACGTGCCAGTGCAGGTGCATGACGGTCTGGCCGGCGGCGGCGCCCGTGTTGGTGATCACGCGGAAGCCCTGGTCAAGACCCTTGGCGCGCGCGACCTCGGCCACGGCGTTTGCCATGGCGGCAAGGGTCTCTGCCGGCACGCCGTCGATGATGTTCTCGTAATGCGCCTTGGGCACCACGAGGGTGTGCACGGGCGCCTGGGGGTTCAGGTCGTCGAAGGCGATGACGGCGTCGTCCTCGTAGACGACCGTCGAGGGAATCTCGTGGTTAGCGATCTTGCAGAAGATGCAATCGGACATGGTATTCCTTTCCCTGGGTGCCAAGATTAGATGCTCAGTTGATCGTCGGTCGACGCGGCTTCGCCCGCCACGAGCGTGTCCGTGCCGTCCATATCCTTCACGAGGATCTTGACCTGCTGCTCGGCAGAATCAAGACGCTCGCGCAGGCTCTTCACGAGCGCGACGCCGCGCGTATAGCTCTCGAGCGACTGCTCGAGCTCCATCTCGCCGGACTCCAGCGCGCGGATGATGCGCTCGAGCTCCTGGGAGGCCTCCTTGTAGGTGAGCTCCTCGATCTTCTTCTCTGCCATGTACGTATCCTTTCTCTCGGGCGCAAGGCCCATGGGTTACCAAAGCTTTGACCGCTACTTTGCGTCCACGCGCTCAACTGTTGCCGCAACCTCGCCGTCTGCGAAGCGCACCGTGAGCTCGTCGCCAGAGGCAAACGAGGTCGCACTCGTCGCCACCGCGCCCTCGCGGTAGGCGATGGCGTACCCGCGCCCCAAAACCTTGAGCGGCGAGAGGGCATCGAGCGACGCCGCCTGGCGCGCAAGATCAGCCCCGCGCGCGGCGGTGAGCTCCCTCCCCTCGCGCGCAAGACGCGCGAGGGCAAGCTCGAGCGCATGGCGCGGCTCGGCTATGAGCGAGCCCGGCGCGGGCAGGCGCGCGGCGAGGGCGTCGAGCGACGCGGTCCGGCGTTCCATGCCTCTAACCATGGCCGCCTCGAGCCTGTCGGCGCTCTGCTCGAGCTCCGCGGCGCGACGGAGGACCGTCTCATCCGGCCGGGTGAGGCACGGACGCGCAGCGAGGGCGCGCAGGGAGAGCTCCTCGCGCGAGAGGCGCTCGCCCATCGCGCGAGAAGCACGCTCGAACGCACGGGAGAGCCCCGCCCTGCCATCTGCCACTATGGTAGACAAGGCGGCCGCGAGCCTGCGCTCACGGGTGGCGAGGAGCTCAGCGAGCTCGGTTGCCGCGGGCGCTACCGACTCCGCTGCCGCCGTGGGCGTGGAGCAGCGGCGGTCGCTCACCATGTCGCAGATGGAGGTATCGGGCTCGTGGCCGATACCGGTGATAACGGGCACCGGGGACGCCGCAACGGCGCGAGCGAGCGCCTCGTCGTTGAAGGTCATGAGGTCCTCAAAGGAACCGCCACCGCGCACGAGCAGGATGCAGTCGGGCGCGGGCTCGATGGCTGCGGCGCGACCGAGCGCCTCGATAAGCTCGGCCTCGGCACCCTCACCTTGCACCTTGGAGCCCACGCAGATGAGCTCTACAAGCGGGTTTCTGCGACGGAGGGTGCGTTTCACGTCGTCGATGACCGCGCCGGAAAGCGAGGTCACCACCGCCACGCGCGTGCAGAACGCGGGGATGGGGCGCTTGCGCGACTCGTCCATGAGCCCCTCGCGGCGCAGCTTCTCGGCAAGGGCCGCCACCTGCTGGCGAAGGAGGCCCTCCCCCACCGGCTCGAACCGCGAGATCTGAAAACTCATCTTGCCGGTGCGGGCATACACCTCAAACTTGCCCGTGAAGCGCATCTTGAGGCCGTTTCTGAGCTCATAGGGGCTCGCCTTGTAGACGCCGCCCCAGATGATGCACTCCAGCGAGCTCGACTCGTCCTTTATCTGGAAGTAGCAGTGGCCGCGGGCGCCGTACGGTCCGCGAAAGCCCGACACCTCGCCGAGCACCGTGATGGGCGGCAGCTCCGCCAAGGTCGCGCCCGCAAGACCGACCGCCTGCGTCACGGTAAGGATGTTTGGGTCCTGTTCCGCCTGCTCGGCAGCGTCCACGCCGTCTACGGCGGTGGTGACAGCGGTCGCGGGGGCGCTACCCGGTGTAGCGCCCTGCTCCCAAGGCAAGGGATCTGTGGCGGCACGTGGACGGGTACTCCTGCCCGTCAAGTTCCATCCGGTCATGTGCCCTCCGTATCTATAGGGCGGGCGCGTGCCCGCCTTGCTGGTTGCTACCCAGTCTACCCCGACGTGCGGACAAGGTTCTGGTAACAGCGAGGTTGACGAAACACCCCGCCCCCTTTGCAGTCCGTTTCTACAGGATCTCGATGCGACGGTCCTTGACGGTGAGGCCCATGTTGCCCGAGAGCAGGTCGTCGAGGCGCGTTCCCACCAGCTCGAAGCGCCAACCGTCGCGCAGCGGGCTGCGCTCGGGGTGATCGATGTAGTCGGCAAGGTCATCGCGCGAGGCAATCATAGCCGTCGCCACACCGGAACGCTCCGCCACAAGGCGCAAAAGCGCGTACATGAGGTCCACGACGCTCTCCAGCTCGCTGGTGAGCGCGCGGCGCGCATGCTGGGCGGGCGGCAGGCGGTCCGCCGGGCAGCGGCGCCCGCGGTCAACTGCCATGAGGATGGCGTGTACGTCGCCATCGGCGAGCTGCTCGGTGCCGCGCACGCTTCTCACGTCGGCCACCTCGCGGGGGGCGCGCTTGACGAGCGCGACGAGCACCTCGTCCGACATGACCCACTTGCGCGGGATGTCGAGCTTCTCGGCACGGCCCTCGCGCCAAGCGGCGAGTTCGCGCGCGATCGCCATCTGCTTGCGCGTGCAGGAGTTGATACGCTTGACGCGCTTGTAGGCCTCGCGGCGGTCCGTCTCGTAGTGCGAGCGCTCCATGAGCGGGCGCATCTCGTCAAGCACCCACCACAGGCGCCCCTCCGTCTCAAGGCGCTCGGAGATGGTGCCGTACGCCTTGATGAGGTAGCGGACGTCGTCGAGGGCGTACTCGATCTGCTGGGCGGTGAGCGGGCGGCGCGACCAGTCGGTAAGCGACTCGGTCTTGGGAAGCGTCACGCCGCAGAACGCCTGGACAAGGCCGTTGTAGGCAATCTGCAGGCGCTCGCCCAAAAAAGCCGCGGCAACCTGGGTATCGAATATCGGGGCGGGAAGCACGCCGAGCGTATGGAGCAGTACCTCCATGTCCTGCGCGCACGCGTGGAATACTTTGAGGACCTTGGGGTTCACGAACAGTTGAGCCAGCGGGTCGAGGTGCCCCTCGAGGGCAATGGGGTCGATGGCAACCGACTCGTCGGGGGTGCCCACCTGGATGAGGCACAGGCGCGGATGGAACGTCCGCTCGCGCAGAAACTCGGTATCAACAGCGACCGCATCAAACGCGGCGGCCCGCGCACAGAACGCCGCGAGCTCGCTCTCTGTAGAAATAATCATGCTCTCCCTTGGCCTCGGTATCGCAAACGGTCTTGGGGGTAGGATACGACAATGTAACTATACGCGCTTTGAGTCGGAACGGAAACGCCCCATGCGGTGCCTCATCATCCACAATCTTGCGTCGGGTCCGCGCTCGGATGAGATCTTTGCGTTCGAGCATGCGCTCGCCGCCGCCGGCGATGAGGTTGTCATGCGCTTCATCGGCCAAGGTATGGAGGCCGAGGATGCAACGCGCGACGTGCGCTCCTTTGACCGCGTGGTCGTCTCCGGCGGGGACGGCACGGTCGCCAACGTCCTCGACTGCCTGCGCGACACGCATGTGCCCGTACTCGTGTTCCCCTCGGGCACGGCAAACCTGTTCTTCAACAACATCGGTAACGGCTCCGAGATTGCGGCCCTTGCGGCGGCCTGCCGCGCCGGGCACACCGCCCAGGTCGATATGGGCGAGCTCTTCTGGCAGGACGAGTCGGGCGCAACGCAGCGGCACGGCTTCACCATCATCGCCGGCTCGGGCTTTGACGCCACCATCATGAAGAAAGCGGCGCCTGCCAAGAAGGACATTGGCGAGATTGCCTACTTCCTTTCGGCGCTCTCCACGCTCGAGCCCGAGGTAGCCCACTTCTCCATCGAGCACGACGGTGTGGTCGAGGAGCTCGACGGCATCTCGTGCATGATCGGCAACACCGCCGTCATCCAAAACGGCATCAACCTCTTTCCCGACTGCCGTATGAACGACGGTCTTCTCGATATTGCCGTCATCGAGCCGGTGGGGCTCGTGCAGCTCCTCCCCACCGCTCTTGCCGCCGTCATCGACCCGATGGGCAAGAACCTCGGCCGCCCGCAGCTCAAGATGTTCCAGGCGCGCGAGGTTATGGTGCGCTGCTCGCCTTCGCTCGGCATGCAGTTCGACGGCGAGCTTGTGGACAGCGCCTCGGGCGTGTTTGGCGCGCGCGTGCTGCCCCGCTGCCTCGACCTTATTGTGGACGAGTTTTCGCCGCTCACGCGCGCATAAGGTCGTGCCTGCAGAAGCCGCTCTCCCGGCCGCGGCGTAACACAACAGCAATCTTTACCGGACACAGGCGACAGCGCGCTTTACTGTGCTATAGTGCTCGCAACACCAGATGGGTGGGCCTCAAGGCTCACCGCGATTCACCGAAAGGAGCCACCGGTCATGAGAAACACCAACCTTGCTCTCAACAACTGGTGGTGGCGTGATGTGAACTCGGCCGGTCAACGGTGAGCCCTTCGCGCCTATAGATAGCGCACGTAAAGGCCCCCGGGTTGACCGGGGGCCTTTTTGCTACCGCGCCTCCGTCAGCCAAATTGACCGACCGGACTCGCATCACGCGCCTCCGCGACCGTTTCGACCCCGTCCCCAACCAGGCAGTTGCACATTTCGACCCCGTCCCCAAATATGCATCAGAAAGGCTGATTACCATGACGCAGACCACCAACACCTCCGCCCAGGCCCGTACCGTTACCTCCGTCGACCGAGGAAAGCTCGACATCAAGGCCCTCGTCCTGCTTGCGGTGCTCCTCGCCGCCGGCTTCATCTTGAACTTCACCGTCGGCAAGGCCATCTCCACCATCTCGGCGGGCACCATCGCACCCGAGTTCATCATCTCCGCCTTCTGCCTCACCATCTTGATTGTGCGGCCCAACGCCGTGCAGGCCCTCATCATCGGCCTCGTCTCCGCCGCGGTGATCCAGATCACCACCACGAGCCCCGGCATCGATTTTGTGGCCGAGGGCATCGCCGCCGTCGTGATGGCTCTCATCGTCAACGCCGGCATGAAAACCGGCGCCAAGGCCGTCATCCCCACCGTGGGCACGTTCGTGACGACGTTCCTCTCCGGCGCTATCTTTATGGTCATCAAGATGGCTATGATGCAGTTCGACACGAGCCTCGTCTCGCTGATGCTCCCCGTCGTCGCCCTCACCGCGGTGTTCAACGCCATCCTCGTAGGCGCGCTCTACCTGCCCATCAAGCACGCCCTCAAGCTTGCTGACTAGCGCCGCTCGCTCCGCAACCCCGACCCCCGAGAGGACCCCATGCAATCGACCGCCGATCCGATTATCGAGATGAGGCACGTCTCGTTCTCCTATGGCCATGAGGCCGCTCGCGCCCTCGACGACATCACCCTCGCCATCGAGCCGGGTGCCTTCGTGGGCGTGATCGGCCCGTCGGGAGCGGGCAAGTCGACCCTCGCCTCCGTCCTCTCGGGTGCCATCCCCCACCATTTCACCGGACAGCTCTTTGGCGAGACCATTGTCGACGGCTCGGATACCTGCGAGGTCACGCTCACCGACATCTCGCGCATCGTGGGGTCGGTCAACCAGGACATCGACGCGCAGATGGTCGCCTCGGTGGTGGAGGACGAGCTCATCTTTGGTCTGGAGAACTTCGGCGTCGACCATAGGCATATCGAGAAGTTCATTACGGCCGCGCTCGACGCCGTGGGTATCGCCGACCTCCGCGACCGCGAGATCGCTACCCTCTCGGGCGGGCAGAAGCAGAAGGTCGCCATCGCCGCGATCCTGGCGCTCGCGCCGCGCGTGCTCGTACTCGACGAGCCCACTGCGGCGCTCGACCCGGTGAGCTCGCGCATGGTCTTTGACGTGCTGCGTGACCTCAACCGCAACGAGGGCATCACCGTCATCGTGATCGAGCAGAAGGTGGCGCTCCTCTCGGAGTACTGCGACCGGCTCGTGGTCATGAACGGGGGCCGCGTGGCACTCGACGGCACGCCGCACGAGGTCTTTGCGCACGGCTCCGAGCTCCGTGCCATCGGCGTCGACAGCCCGCGTACGGCGCGCATCTCTAACAGCCTCGCCCACCGCGACCTCTGCCCGGCGGGCAGCCCCTGTCTCAACGTGGACGAGGCGGCCTCGCTTATCGCCGGCATCGTTGGAGCGCATGCGAGCGCGCCGGTGCCCGTTGAAGCTGAGGCGAACGGACGCGTCACGGCCTCGCCCCACGCACCCGCGCCGCGGCCGCACGCCGAGGGCGCCGAGCCCATTGTGCGCTTCTCGGGCGTCACCTTTGCCTATCCCGGCGGCGGCGCGTCGGTGAACAACCTCGACCTTACCGTCTATCCCGGCGAGCTCGTGGGAATCGTCGGCCAAAACGGCGCCGGCAAGACCACGGCCACCAAGCTTTTAAACGGTCTTCTCAAGCCGAGCTCCGGCTCGGTCGTGATCGCCGGCCTCGACACGCGCGAGGTCCCCGTATCGCGCATCGCCCGCCACGTGGCGACGCTCTTCCAGAACCCCGACCACCAGCTCTGCAAGAACACCGTGCTCGAGGAGGTTGCCTTTGGCCTCGAGCTCGCCGGTGTCTCCCAAACAGATGCCGAGGCGCGCGCCCGCCGCGTAATCGAGCGCTTTGGCCTTCCGGCAGACGAGGCGCCCTTCTCGCTCTCGCGCGGGCAGCGCCAAATGGTCGCACTCGCCTCGGTCGTAGTTACCGAGCCCGCGGTCGTTGTCCTCGACGAGCCCACGAGCGGTCTCGACTACCGTGAGTGCATGACCGTTATGGAGACGGTCCGCGAGATGGCCGAGCACGGATCTGCCGTAGTGATGGTCTGCCACGACATGGAGGTCGTGTCCGATTTTGCCGAGCGCCTTGTGGTCATGGCAGACGGCTGCATCCTCGCCCGCGGCGCCACGGCGGAGGTCTTTGCCGACGCCGCGCTCATGGCTCGCGCCCGCGTGAAGCCGCCGCAGGTCATCGAGCTCTCGCAGCGCCTTGCCGCCGAGGTCTCCCCCGCCTTTGCCCACATCTCCGAGGTGGCGGGCATCGTGAACACCACCCAGGCGCTCGCGGGCGGCAAGACGGACGCCGCCGAGCCGCTGACCTCTACCACCGAAGCAGACGCCGCCACAGGAGCAGACGCCGTCACCGAGGCAGACGCTGCCACAGGCCCCAGGGAGGCGTGAGAGAGATGCTGAACGTCATCGACTACGTACCGGGCGACACCGTCCTGCACCGCCTGAATCCCGTGACCAAGCTCGCGCTGGCGGCAGCCATCATCATCGCCACCGTGCTTGCGGACGGCTACGCTGCCCTCATCGGCCTTCTCCTCCTCACGCTTGTCCTCGGCATCTACGCAGGCAGCGGGTCGCGCCTGCTATCGCTTCTCAAGGTGCTCGTGCCCGTTGCCGTGCTCATGCTCGTGCTGCAGCTCGCGTTCGTGCGCCGCGGCGAGGTAATCGCGCTCTTTATCACGACCGACGGCCTCGTATCGGGCACCAAGGCGTGTCTGCGCCTGCTTGGCGTGGCCCTGCCGCTCGTGCTTGTGCTCACCGTCACCAAGACGACCGATCTTGCCAACGCCTGTGTGGAGAAGCTGCACATCCCCTACAAGTACGCGTTCACCTTCACGACGGCGCTGCGCTTTGTCCCCGTCTTCACGCAGGAGATGAACGCCATCATGGAGGCGCAGACGGCCCGCGGCGTGGAGTTCGACACCAAGAACCCAGTGAAGAAGCTCCTGCTCATGCTGCCGGTTTGCGTGCCTCTGCTCGTGACCTCGGTGGGCAAGACCGATGCGACGGCGCTTGCGGCAGAGCAGCGCGGCTTCTACCTGCGCACGCGTAAGAGCAGCTACCGCCGCTACCCCTTCTGCGCACGTGACGGCGTAGCCGGTGTCCTCTGCATCCTACTCATCGCCGCGGGCGCGGTGCTCTAGGCGCGCCCCAAGCGCCGACGCCCCGCGGGCGTGCGTGCCTTCTGCTACCATGCGAGGGGTAACGCACAACCCAAGGAGAGCCCATGAGCGAAAGCGGCCTGCCTGCATTTCTGACACAGGAGATCGAGAATCGGTATCCGGCCGATACCTGCGAGCGCATCTTTCGCGGGTTTGCCGAGGCCTGCGAGCGCCCGGTGACGCTGCGCGCCAACACCCTGCGCGCCACACGCGAGGAGGTCGCAAGCGCGCTTGACGCTGCAGGAATCGCCCATGAGGGTGTTACGTGGTACGGCGACGCCTTCATACTCAGCGACGCTCGTGAGCGAGCCGTTTGGGACCTTCCCCTCTACCGCGAGGGCAAGGTCTACCTGCAGAGCCTCTCGTCCATGATCCCGCCGCTCGCCCTCGCACCGCGCGACGGCGCCGATGTGCTCGACATGTGCGCCGCCCCTGGAGGCAAGACCGCCGAGATGGCCGCCCTTGCACCGGGCGCGCACCTCACCGCCTGCGAGATGAGCACCCCGCGTGCCGAGAAGCTCACCTTCAACCTCAACAAGCTCGGCGTCACCGCCGTGAACGTCATGCGGACCGACGCGCGCCGCCTCGACGAGTTCTTCTCCTTCGATCAGATTCTGCTCGATGCGCCCTGCACGGGCTCGGGCACCGTGCGCGAAGGCGACGCAAAGGCCGCCTCGCGCATCACCGATAAGCTGCTCGCCAAGGTCACGCGCTCGCAGCGCTCACTCCTCGACCGGGCGCTCACCGTCCTCAAGCCGGGCGGTGTGCTCGTCTACTCGACCTGCTCCATCCTCCCCCAGGAAAACGAAGAGCAGGTGACAGCCGCCCTCAAACGGCATCGCGACTGCGAGGTCGTACCCCTTACAGGCACGCTGCCCGAGGACGCACCGGCGCGTCCCGCCACCGCGCAGGCGATTGCCGACGCCGCCGAGCGCGGCGAGCTGCCCCTTCTTACCAATGGGCTCGTAGGTACGCTCACCATCTGCCCTACGCAGCTCTACGAGGGCTTCTACATCGCGGCGATCCGCAAGAAGACGCGCTAGCGGCGGTGCGCGCCGCCCTGCGTCTGGTCACGGCGCTCCTCGCGCCGCGCTTTGATGGTTGTCACCACAAGGTACAGGAGGGCGGCGACAACGATCGCTACGAGCACAAGCGCGATGGGGCCGAGCACCTCGCCAAGAATCTCAAACATACCAACACCTGCTATCTTATCCCCCGCTTGGGAGGGTACACTCTGGTTACGCACCTCTCAGCATAGCAAAGGGCTGCGGGCCCGATGCCTGAAGGGGCGATATGGGCAAAAAGAACAGGAGAGTGCCATGGCGTTTCTAGACCTTGCGAAGAGCCGCTACTCCGAGCGCCGCTTCGCCCCCGACCCCATCGAACCCGAGAAGCTCGCGCAGATTCTCGAGGCGGGCCGCGTTGCCCCCACGGCACGCAACCTCCAGCCGCAGCGCATCCTCGTCGTCCAGAGCGCCGAGGGCCTCGCCAAGATCGACCGTGCGAGCAAGTGCCGCTTCGGCGCACCGACGGTGCTCGTGCTCACCTATGACATGACTGTGGCGTCGCACAATCCCGATGTGGTGGACTTTGGCATCGTGGACACGTCCATCGTCGCCACGCACATGATGCTCCAGGCCTCAGAGCTCGGCATTCACAGCTGCTGGGTCGGCCTCATCGACCCCTCGGAGCTCCGGCGCCAGTTTGAGATCCCGCGCACGCACCGTATCATCTCCATCATGCCCCTCGGCTACCCGAGTGAGGAGAGCCATCCGGCGCATTTGCATGACGAGTCCATTCCGCTTGAGCAGATGGTTACCTGGGAGACCTTTGCCGACCATTGTGGCTAAACGTTCTCGCAATGTTGACTGACAGGGAGGGACGCCCGCCCCCCGCGCTCAGAGCGGCCTTACGGCCGCCGCTTCGCGAATCGCG
>CAUGVQ010000049.1 GCA_959602875.1 uncultured Collinsella sp. | reverse complement strand
GACCGCGGCCGATGCCCTTGGTCTCGCGCGTGATGCAGATGGAACCGCCGCCGATACCGACCTTGATGAAGTCGGCACCGCAGTCTGCGAGGAAGCGGAAACCGTCGGCGTCGACCACGTTGCCGGCACCAACCTTGACGGAGTCCCCGTAGTTCTCGCGGATCCAGTCGATGGTGAGCTTCTGCCACTCGCTGAAGCCCTCGGAGGAGTCGATGCAGAGCACGTCGGCGCCCGCCTCGATAAGCAGCGGAACGCGTTCGGCGTAATCGCGCGTATTGATGCCGGCGCCAACCATATAACGCTTGTTGGCGTCGAGCATCTCGTTGGGGTTGGACTTGTGGGAATCGTAGTCCTTGCGGAAGACAATGCCCACGAGGCAGTCGTCATCATCAACCACAGGAAGGGCGTTCAGCTTGTTGTCCCAGATGACGTCGTTGGCGCGCTTGAGCGTGATGTCCTTATCGCCCACGATGAGCTTCTCGCGCGGGGTCATGAAGGTCTCGACCTTGGCGTTGTGGTCATCGCGGCTGGGACGGTAGTCACGGCTCGTGACGATACCCAGGAGCTTGCCGTGCGGGCTGCCGTCGGCGGTGACGGGCATGGTGGAGTGACCGGTCTTCTCCTTGAGATCCATAACCTCGGCCATCGTCATATCAGGCGTAAGAGTGGAATCGGAGACAACAAAACCGGCCTTGTGATCCTTGACCGCCTTGACCATAGCGGCCTCCTGCTCGGGCGTCTGAGAGCCGTAGATGAAGGCCATGCCGCCCTCGGTTGCGAGCGCAATGCCCATCTGCTCGCCGGAAACCGACTGCATGATCGAGGAGACCATGGGGATGTTAAGGGAGATCGCCGACTCCTCGCCGCGGCGGAAGCGCACAAGCGGGGTCTTTAGCGAAACGTTTGCCGGGATGTGCTCATGAGACGAGTAGCCAGGCACCAACAGGTACTCGGAAAACGTATGCGACTCGCCGGGGAAGAACATTGCCATGGGTACTCCTTCTCATGTAGGGCGTCGTTGCGCCCGTGCACAGCGGCTCCGGTACGCCCGACGCGATTGCGTGGACAAACCGCCCGGCAAGGCGGTTCTCGGTGGGGTATTGTAGCGCATACGAGGCTGGTACAATCAGGTGCGAATTCACAAGAACACGAAGTCAACGCGTTGGAGGAAACATGGAGGTTCGCGCACATGCCCGATTGGTTATCCAGGGGCAAGACGAGACCTTGCCCGGCGCGTTTGGACCGGGTTGCGTCCAGCTCCTCGAGGGCATCGAGCGAGAGAAATCGCTCAACCGTGCTGCAAAGGCGCTCGGCATGGCGTACTCCAAGGCGTGGCGCATCGTCAACGAGGCCGAGGCCCAGCTGGGCTGCCCCCTCATCGAGCGTAACGGCGCCAAAGGATCCACGCTGACTGATGACGGGCGACACGTGCTAAACGCTTACCAGACGCTCCAGGAGGAAATCGACACCCTTGTTTCGCACCGAACGCCCGAATTGTTTTCCTGATGATCCGTTAAATGCTGAAATGGGCATCAAATTGCCGCCGCAGCGATAAGAGGTCAGCATTGACTACGTGCGACCTGCGATCTTCCAAGCTGTCAGCGGCATCTTTTAACTGCATCTCAAATATGATGCCCAGAAACGTATCGAACTTACCCGCGACCTACGAGATAGCGCGGATTGTCGACGTTTGTCCCCACGATGCAAGGACCTCGACCGTGATAAAGCCCGCTTGTTCGAGCGCCTGAACCTCATGTTCGACCGTGAGAGGTGTGTCGTAGTGGTAAAACGCGTCGTCAGCGATGTTCTGCTCACGCTTGAGCTCAACAAGCTCTGCACGGCGGCGAAGCTCCTCTTCACCGGTCGACGCGAAGTAGTCCGTCAGCACGAAGCATCCTCCCGTCACCAAAGCGTCGCGGACGCGTCGGTAAAGGGGAATCTTCTCCCCCATCGTGAAATGGTGCAGCGATTCAACGGACACTGCCGCGTCAAAGCAGCGAATTCCAAACGGAACATCGAAGTACGATCCGCAGATTGTCTCGATATCTTTATCGGGGAACTTGTCGCAAAGAGCGTCGAGCATGCCGGAAGCGAGATCGATTCCCAGCACCCGCGCAGACGGATTGAACTTGAAGTACGCCTCGAGCTCCAAACCGGTCCCGCATCCCAAGTCGAGCACGCGCGCCCCCGCCTGAACCGGAAGCTGTTGCGCGGTGAAGGGATAGAACTCTCGCGCCGAATCAATGGCGGTTAGCTGGTGCTCGTCGTAGATATCAAGCCTTGTATCAAAGAACTTGTCCATACGTTCAAGCATGGTTCATGCCTTTCTTTTACAGCGGCGCATCGTGAACAATGGCGCGTCGAGGTCACGCAGAGACGGGATCGATTGCAGACGGATCGCGCGCGAAACGCTCGAACGCGTCTTGAATAAGATTTGCAACCGTCTCCTCAGGAATCTGGATGTCGTTTGCGACGATTTGCGTTGCGATACCGTGCGTATACAGCCATACCTTGAGAAAGATCGCATCTGCCTCCTCTTGAGAGCAAGCGCAGATCCTCCGCACGGCGCGAATGGTCTCGCCGTTCCAGTCCGCCTTCGCGACCCCAGCGAGCGTAGAGCCCTGCATCGTGCGATTCATGAAGAGCTCATCGAAGATGCGCGGCTCCTCGCGCGCAAAGGCGATATAGGACGTCGCTTGTGCCACGAGCCGGTTGTCACCGCGCATATGTTCGTCCATATACGCGTTGTAGTAGCGATTCAACTCATCGACGAGTCGCTGCTTGAGCTCGTCCATGCCGGAGAAGAGCGTGAAGAGAGGCCTTGTTGAGATACCCAGAGCCGCAGCGAGATCGCGTGCATTCACGGATGCGAGACCACCCGTGCGGACCAGTTGAACGGCCGCGACGAGGACATCTTCTTGCGTCTGTTTTGGATGCGGCGGCATAGCGGTCCTTTCGTCTATAGTAAGGTAACGCCTGTTACGTAACATTTGTTATGCTATCGGACTGTCGGAACATGCTGACTGTGGAGATATTCCTTCACAAGGCCTTCATTTTTAAAAAATACTTCGAGTGGCCTGCCGTTATTCACAGGCAACAGGCCTCTGACACGAATCTTACGCGCCGCCCATATTGCATAGCCAATGACGACAGCCCAGGCCCCTATATGCGAGCCCCACATCTTCATTTTGTAAACATAGCAAATAGCATCTGACCGACTCTAAACCAAACGCTGGCCGAGTCGCACGAGACGTCTCTCATGCTTGGTGGAAAACAGCAGACCACAGCTCTTCATATGGAACAATCCTCATCCAATTCGCGGAAGAAACCGTATATGGTGTCGTCATGAAGACGCTGTGTGACATATCTGCTCTGCGGTACCACCGTATGCCGCCCGCGCTCCACGAGGTGATCGACGATCGCCTTGACCATGCACTCGGGTCTGGCAACTGGTCCTTTGAGAGCGTGGCCGCTCTCCTTGGCCTCCCCCATCAGCCGGTTCACCTGCTTTGCAGCAATCAGGCTGAGCGCCGGCACACCGTCCACCAGAAGACGCAGCTTATCAGCGCCGCACTGCCGTTCGGAAGCAAATGGGAATTTGGGGCTTACTCCTCTGTAACTTCACCTGCCTTAACATTATTCACGCTCGCATCGCACCTTTCCGTCGTCCAGCTGGCCATGCTCATGCACGAGTTCTGCGGGAACTTCAGTGTTTATAGGCCCACAAAACAAGAGCGTGAGTACCTCCAAGAGCTTTGCTTCCAAGAATCCTCTCGTGAATATGGGGGCTGGAAGCCAGTTCTTGATGCGAGCGGCAAGATTACAGACCTTTGGCAGCGCCCTGCGATTTCGAGCATCACCGAGCTTGAAGACCTCGCCAACAACCTTGCCCGCGCCAAAGGGCGTAATACTTTTATTCAAGCGCTGCGGCTGACCAAAGAAGGGGCCGCCTCTCCTTTTGAGGCGCGTGCCGGCATACGGTTAAGCGCACCTAGGCGCCTTGGAGGCGAAGGGCTTAGCGACCTGACTTTCAACGAACGCGTAAAGTTGACGGATCAAGCTAAACTCGTCGCAGGGCAGACAACGGCATTCATAGACATCGTGCTTCGCAATCCCGCCTCGGGAGATGAGGTGGGCATAGAATGCCAGAGCAGGCTCATCCACGATCGTGAAGAAAAAGCCGTAGCCGACGCCAACCGCATCACGGCGCTGCAATCGATGGGCCACACCATCGTTCAGCTGTCCTACAAAAACCTCGAAGACGCGGGCGCTTTTGAAAACGTGCTTTCCTTCATCTTCAAGAAGCTGAAAATCAATCGCATCCCAAAAAGCCCATCGCTGCTTAGGAAAGAGCGGCAGCTTTGCTACGAGCTCTTTGCGAATGGGAAAGCAATCGATTGGTAGTTCACACTCACAATGGGCATCAAAATGAAAGCGGCTCTCCTAGCCCGGAAACATGGCCGTGAATACGTGCGCGTATTCACAGAAAAACGTGAGACTACTCAGCCGAACCTATATTTGATGCCCATTTCACTCGTAAGAACCCTATCGGAGCCGTTACGAGAGGAACGCGCGCAGCCCGATGATGATGAGCACGATGCCGCCCACGATCTCTGCCCGCGGACCAAAGTGAGCACCAAGCTTACGACCAACCAAAAGCATAGCGACACAGCAGATAAACGTCATGACACCAATCGCCCCGCCGTACAGAACGATATTTGCTCCGCTGGCAGCGAGGGATACGCCGACAATGAAGGCATCGATAGAAGTGGCGATAGCCTCAAAGAAGATCGTGGGATAGGACAGGCGCGTCGTGGAGCACTCCTCAGGCTCGCGGAGCTCCCCCACCGCCTCGATGATCATCTTTCCGCCCACAAAGGCAAGGATCACCAGCGAGACGATGCCCGCATATGCCTCGATAAGAGGGGCTACAAGCGTGCCGCCAAAGAATCCGGCGATAGGCATAGCCATCTGAAACAGAGCGAACATGATAGGCATGGCAAGTTTCTTGCCGCGTGACATATCAGGTTCGCACAAAGAATTGGAAAGAGTGACAGCCATTGCATCCATAGCGAGAGCCACGCCTAAAACAAGCGCCTCAACGAGGTTGGCGAAATCAAACGTTCCCACAACATCCTCCCCGATGTTCAGTACAAGGAACTCAATTGCGATTGTTTGGATTACCCATAAGACGAGCAAAATCGACGAGTTTTTACCGCTCGCCACCAAACTCGATTTTTTTACTGACGAAACTACAGGGGCTCGGGAGGATTGCAGAAGAGACGAAGCGCCTGATCAAGGTTGTCAGCAACGTAGAGCGGATCATCGGTACCGGCGAAGATACGCAGGTAGCTGACATCGCGCATGGTGACCACACTCATGCGCGTCGCGGAGCCGCCCGCACGCTCGAAGCGATTCGCAACGGGGCAGATTCCCAAGAAGCGACGATTGCGCTCCTCTGCCGTCTCATTCGCAGAGCCCGTCAGGCAGAAGTCGACAGCCGGACCGAAGCCATGCTCGAGCACCGTTGAGGCAAGGCCGCAATCGGGATGGGTCTTGAACCCGGGATAAGCCACGCGCCCAATGCGCGGATGGCAGCGCAGATACTCGGCGATAGCGCGCGCATTATCGAAATGGCGCTGCATGCGCTCCGCCAGCGTATCAAGTCCCTCTTCAAGAATGACGAGCTCTTGCTCGGGAAGAAGATCGGACGCGCTCGGTGAGGTCGGGTCGCCAAGGCCAAAGGCGAGAAGACGATAGGCATCCTCCGCCTCAGGCCGCACGATGCGGCGGCGCCCGCGTCCGGAGAGCGAACGGGCAACGGAAACAGCGACAAGCTTTTGCTCAAGACGCCCCGCGCCGACACGGTCGAGAGCCTCGAGCGCGATGGTGGCACCGAGGGAAAGCGGCTTGCAACCAAAAGCGGAAGCAACCGTGTTATCCACAATAAGCAAAGCGCCACAAGCTGCAGCGGCACGCGAAAGTTCCCTCAAATCGGGAACGCGCAAGCCGACGCCGCCGATGGAACCGACAAACCAGAAGGCGCGATTGGACGTTCTACCAGCAGGATAGGCGTACGACGCCGGGGAACCGGTAACGGCGAGGTGCGTGCCCCCCCATCCAATGGGTGTCTCCTCGTCTTGTGAGCCCCAACCGGAGGCGGCGAGGAAGGCATCGGGTGCGGGGTCGGCGATAAGCTGGACGTCCTTGCCGGGGAACTTGGCCTCAAAAGAGTCAGCAAAAACATCAGCAAAGGCTACGAGGCGATCCTCGGGACCAAGAAGACCAATCTTGGCAATGACATCGACCGTATGGGCGGCGGGAACAAGCCAGGTGGCACGCGCCCCCTGCAACTCCGCGAACCGTTCCGCGAGCGCGGTCTGCGACACAGCCATGGTCTCCCCTCTCATAGGCAACTTGTACAAGTATACGTAAAAATGCGCCGCGCGCATGGGCAAGCGGCGCATTGCAACCGTAATTTGTCGTGGGCGAAACACCCGAGGTCAAACGGTACTATCAGCCAAGGTCCTCACCATTTGAGATGAACGCACGCCTGAACCACAGGAAGCTCTTCTTAGGCGTGCGCTTAAGATGGCCCTCGCCCTCGGCGGCGTAATCGACAAAGACCGCTCCGTAGCGCTTCTCAATGTCACCGCTGGAGGACGGAATGTCGATAAGGCCCCAGCCCAGGTACCCAATAACCTCGGCCCCGTCGAGCTCCACGGCGTCCTTCAGAGCTTGGATATGGTCCCTGTGGTAGGTGATGCGATAGTCGTCCGCGATGGCTGAGCCGTCCTCGGGCAGCGTCTCGCGCCAGCCGATGCCGTTCTCGAGCGAGAACACCGGCAGACCGCAGCGCTCCCAAATCTCGGTGATAGCGCGCCGATAACCAGTCGCGTCGATATTCCAGCCCCACTCGTTCGCCTTAACATAAGGGTTCTTGCAGCCGCCAATCCAGCCGAGCGCGCACGCCGGCACATCATCGGAGAGGTTCTCCGCCGATACACAGGAGGATTGGTAATAGCTGATGGCGGAGAAGTCATTGCGCATGCGCCCGATCTCGGCGACCTCCTCGGCACTCACATCAAGCGTGATACCGCGATGGCGCAGATAAGCGGAGTAATACGACGGATAAGCTCCGCGCGCGCAGGTGTCGAGCACGACCCAGCTGCCAAACCGCTCGGCCTGGGTCGCAGCCAAGACATCCGCAGGAGCAGGCGTTGCCGGGTAGACCGGGGTGAACGCGCACATACCGCCAATCTTGCAATCGGGATAGTTCTCATGCAGGTAGTTCACCACGCGCGCATGGGCGACCATGACGTTGTGCGCAATCTGGTAGACCTCCGCCTCGTGCTCGGGCGCTGCAGGATCCTCGGGAACGGGAGCACCGCCGATATCAAACGCCATAGGAAGGCCATAGAGGTTCTGCTCGTTGAACGTGATCCACCACTTCACCTTAGGAGCGAGGGCATCGATCACCACCTTCGCATAGTCCACAAAAGCATCTACCACATGCTTGGAGGCAAACCCGTGATACTTCTCGGCAAGCGCAAGCGGCATATCGAAGTGGTACAGGCACGCCATGGGGGCGATGCCGTTGGCGAGAAGATCGTCGGCAAGATTCTCGTAATAAAGGAGCCCCTCTTGGTTCACCTCACCCTCGCCCTCGGGCATGATGCGCGACCATGAGGTCTGGAAGCGCAGGCAATTCATGCCCATTTCCGCCATGAGCGCGTTGTCCTCGCGGAAGCGATGGTAGCCGTCGATCGCCTCCTCCCAAGCACCGGGTTTGTGCTCGTAGACGCTCGGCCCCTTACCGCCCTCATGTTGGGCGCCGTCGTACTGCATACTGGAGACGGAGTTCCCCCAGAGAAAACCCTTAGGCAACGACACGGTCATCTCCCCTTTCTGGCCCATACGGAAGAAGCGGACACCGCCATGATGCCCGCTCCTGCACTTTCCTATAACCATACGGCGGCACAAGCCGCCAAACGGTGCAACCGGTTCCTACCGGCGCTCGGCGATTTCGGCCTTTACGTCGGCAATGAAGTCGTCGAGCTCGCGTGCGTGCGTCTCGTTCGAACGGTCGCGCACCGAGATATTGCCGGCCTCGACCTCCTGCCCGCCGATGATGAGCATGTACGGCGGGCGATCGATGTTGCGCGCCTCGCGAATCTTGTAGCCGATCTTCTCGTCGCGCTCATCGAGAACGGCACGAATGCCGGCAGCCTCGAGCTTCTCGGTGACGGAGCGGGCGTAGTCGCGGCTCTTCTCGGAGACGGGAAGCACCTTCACCTGGCAGGGCGCGAGCCAGGTGGGGAACTTACCCTCGAAGTGCTCGATCAGAATGCCGATGAAGCGCTCGATGGAGCCGAAGCACACGCGATGGAGCATGATGGGGCGACGCTTTTCGCCGTCGGCGTCGGTGTACTCGAGGTCAAAGTTGAGCGGCATCTGGAAGTCGAGCTGGACGGTGCCGCACTGCCAGGTGCGGCCAAGCGAGTCCTCCAGATGGAAATCGATCTTGGGACCGTAGAAGGCGCCGTCGCCCTCGTTCACCACATAATCCTTGCCCAAGCGATCGAGTGCCTCGCGTAGACCCGCCTCAGCGCGCTCCCAATCCTCGTCCGAGCCCATGGAGTCCTCGGGGCGGGTGGAGAGCTCGAGGTGGTAGGTGAAGCCGAACTTCTGGTACACAGAGTCGATCAGGTTCACCACGCCCACGATCTCGTCGGTGAGCTGGTCGGGACGGACAAACAGGTGGGCGTCGTCCTGGTTGAAGCAGCGCACGCGGAAAAGACCGTGGAGCGCACCGCGCATCTCATGGCGGTGGACAAGGCCGATCTCACCAGCGCGGATGGGCAGCTCGCGGTAGCTGTGCGGACGGCTCTTATAGACGAGCACACCGCCCGGGCAGTTCATGGGCTTGATGCAGTACTCCTCGTCGTCGATGACAGTCGAGTACATGTTGTCCTTGTAGTGATCCCAGTGACCGGAGGTCTCCCACAGGTGCTTGCTCATGATCTGCGGGGTAGAGATCTCCACGTAGCCGGCATCGTGGTGAATCTCGCGCCAGTAGCTCAACAGCTCGTTCTTCAAGATCATGCCGTTGGGCAGGAAGAACGGGAAGCCGGGTGCCTCGTCGCGCATCATAAAGATGTCCATCTCACGACCGATCTTGCGATGGTCGCGCTTCTTGGCCTCCTCGATGAGGCGCAGATGCTCGTCGAGCTCGTCCTTGGTGGCAAACGCGGTTCCGTTCACGCGAGTGAGCATCTTGTTGGCCTTGTCACCCTTCCAATAGGCGCCAGAGACGCCGGTGAGCTTGAAGGCCTTAAGCGCCTTAGTGTAGGTGAGGTGCGGGCCCACGCACATGTCGATGTACTCACCCTGCTGGTAGAAGGTGATGCGAGCGTCAGCATCAAGGTCGCCGATGTGCTCGACCTTATACTTCTCGCCACGCTCCTCCATAAGCGCGATGGCCTCTGCGCGCGGCAGCTCGAAGACGGTGAACTTGAGATTCTCCTTAACGATCTTCTTCATCTCCGCCTCGATCGCGGGGAAATCGTCCTCAGAGATCTTCTGTCCCTCGGGAAGGTCGATATCGTAGTAGAAGCCGTTGTCGGTGGCCGGACCGTAGGCAAAGTCAGCCTCAGGATAGAGACGCTTAATAGCCTGGGCCATGATGTGCGCGGCGGAGTGGCGGATAACGTGAGTCACCTCGTCAGCAGGGCACTCGTCCACATGACCGTCGTTGTAGAGAACCTTCATGATGCGCTCCTTAAGCGAGTGGGTGAATAACGTGCGGGCAGAACAAGAAAAACGCCCGGGGCCCTCTTGCGAGGGCCCACGAGCGCAAGGCAGCACGCAACAGCGCCGGATGGACCGGCGAAGTGTCGCGCGCTATTGGATGTGCGTTCGGCAGTAAGGGCAGACCTTCCAGTGCGCCTCGAGGGGCTTATGGCAGCTCGGGCAGACGTTGCGGACCTGCGTGTTGCAAACCGGGCAGACGACAAAGTCGCGCTCGATGGGGGTCCCGCAGTTGGGGCAGGTGCCGTAGTGCGAGAGCTGACGCTCGCGCAGGGCCATGTCGAGCTCCTGCTCCTCACGATCCGCTAGGTAGGTGTGCGGACGCAGCGCGAGATAGGCAATAAGGCCGATGAACGGGATAAGCGAGACGATGCCCCACGCCCAGAACGCCTGGATGCCACGACGGCGCGCATCAACGAACACGTAGATGATGGAAAGCACATACAGAGCGGCGATGAAGGCGACGAACAGATAGATCGCCATCATGAGCTCGGGCGTGAGAAGCTCAGAGAGGATCGACATGGATGAAAACCTTTCGTCAAGGCGGATATCGGGCTAATTGTATACCAAACGAGCAGACAACCCCACCAGACACGCCAACTGCATAGAAGCCTGTTAACAGACTGCCGGGCGAGCGAGCCCTCGTCAGCGACGGCGAGATCTTCTCCCCGGGCGAAGCCGTAGCTCGTAATCTTGCCTGTTCGCAAGGCGCGCGTAAGCGGTTAGTGCGAGCCAAAGGCCCGTCGCCACCATATAGAGGCACACGATGCCTCCCGTCGCGCCCTCGGCAAGATTGCGCGTGAAGATGGCCGGGAGATCATCCCACACGATATGCGAGATAACGACGGTTTGCAGCGCGAAGATCGATACGAGGGCGCTTGCGAGGTTAAAGAGACGCACTCCTGTGATGGCGAGGACGTTGAGGCGCCGCGAGCGAACAAGGTTCACAACAGCGAGCACGATTGAGATTAGCGCGTAAGCTGCGTAGGCATATATGAGAAGACCGGGATAGGTTCTACCGAAACCCTGCAGCACAAGATTGGCAATGGTGCCTGAGAATGCGAGCGTTATGACCACGAGGGCAACGCCAGCTCTGCAGCACCTAACGAGCGAGGTTCTGCTCTCCGTTCTCCCGTAAGCCGCCACGCTCATGAGCGCTCCCGACGCCAGGTAGGATTTACCGGAGTTAAGCGTTGCGACCACGACGCCCACCGAGAACGTCCAAGCGGAGCGCGCAAGAAGCCCGACGATGATGTTGGCGAGGGCGAAGGCAACATGAATGCTACCGAAGACGAGGTCGAGCGCCATCGCTCGAACGCGGTCGTCATCCACCAGACGACGCGGCACAACCGCGCCCACGACTGAGCGCACGCGCGAGATACGCCTAAAAGTGACCGAGGATACCTCAGGCGCTACGGGAACGCCGGCGGCAGCTCGCAACAAACGTGATATGTGCCCCTTAAAGCGCCGCCGCATGCGGGCTCGGACACGGCCCTGTGTCTCGACGATAACCCGCACACCGCACCTCCCCGCCAGAGGGGCAACCAGATACCCTCATGATACCCGGCAACACTGGGCATGTGCAGTAAGCGCCCTAGCGAGGTGAAGCAGGTGCATCGTTGGGCAGTGCGTCGACCGGCCTCGTGCGATAGACGTCGTTGCGCAGCAGACGGTAAGCCGTCGCCGCAAGCGGAACGCCAACGAACATACCGAGAATGCCGAACGCTCCCCCGCCGACCGTAACCGCCGCAAGGACCCAGATTCCCGGCAGCTGGATGGATGAGCCGACGACATGAGGATAGATAAGGTCTCCCTCGAGCTGCTGCAGCACGATGATAAAGACAAGGAATACGAGCGCCTGAACGGGAGACTCCATAAGGATAAGAAAGGCGCCGATAACCCCTGAGAGAAGGGCGCCGACGATAGGAATGAGCGCCATGAACGCAGTAAGGGCACCGATCATCCAAGGATGCGGAAGGCCGAGCAAAAGCATGCCGAGAGCACAGAGGATGCCGAGGATAGCCGCCTCAGTGCACTGCCCAACAAGAAAACGATGGAAGCAATCGTCCGCGATAGCAAGCACGTAGCGAAGGCGGGCGAGTACGCCGGTGGGCAGGTAGCGCTCAAGAACGAGATTGCCTTGACGGGAAAGCCGATCCTTACTGAGCAGGACGAAGAGGGCAAACACAAAAGCAAGAACAAAGTTTGCCGTGCCGCTCGCGATGCCCGCAACCACGTCCACGACTCCAGACATGATGACTGATGCGGCGCTACCCACACCCGTCTTCCAATCGAAGGCCTCAAGCGAGTCACCAATTGCATCGATGGTCTCCGGCGTAAAAATGCCGGTGTCCTCAAGCCATCGGCCAAAGGACACCAGTGCAACGGGCAGTTCATCGATAAGAAGGCGAACGCAATCGATAAGCTGCGGCACAACGATTACCACTACGGCTGCGATAATTCCCGCAAGAGAGGCAATAGCGGCAACGAGGCTTACGATAGGCCTGAGGCGATGAACAAGAGGCCTGTCATCTTGGGGGAACAGATGGCGCTCGTAGAAGCTCATGAGGATGTTAAGGGGATAGGCGAGAACGAACCCAAGAATGATGGGAACCAGCGAAGATAGGGCCACACGGATAACGCCCTCTATAGCCGGCCAGTAATAGATGCCGAGATACACCGCAAAGGCAGCCATCGCAATAGCAGCTATGGTTTTCGTCGAAGGTTGGCCCTGTTGCATAAAACTACCCCTGAATGCGCAAGCGCTTGCGAGCACCGAGTCGATATGATGCCGCTAGCTTACCCAGAAGGGGTTCTCACTAATACGCTTCTAGAATCCAGGACGCATACCGTCTTAATCCCCTATCTCGCGAAGCAATTCAGCCGGATCAATTTCAAATAGATGCGCTAATTTGACGAGATTAGATGTCGAGGGTTCAGATTTGCCCTGCTCCCACTTGCTTACAGCCTGCCTGCTAACGCCGACATGCTGCGCCACAAACTCCTGCGTCATACGACAACGTTCACGATGGCTCTTAAGTACCTCACCCAAAGATCGCCGAACAGCAACCGATTCTGGGTCCTTTGCTGCACGCTCGTTCCTAAGAAACCAACGTATTGCAAGGACGGCGGTAATGATGAACAGGACGACCGGCACCACATTGAACAACACAAAGGTAAGAAGAATAATGAACTCAGCACCAGATGGATACAACATGGGACACCTCCGTCCATCCGTTAGGACTTAGGGCAATTGTACGGTACGGCTCCAGTTGCTTCTACCAACTATCGCGCAACGTTGGGTTGCACCATGGTTGCGCGCTTCAGATGAGAAACTTGTTATCAGAACGCGGTTCTTGTGGCTTAGGCAAAGAGCTACCATCTAAAGCAAGTGAGAGTCAGAATCCTCACTTTTGAAGGAGGCTCCATGACGCATGCGAAGCGGGTGGAATATAACCCGACCATGTCCGATATTCTTGCAAACAACCGCGCCTTCGCGGAGCGAGGCGGCATGGACGAACGACCGGCGACGGGGCGCCCTGCCAGGCAGCTTGCGATCGTCACCTGTATGGACGCGCGCCTAACGGAGCTTCTGCCGCAGGCCCTCGGAATCCATGACGGTGACGCTGTAATCATTCAGGTGGCCGGCGCCACCATTGTGGACCCCTACGGCGAGGCGATGCGATCGCTCATTGTCGCAATCGCTGAACTCGGCGTTACCGACGTTATGGTAATCGGTCACACGGACTGCGGAACCTGCGGCATGGAGGCCCATCATTTGCTCGAGGCCCTTGAACAAGCGGGCGTGCGCCATGACACCATCGAAGCCGAGCTTACGCATGAACCGCGTGTGCGCGAGGTCCTGACCGGATTCAATAACCTAGAGGATGAGGTCGCCCGCAGCGTGCGAACCATCCGGTCACACCCCCTCGTGCCGGAGTCGGTCAGAGCGGCGGGCTTCACCATCGACGTCGTGACCGGCGCCCTCTTGCCAGTGGACGCTTAACGCAGGTGCGCAGCCAGGCGAGCCCTACGCAAGGTCCTCGCCCTCAATATGACGGATGCTGGGAATCGCCCAGGTAACGACGGCAAGTATCACCATGGCCGCACCGGCGCCGACAAACCACGCAGGAGCACCGACGGCGTCCGCGAAGAGCGAGGAGCCGGCAAGTCCCAAGGGCATGGCCCAGGACATGATGGCACCGTAAAGACCGAACACGCGCCCCAGAAACTCAGGCGGAATCTTCTCCTGCATAAGCGCTGTCTGTGGACCGGAATAGAACGGCGAGCTGAGCCCCATAAGGA
>CAUGVQ010000048.1 GCA_959602875.1 uncultured Collinsella sp. | reverse complement strand
GTCGTTGGTCTTGGTGGCGACCTCCTTCACCAGCTGGGCGCCCATGTTCTCGATGTTGTCCTCGAGCTCGATCTCCTTGGCAACCGACACGCCATCGTTGGTGATGGTGGGGGCGCCGTAGGAGCGCTGGAGCGCAACGTAGCGGCCCTTGGGGCCCATGGTGACGGTGACCGCGTCGGCCAGCTTGTTCACGCCCTGCGCAAGCTTGGTGCGCGCAGCGGTGTCAAACGTGATGTTCTTAGCCATCTTATCTGTCCTCCATTACCGAAATGTGATACCTGAGCGAGAAACGGGTTGGCGTTTACTCGACGATTGCGTAGATGTCGTCGGCGCGCATGAGGAGATAGTCCTCACCGTCGACCTTGACCTCGTTGCCACCGAACTTGCCGTAGATGACGGTGTCACCGGGCTTGACGTCGATGGGCATACGCTCGCCCTTGTCGTTCACCTTGCCGGTGCCCACGGCAACGACGGTGCCGCGCTGCGGCTTCTCCTGGGCGTTGCTGGCGATGTAGAGACCCGAGGCGGTCTTCTGCTCAGCAGCATCGGGCTTGACGAGAACGCGATCTCCAAGCGGCTTGAGACTCATGTGAGATTCCTCCTTCGCTGGTGCTCCGGCTCGCGGCCGTGCATCCATGCTTTTACGTACGCAGTGAATAGTACCCACGTTGCGAGACTTATACAACTCATAAGCAAAAAATCTTATGAATCGGCACTTAGATTTTTTCAGTGCGCACGAACAGGCAGGGGCTTTGCCCGCCTCTTTCGCTTCGGGCAGTCCTGACTCGCTCGAAGGCGCCGCTGGCGCCTTCGGCTCGTGCGGAACTTGCGAAAGAGGACGGGCGAAGCCCTGCCTGCTTGTCCACTCGTACTAAAACAAGACCTTAATCGTTGCTTGCTTGATGCTCTGCTTTGCGCAGAAGCTGTACGCGCATGGTCTCGTACCTGGGCACGATTGATTCCTCACCGAGGGCGGCCAAGTCGCGTGCCGCCTCTGCCGGGCGGCCATGGGCAAGCGCATAGGCGTCGAGGCGCAAGCGCAGGCCGATGCGGTTCAGGCGCTTGTCCGCAAGACCCATCTGCTCGCGGATATAGCGCGCATCTTCCTCGGTCCACTGCTCAACGGGCCTGCACCTCAGCTCCAGATCGCGTACAAGATTGGTCGCCGTTACCGCAATCTTGGAGCCGGCGCGGTACTGCGCCGCCATGGCGCGAATACGGTCGAGCGCCTCATCGCGGCGAACGCTATCGTCTTGTGCGTTATAGAGAAGCACCTGCAGGTTGAGCGAGCGGAGCCGCTGGGTGCTCTTGCGCCCCTTGAACGTCAACCGGGTGAGGCGCTCAAGCGCCGCATCGTCGAGCCCGTCGAAGTAATCGCAAAACGCGAGCTCCAGCTCGAGCATGTTCCGCGTGGAGCGGTTCTTTGTCTGCCCATAGTAGACCTCGAGGGCGGCGCGGTATTTACTTACATCCGCGTCCTGCCAAAGAATGTCTTGAAACTGAGACACCGTTTGCGTGAGCCGGTAGAAGAAGAGAAGAAACGTCGCGACAATACCCGCAAGGCCAAACAGATAGAGTGCGGGCACTCCCCTCTCGACAGCAAAGAGCGCCATGGCACCAAGAACGAGCACCATCGCTATGTGCTGCACCCTAAGGACCAACAGTGCTCTCCTGTGATGAGCGAGAGCCTCCGCGGCGGTCATATCCGCAAAAATCGATTGCATGCGCTCTCCTATCGCGTCGCGACTTCAGACCATCATAGAGCATGCCTGCTATGTTGGCGGTGCGTTTCCATCTCGTTTGCGATGGGTTACGACACGGTTACCCTCCTGTTTCGAAATACACGGGTAACACGTGCGCGCGGCGACGCCCCTACCATGCCCAAGGAACATTCTGGACTCTCGCTCTCTATAGCGAGCGAGATGCACCCGTACACGAAGGGGAATGCCATGTCCTACCTCGCACCGGAACCCGCAGCCGCATCGTCGGAACGCACGCTCTACCGACCCGAGTTCGAGCACGACGCCTGCGGCATCGGCGCGCTCGCCAGCATAAACGGCGACAAGTCGCACCAGATTCTCGACGACGCACTCTCAGTGCTCGTGAACCTCGAACACCGCGGCGGCACCGGCCTTGAGAAGAACACCGGCGACGGAGCGGGCGTGCTCTTTCAGGTACCACACCACTTCTTCCGCAAAGAGGCCCAAAAATGCGGCCACCTCTTACCCGAAGAAGGCGACTACGGTGTGGCCATGGCCTTCTTCCCGCAGGACGAGCGGGGCGTCGAGGACGCACGGAGCATCTTTGAAGAAGGCTGCGCCGAGGCCGGGGTGCACGTGCTCTTTTGGCGCGAGGTCCCCGTGGACCCGCATGACCTCGGCGAGACGGCGCGGGCATGCATGCCCACCATCCTGCAAGCGTTCCTCGGCCGCCCCGAGGAGGTCGAGCGCGGTGACGACTTTGAACGCAAGCTCTACGTTTGCCGTCGCATCGTCGAGAAGCGCGCCGCCGCGTCGCACGCGCTTGCCGATAAGATCTTCTACCTCTGCAGCATGTCAAGCCGCACCATCGTCTACAAGGGCATGCTCGTGGCGACCCAGATGCGCCGGTTCTACCGCGACCTCAACGACGCCGCGGTGAAGACCGCCGTGGCGCTCGTGCACTCGCGCTACTCCACCAACACCACCCCGAGCTGGGAGCGTGCCCACCCCAACCGCCTTATCATCCACAACGGCGAGATCAACACTCTGAAGGGCAACGTCAACTGGATCCGTGCGCGCGAGCCCAACCTCTACTCGCCGGTGCTTGGAGGCGACCTCGAGCGGGTGCTGCCCATCATCAACCGCGAGGGCTCCGACTCGGCAATTCTCGACAATGTGCTCGAGTTTCTCGTCATGAACGGAAGGCCCCTCACGCGTGCCGTGTCGATGCTTCTGCCCGAGCCGTGGGACAGAAACGAGGCGCTGAGCGATGAGCGACGCGCCTATGACGCCTACCAGTCCATGTTGATGGAACCCTGGGACGGTCCGGCGGCGATTGCCTTTACCGACGGACGCACCCTCGGCGCCGCACTCGACCGCAATGGATTGCGCCCGGCACGCTACTATGTGACGCGCGATGACCGCTTCCTGCTCTCGAGCGAGGTGGGAACCATCGATGTAGACCCCGAGAACATCCTCACCGCTGGCTGCCTTGGCCCCGGCGAGATGCTTGAGGTGGACTTTGCCCAAGGGCGCGTCATCTACAACGACGAGCTCCGGCGCCGGTTTGCCAAGGAGAAGCCCTATCGCGACTGGATTGCCGAGGAAACGATCGACCTCGTCAACCTCGATCGCGGCACCGATGCGCTGCCCCATGAGGATGCGGAGGTCCCCCCGACCGTCGCCGCGGTGAAGCTCGGTTACCACTGGGACGATGTGGAGGAGGTCGTGCGTCCCATGGCGACGACCGGAAAGACACCGCTCGCCTCCATGGGCATCGACGCGCCACTCGCCTGCCTCTCCACCAAAACGCGTTCGTTTTTCGATTACTTCTACCAGCTCTTCGCGCAGGTCACCAACCCGCCCATCGACGCGCTGCGCGAGAGCTTTGTCACCTCGACCGTGCTCTACCTGGGAAATCATGGCAACCTGCTCGAGGATTCGCGCACGACCTGCCGACTCGTGCGCCTGCGCAAGCCGCTTCTGACCGAGGAGGAGCTCGAGCGCATCGCCTCGATTAGCCGCGTGGGCTTCCGCGTCGAGCGCTTCCGCGCGGTCTTTGGGCGCAACGAAGGAGCGGGCGCCCTGGAGCGGGCACTCGAGAACCTGACGTCTGCGGTCGAGCGTTCCGTACGCGAGGGCACCAATATCGTTATCCTCTCTGATCGCGCGGGCGCCGACGAGGTTCCCATCCCGTCGCTGCTTGCCGTGGGTGCCGTCCACAACCACCTCATGCGCGCGGGCGTGCGCACCTTCGCCGACATCGTGGTGGAGAGCGGCGACGCCATCTCCGCGCACGACCTTGCCGCGCTCGTGGGCTACTCGGCAAGCGGCATCCTCCCCTACCGCGCGCACGAGCAGATTCGCGCCATGGCAGACGAGGGCGCGCTTACCGACGCAAAGGGACGGGCTCTCACGGCAGATGAGGCCATAGACAACTACAACCGCGCGGCTTGCGCGGGCATTGTGGCGATCATGTCCAAGATGGGCATCTCTACGGCGCAGAGCTACCACTCCGCACAAATCTTTGAGGCAGTGGGCCTTAGCGAGCAGCTTGTGAACCGCTACTTCACCGGTACGGTAAGCCGTGTGGGAGGCCTTGGCATCGACGACCTCCAAAGCAAGCTGGAGGAACGCTTTGACGCGGCGCAGAATCTGCTGCGCAGCCCCGCGCCGGGGCAGCTTCCCACCCTCGGCCTCACCAAGTGGCGCCCCGCCGGCGAGGACCATCTCATTGACCCGCAGGTCATCTACACGCTGCAGCGCGCCTGCCGCGAGGGCGACTACGGGCGATTCCTCACCTACAGCGACCTTTTGAGGCGGCCTGGTCGTGCCGTGCGTCTGCGTGACCTCATCGACTTCGATACTGCCGGCCGCACCCCCGTGCCGCTCGACGAGGTGGAGGATGCGCGCAGCATCGTGCGTCGCTTCAACACGGGAGCCATGTCGTTTGGCTCTATCAGCAAAGAAGCTCACGAGTGCATGGCGATTGCCATGAACCGCCTGCACGGGCGCTCGAACTCCGGAGAGGGCGGCGAGGACCCGCGGCGCGAGACGCCGCTTGCCAACGGCGACTCCAAGAACTCCGCCATCAAACAGGTGGCCTCGGGACGCTTTGGCGTGACGAGCCGCTACCTCGTGTCGGCAACCGAGATCCAAATCAAGATGGCTCAGGGCGCCAAGCCCGGTGAGGGCGGGCATCTGCCGGGCAAGAAGGTTTACCCGTGGGTTGCCGAGGTACGCCGCTCGACGCCGGGCATCGGCCTCATCAGCCCACCGCCCCACCACGACATCTACTCCATTGAGGACCTAGCCGAGCTTATCTTCGACCTCAAATGCGCCAACCCTAAGGCACGCATCAGCGTGAAGCTCGTCTCGGAAGCGGGCGTGGGAACCATCGCCACCGGCGTTGCCAAGGGAGCCGCCAACAAGATCTTGATCTCGGGCCACAACGGCGGCTCGGGTGCGGCGCCGCGCGACTCCATCTGGCATGCGGGCCTGCCGCTCGAGCTCGGCCTCGCCGAAACGCAGCAGACGCTCGTCATGAACGGTCTCCGCTCGCGCGTGGTGCTCGAGGCGGACGGCAAGCTCATGGACGGTACCGACGTGGCCGTGGCATGTCTGCTCGGCGCCGAGGAGTTTGGCTTTGCCACCATGCCGCTTGTCGCCATGGGCTGCCTCATGCAGCGCGACTGCCACCAGGATACGTGCCCTGCGGGCATCGCCACACAGAACTGCCGCCTGCGTCAGGGGTTTGCCGGCAAGCCCGAGCATGTGGAGAACTTCATGCTCTTTGTGGCAGAGCAACTGCGCGGAATCATGGCGCGCCTGGGCTTTCACACAGTGGACGAGATGGTCGGCCATACCGAGTGCCTGCGCCAGGTGGAGGTGCCGGGTAACCGCGGGGCGAACCTGCTCGACCTCTCGTGCGTGCTCGCGCCGGCGCGCTGCTCCTTCGGCGCGCATATCCCTGGTGCCGACGGCACCCATTACCTGCCCGAGATGGCCGCCGACTCCGGCCTTGCGGGCACGCTCGACGCGACGCTTCTGACCCCGTATACGGCCGACGCGCGCGAGCACCTGCGCCCTGTGCGCCTTTCGGTTGACATCTCCAACGTCAACCGGTGCGTGGGCACCATGCTCGGCAGCGCCGTCACGCACGCCCACCCCGAGGGCCTGCCTGAAGGGTCGATCGCCGTGGACGGCACCGGTTCCGCCGGCCAGAGCTTTGGCGCGTTTCTGCCTGCGGGCATCACCTTGAACGTCACCGGTGATGCGAACGACTACTTTGGCAAGGGCCTCTCGGGCGGTATCGTCTCGGTGCGGCCTCCGGAGAACGCTACGTACAAATTTGACGAGAACGTCGTCGTGGGTAACGTCGCCTTCTTTGGCGCCACGGCGGGCCGCGGCTTTGTGAACGGCCTCGCCGGCCAGCGCTTTGCCGTGCGCAACTCCGGTGCCACGCTGGTGGTCGAGGGCGTGGGCGCGCATGGCTGCGAGTACATGACCGGCGGGCGCGTGCTCGTACTCGGCGAGGTTGGACAGAACTTCGCCGCAGGTATGACCGGTGGCATGGCCTACGTCTACGACGAGCGGGGAACGCTCAAGGAGCGCTGCAACACTGAGCTCGTGCGACTGCGACCGCCCACCGACGCGGAGCTCGCCGAGATCCGGGCGCTCATCGAGGAACACGTGGTGCGGACCCAGAGCCCGCGCGGTATCAAGCTCCTCTACCGCTTTGCGGCGGAGTCCAGGCACTTCACCGTGGTCGCCCCCGTTGACTATGAACGCGCCGTCGCCATCGCGAGCGAAGCCGAGCGCGCGGGCGCCACCCACGAGGAAGCGCTCGAACGCGCCTTCCACGCCGTCTGCGCCTGATACGACACGCCCCTCGGCCGGACACGATTCCAGCCGAGGTTCCGGCGGCGAGCGGCGTCCCGACCCGCCACAAGCGACCCCAAGAAAGGAAACCCACATGGGAAAGCCAGGAGCATTTCTTAGCTGCGACCGCGAAGCGCATCGAGCCCGACCGGTTGCCGAGCGCACCAAAGACTACCGCGAGCTCTACGTGGAGCCTGACGAGGACACCCGCCGCGAGCAGGCGAGCCGTTGCATGATGTGCGGGGTCGCCTTCTGCCAGACGGGTGCGCCCTTCGGTCATGCCAGGGTGAGCGGCTGCCCGCTTCACAACCTCATTCCCGAGTGGAACGATCTTATCTGGCGCGGTCGCTGGCACGACGCCGCCGAGCGGCTCGCGCTCACAAGCCCGCTGCCGGAGTTCACAAGCCGCGTGTGTCCCGCGCTCTGCGAGGCTGCCTGCAACCTTAACATCGTGAACGACGAGCCCACCACGATTCACGACAACGAGCGCGCCATCTCCGACTGGGAGTGGGCCCACGGCGGACCCGCGCGCTTCGCACCGGCGGCTGAGGGGGCGCCCCGGGTAACCGTTGTGGGGTCCGGGCCCGCGGGGCTCGCCTGCGCCTGGGAGCTCGCACGACGCGGCACAAACGTCACGGTGGTCGAGCGCGCGGACCGCGCAGGCGGCCTTCTCATGTACGGCATCCCCAACATGAAGCTCGAGAAGGACATCGTCAATCGACGTGTGGCGCTTATGGAGGAGCTGGGCATCCGCTTCATGCTCGGCACCGACGCGGCGAACCCAGCCGTGGCAAAGGGAATCCTCGCCAACAGCGATGCCGTTGTCCTCGCTGTAGGAGCACGGCACGCGCGCGGTCTCTCAGCGCCCGGCACAGACGGAGACGAGGTCGTCTTTGCGCTCGACTACCTCACCGCTGCGACCAAATCGCTGCTGGATGCCGAGCCCGTAGACCCTTCTCTTTCTGCCAACGATCGCAACGTGGTGGTCATCGGCGGTGGCGACACCGGCAACGACTGCGTCGCCACCGCCGTGAGGCAGGGCGCGCGCAGCGTGCGCCAGATCGAGGTTATGCCACGTCCCGCCGAGAAGCGCGCGGCAACTAACCCCTGGCCAGAATGGCCGCAGGTCCTCAAGACCGATTACGGCCAGGAAGAGGCCATCGCCCTCATGGGAGGCGAGATGAGGTCCTGGGCAACCGACACGCTTGAGATCCTGCGCGACGAGCAGGGCGCGGTGTGCGCGTTGCGTGTGGTCGACCTTGACTGGTCCGATGGAGCGCCGTCGCCAATCGCCGGGACGGACCGAGAGATTCCCTGCGAGCTTGTCCTTATCGCTTGCGGATTCACAGGACCGGAACGCACCGTCTTCGATGCCTTTGGCGTCGCGCTCGCGCAAGAAGGGCGCCCGCTGCCTCTTACGGAGGCACCGGGGAGCCATCGTTGCGCAATGTCCAGCAGCAGCGTGCCCACCGCGCCGGCATCGGAGATTGCGAAGGCACCAGAGACGCCCCTGTTTGTCGCGGGCGATGCGCGCGGCGGCGCATCGCTTGTCGTATCCGCTATCGCCGACGCTCTCGCCTGTGTTGACGAAATAATGGAGGCGCTCACCGCGCGGTAGCCAAAGACGCTTGATGGCACCTGCCGGTGCGGCAATCCGTCCCGTTCGTCACCGCGCGAAGAGATCGTGTACTCCTGGCGTCAGCAGAGCCAAATCCGTACGCCCCTGACGAAAAAGGCACCCAAAACGTCAGGAACGTACGGATTCATTTTCTGAATCGTCCAAATCATACGGATACCAACCGGCCCCCGCGACAACACCAGCTCACCGAAGGAAACGATGCTCTTCGCATCCCGCCGCAGCGCAAACACGAACCGTATTGCCCTGCATCAACGGCAAAAAAAACGGGCATACCAAGCTGCAACACTATCGTAGGCGCGCGATCGGCGCCAGCGGTCGCATGCGCCACCCCTAATCGGAGGCCAAGGAGGAGCCGTGTCGACAGCTGTCAGCCATGAGATTGATCGGCTCTTCTGCGATGCCGAGCGACGTCAACGGCTCGTGTGCGTGTCGTCCAACCGGCTTGAGGCGGCCTTAGCGCGTCGCCTCAAGGCAGGCTCCATCATTCGTCCAGCACGCTCTCTCTACGCACGCGCCACCTACTGGGAGGCATTAACGCCCGTAGAGCAGGCATGGCATCTCATCCGTAGCATCCATGACGCGCACTCCCACTGGGTCTTTTGCGGCGAAACGGCAGCGCTCATTCACGGCATGCCCGTCTCCTACTCGCGCGCGCTGCCCATCCACGTTGCGGACGGCACCCACGCCCGACCACGTACATGCGGGGTTGTCGTACACCACGCGTTGCCGCGCGACAACCCCGTCCTCGTCAACGGCTTTCCCGTGACGTCGCTCGCACGGACGCTTTGCGACTGCCTGCAGGCGCTTCCCTTTGGCGAGGCGCTCGCATACGCGGACTCCGCGCTACGCGTTTCAAAAAGTTCGATTGCCGAGCTCCGCACCAGTATCGAAGCCCTTCCTCAGCGCCCACGTGGAGCACGACGCGCCTCAGGCATCTTGGGCTACGCCGACGCCCGCAGCGAAAGTTGGGCAGAATCGGTTGTGCGCGCCACCATCCTCTCCCAAGGATTCGCACTCCCCGAGCTGCAAGTCAGTCTCGCCAGCCCTGTAGACCCTACACGGACGTATCGGGTCGATGGCCTCTTTACGCGGATAGATGGATCGTGTGTTGTGCTTGAGGTTGATGGGGTCGAAAAGTATGTGAATGAACACATGCTCCACGGCAGAAGCTCTCTGCGTGCGCTCGCCGACGAGCAGCACCGTGAGGCAGAACTCACCTTGCTCGACATGCCGGTGCTCCGTATTTCTTCGGACGAGGCGCGTGACCCGGCTCGTGTGGTGGCCAAGCTCACCGCCTATGGCATACCACGCGACCCGAAAACTGCCCATGCCATCCGTCATCTTGCCCGGCGCGATCCCATCTCAACAGCAACGTTTCGCACCCTGCGTCTAACAGACGACCCGCTCTGCGTCGCTACCTGGCGCTGTGGTGCCGAGAATCCGCCGCACATCCCCGTCCCACTGCTATCCCTTGTCGCAGAAATGGCCGCATAGCTTAGCATCATGTGGCGAAAACACGCGCCCGCAGCCTCTGTGCCCGGACGCGCACGCCGCTAGCTGTATATGCATGCCGGCAGACGCGCCCATACTGACAGGACGCGCGCGGCGGCAGCCTTAAGCCGCGCGTTCCGGCGGTCGTGCAAGCATATTCCAAACAAATCCGTACGTCTCTGACGATACGCTCAGAAGAATCCGTATGCCTCTGACGAAAAGAGGTCCTTAAACGTCAGAAACATACGGATTCGTCCACAAAGGCACGTTATGTCCCGCCCGGATGGCAGCCCTCATCCAACGAAAGGGGCAGCGGTAAAGGCTTACACGTAGAACAGCATGTCGTCATAGGTCGGCACCGGCCAGTAATCGTGCGCGACCACATCCTCCATGGCGTCTACCGCCGTGCGGAGCGCGTCCATGGCGGGCGCTACCTCATGGGCATAGACGTTCGCCTTCTCCTGCCAGCCCTCGGTCGCGAGCGCCTTCTCGTGCACATCCCGCAGGGCAAGGATCGCCTCGTTGATGGTGGTTACGCCCTCGAGGAGCTTCTCCATAAGGTCGCGCTCGAAGTTGAGCGTGCTCACGCCGCCGGCACCCATCACAGTATCGATACCCTTGGCGATCTTGGTCGCATAAGCGCTGATACGCGGCAGGTAGGTGCGGCGCGCCATGCGCTCCATGGTGCGGGCCTCGATGTTCATGCGCTTGGCGTATTTCTCGAGCTTGACCTCGTAGCGGCTCTCGACCTCCGGGGCATCGAGCACACCCATCTCCGCAAAGAGGGCGCGTGCCTTCTCCGTCACAAACGCGGGCAGCGCGTCGGCCGTGGTCGGAAGGTTGGCGAGACCGCGACGCTCCGCCTCCTCATGCCACTCCTCCGCGTAGCCGTTGCCACCAAAGAGGATGCGCTGGTGCACGGTCAGGCTCTCGCGCACATACGCGAGCGCGCGCTCGCTAAAGTCCTCGGCAGAGGCGCCCTCCATCGCGTCGGCAAAGTGCTTGAGCTCGTAGGCGACGGCCGTGTCGAGCACCATGTTGGCATCCGACGCGTTGACGGCAGAACCCGGCATGCGGAACTCGAACTTGTTGCCCGTGAAGGCAAAAGGCGAGGTACGGTTGCGGTCGGAGTTGTCCTGCTGGAGCTTGGGCAACACGTCGGCGCCTAGGTCGAGCACGCCATGCGCCGCGTGCACGCTCGCACGACCATCGACAATCTTCTGGACGCACTCGGTCAGAAGGTCGCCCAAGAAGATGGAAATGATGGCGGGCGGCGCCTCGTTGGCACCCAGGCGATGGTCGTTGCCGCAGGTGGCAACGCTCGCGCGCAGAAGGTCCTGGTACTCGTCTACCGCCGCGATCACCGCAGAGAGGAAGACCAGGAACTGCAGGTTGTCCTCGGGCGTCTCGCCGGGATCGAGAAGGTTCGCGTCCTCCGTGGCAAGCGACCAGTTGTTGTGCTTGCCGCTGCCGTTGATGCCCTCGAACGGCTTCTCGTGCTGAAGGCACACGAGTCCGTGCCGACTTGCGATGATGCGCATCTCCTCCATCATGATGAGGTTCTCGTCCACGGCGCGGTTCGCGTTGGTAAAGACGGGCGCGAGCTCGTGCTGGCAGGGTGCAACCTCGTTGTGCTTGGTCTTGGCCGCGATGCCGAGCGCCCAGAGCTCGTCGTCGAGCTCCTTCATAAAGTTGTTGACCGTAGGGCGGATCGCGCCGAAGTAGTGCTCCTCGAGCTCTTGGCCCTTGCAAGGCGCCGCGCCAAAGAGCGTACGGCCGGTGATGACGAGGTCCGGCCGGCGGGCGTAATCCTCCTCTTTGATGAGGAAGTACTCCTGCTCGTTGCCCACGCTCGGCACCACGCGACGGGGGTGCTTACCAAAGAGTGCAAGCACGCGCTTGGCCTGCGTATCCACAGCGGCCATCGAACGCAAAAGCGGCGTCTTCTTATCGAGCGCCTCGCCCGTATAGGAGCAAAACGCCGTGGGAATGCAGAGCACTTCGTCTTTGATGAAAGCGGGCGAGGTCGGGTCCCAAGCGGTATAGCCGCGCGCCTCAAACGTGGCGCGGAGCCCTCCGTTGGGGAAGCTCGACGCGTCCGGCTCGCCCTGGATGAGCTCCTTGCCGCTGAACTTCGAGATAGCCGTGCCGTCGCCCACCGGGTCGAGGAACGCCTCGTGCTTCTCGGACGTGATGCAGCTGAGCGGCTGGAACCAGTGCGCGTAGTGCGTGGCGCCGCGTTCGATTGCCCAGGTCTTCATGGCGTGCGCGACATCGTTTGCCACATCGATATCGAGTGGTCTCCCCTCGCTTACCGTGGCGTTGAGTTTTTTGTACACGTCTTTGGGCAGATAGCGCTTCTGTGCGGCCTCGCCGAACACCATCGTGCCAAATCGATCCTCCAAAGCGGGCATAGGCGGTCCCTCCTTACGGCTCTCGCCGTGGTACGGGATGACGACGGCACAGGTTTTACCGCGCCGTCCGGACGCAACCAAAGATAGGGCGCCGCTGTTTCGCCGCCGTTGCCCTTTGGTTGCCGAGAGGCTTCTATGTGATGAACACTGCAGGTCAAAACGGTTTCAGGCAGATGGATTGCCGGTTACCGTCACGTAGCAGGAGCGTTTCCATTGCGTGACGGCGCGGCAACTCGCCCCCCCAGGCCAGACTCTCCACCCTCCCCTAGTGCCGCCCGTGACGTATGATGAACGGTAAACCCTGATAAGGAGGCGGCATATGGCCCGCGAGAATACCACCTCGCACATACAGCGCGCGGTACGGGAGCTCGAACCCTATGTAATCGAACAGCGCCGGCGCTTTCATGCCCACCCCGAGTTGAGCCTCCAGGAGTTCTGGACAACCGACGCCATCGCCGAGGAGCTCGACCGGATGGGCATCCCTTACACGCGTCCGCTCGAGACGGGGCTTATCGCCACGCTGCGCGGCACAGCCAAGGACGCCTACCTCTCCGACGTCACTCCGCGCCGGTGCCTACTGCTGCGCGCCGACATTGACGCCCTGGCTGTGGAGGAGCGCACGGGCGCGCCCTTTGCGAGCGAGAACCCCGGCGCCATGCACGCTTGTGGGCATGACTGCCATATCGCCATGCTGCTAGGGACGCTCAGGGTGCTCGCCCAGATGACCGATGAACTTGCCGGCGAGGTCCGTGCCATCTTCCAGCCCTCCGAGGAAAACGGCCAAGGCGCCGCCCTCATGATTGACGCCGGTGCGGCCGACAAGGTGGACGGGGCGTTTGCCCTGCACATTTGGAGCGAGGTCGACGCCGGCACCATAAGCTGCGAGGCAGGGCCGCGCATGGCAAATGTCGACTGGTTTCGCATCGACGTCACGGGCACCTCGTGCCACGGCGCGATGCCGCAGCGCGGAGCGGACGCCGTCGTCGCGGCGGCAGAGATCGCCAACGCACTGCAGACCATCGTGAGCCGCGATGTCTCCCCCTTTGAGCCGGCGGTGGTGACCATAGGTGAGCTGCATGCAGGCAGCGCACGCAACGTCATCGCAGGTGAGGCGTACCTCGCCGGCACGGTTAGGACGTATGGGGCGCGCACGCACGAGGCCATGCCCGCGCTTATCAAGCGCATCGCCACGCACACCGCCCAGGCGCTTGGTGCCGAGGCCACACTTACCGAGTACACGCGCGCTCACCCCGCCGTGGTAAACGACGCCGAGGCGGCAGCACGCTGTCGCCGCGCCGTGGAGCGCGTTCTGGGCGAGGATGCTGTCGGGAGCTACCAGGGAACACTCTCGGGCGAGGACTTCTCGCTCTACCTCGAACGTGTCCCGGGCGTGCTCGCCTTTGTGGGTACGCGCAACCCTGCCACGGGCGCCACCTTTGCGCAGCACTCGTGCTATTACACGGTCGACGAGTCAGTGCTCGCCAAGGGCGTGGCCCTTACCTGCCAGTACGCGGTGGACTTCCTTGCCGAGGACAAGTAGCCCTGAGATCAAAGCGCGTCCTCTACCAGAATACCGATTCCTCGGTGAAAAGCCCAAAGGATTGCCCTGCGCTTACGCGCTCTGCAACGCGCTCGCGCATCGTTGCGGCGTCAAAGCCTCCCGAATCGACATCGATGACAAGAATCTTGCCGTCTCGCGTCGCGGCAAGCACCTGCGCACCTTGAGGCGTAAAGGTACAGGCGCGAATCTCGGACGCCTGCTCGCGCACAGTCGTACCCATAGCAACATCCCCTGCACGCATGAATGCCATGCCTCCATCGGAGAGGCCTATGGCAAAAACCGATCCGTCGGGAGACGCCGCAACGGCACGCGCCTGTCCGCCGACATCCCCCGTAACAAACGCACCGGTCGCGCCTGTGTTCAGCTCCCACCAACCGGTGCGCTTTGTTAGCGTGCGGGACGAGCCCTGGTTGAATCCATCACCCACCGCGAGCGCCATATCACCCGAACATGCGATGGCGCGGGGTATCGCACCCGGCAAAATGCCCACAGCACCGCCCAAAATGTCGCTTTCGGCCTCCCTAACGGGAGCGAGCTCGTTCGCCCCCGGCTCAACCACGGACAGACCGCCGCCCACAGCGCCGATAAAGACCCTACCCTGCTCGTCCATAGCAAGCGTTGACACCGACGAGCCCGTGACATCCTGCATGACGTCCCCTGTTTGCGTATCGAGCACAAGCACGCGGTCAGAAGACCCTACCGCCACGCGGTCGGACACTGTTGTGGACGATGCCACCTCCCTTGGCTCAAAGCCATCCGGCAAAGACACCTCGTCCGCCGCGCCCGTTGCAAGATCAAGCTTCCACAGGGCGTTTTTGCTCGGCTCGCCGTAAGCGATGATATACACCGCGTCGGCATCCGCGCCCGCCGCGATTCCACTTGCTTGATCAGTCGTGAGAGGCTGGATGGTCTCGAGCAACTCGCCCGACGTTCGGTCTATAAGGGCAATGCGCCCATCTCTGGAGAGCACCGCCCAACGCGAACCGTCTGCAAGCACGCATCCGTCCATAAACCAGCAGTCGGTTGAGGCGGAGGTGTGCGTTGATGCCGCCGTCTTCCAAACCGCATAGGTGTCCGCGGGCATCTTTAGCGCGAGCTCATCGCCCGCGTCACTCCACGCAAGCGCGCAGCCCGCCTCGGGAGCCACCCCGGCAAACGTTCGGAACACCTGCCCTCGCGCTGTGTCGACAAGCTTGATGTTCTTCTGGGTTGCAGCTGCCACGTACGCACCCGTGGGGTCCGGCGCGACGGCGAGCACGGGTGCATCGAGCACGACCCTGGCCG
>CAUGVQ010000047.1 GCA_959602875.1 uncultured Collinsella sp. | reverse complement strand
TTCCACCTCACGCAAAGAGGACCGTGCCCGATGGATGGCTCGTGAGCTCGGCCTTACGCAGTTTGAGGCCATCATCGGCATGAACGATGAGGTGGGGCGCCACACCAAGGCCGATTCGGTGCGCGACGCCCTCTCTGCGCTCGGTGCCACGGCACCCGAGGCGCTGCTTATCGGCGACACGGTGCACGATGTTCGCGGCGCTCATGCCGAGGGTCTGCCGTGTGCTTGCGTGACCTTTGGAGCAGGGGAGGCTGATGTCCTCGCGGCGGCGGGCGCCGACGCTGTCTGCTCGGGCGTCGACGCGCTTCGAGCGCTGCTGTTCCCCTAAACCGGGAGCTCTTAGGTACCTGCCGCGCTCACGCCCCGTATCAAGGCAGCGCTTCGTGCCATATGCCGCGTTCGCGACGTCTCCGGTGGGGTAAGCTAGTGCGGACGAGTTAATTCATCTCGCGAGAGGAGATCATAGGTATGGACAGCACGCTCGAGGCTAGGGTAGACGCCTATATCGATGAGGTCTGGGACGATGTTCTCGCTGACATCGAGACACTCGTCGCCCATCCTTCGGTTGCAGACGAGGGCAAGGCGGCGCCCGGCGCGCCGTTTGGCCCCGAGGTGCGCGCTGCGCTCGACGATGCGCTCGCCATCGCCGATAAGCTCGGCTATGCGACGGGTGAGGACGATGGCTACATCGGCTGGGGCAACCTTGCCGGCGCCGAGGATACCCAGGTTGCGACCATCGCGCATATCGACGTGGTGCCGGCGGGTCCCGGTTGGACGGGTGACCCCTTCACCGTGCGTCACCGCGAGGGCTGGCTCATCGGCCGCGGCGTCTCGGACGACAAGGGCCCTGCGGTCCTGTCGCTTTACGCCGGTGCGTTTTTCAAGCACGAGGGCATCACACCCCGCTACACGTTCCGTGCGCTTCTGGGATGCGACGAAGAGGTCGGCATGACCGACGTCCACCATTACCTCGAGCACCACGCTAACCCCGCCTTCCTTTTCACGCCCGATGCGGAGTTCCCGCTCTGCAATGCCGAGAAGGGGCTCTTTGGGGCGACGTTTGTGAGCGGCGCTATTGAGGACGGGCGCATCCTCAGCTGGACGGGTGCCGAGGCAACGAACGCCATCCCGAGCGAGTCGATCTGCGAGCTCGCCGTCGACGTCACCGAGCTGCCCGCGCCGCACGCACATGCCGACCGCCTTGCGATCGAGGCTGTCCGTCCGGGTGTCGCCCGTATCGTCGCGCAGGGTATCGGCGGTCACGCCGCGATGCCTGAGGGGTCGCTCAACGCCGTCGGTCTCATCGTGGGGTACCTGCGCGAGCTCGAGGGTGTTCTCGCGCCGGATGAGGAGCGCTTCCTTGAGCTCCTCGCCCTCATCCACGCCGACACCGCCGGCGAGGCAATGGGCATTGCGAGCGCAGATGAGGCCTTCGGCCCGCTTACCTCCAACGCCGGTGTGATTGCTGTTTCAGACGGCCATATCACCCAGTCGCTCGACTGCCGCTGCCCGGCAAGCATCACGGCCGACGAGATCTCCTCGACGCTGACCGAGCTTGCAGGTCGTTTTGGCGCGACGCTTACCGATATCAGCACCAAGGTTCCCTTCTCGGTCGATGTCTCGCATCCCGCGGTCGAGACGCTCATCAACGTCTACCGCGATGTGACGGGCGACACGGACGCCAAGCCCTTCTCCATGGGCGGCGGCACCTATGCGCGCAACTTCGCGTGCGCGGTGTCCTTTGGTCCCGAGGAGCCCATGGCTAACGCCCCCGCATGGGTCGGCCCCATGCACGGCCCCGACGAGGGCGCGAGCGAGGAGGCGCTGCGTCGGGCGCTCAAGATCTACATTCTGGCGCTGCTCAAGCTGCAGGAGATTGACCTGTAGGGTAGTGGGTCCAAGGCAAAGCGCGTGTCGCTCGTCTGCACGGTTCATCAGGCGATGCTGACGAGGGCCGTGCGTTTGTAAACCCACCGTAAGCCCGCCGTAGCGATGCGGTAACGTTTGATAAGAGGTGCGTAATGGGTGCCGATTGCAGCCTGCGCACCTCTTTTTTCGGGCGTACGCTACCTTCCGAAGTTCAGACGGGGACGATTCCGCGGCAATGGAGCCGCCCCTCCCCGCGGTACAGCTCCGCGGCGCCCCGCCTGATGCATTTCGTGTTCTTGGAAGGAGAACCATGCTCGCATTCGATTGCTCTCGTCGTCAGTTCCTCGGTCTTGCCGGCGGCCTCGCTGCCTTTGCCGGCCTCGGCCTTGCCGGTTGCGGCGGCACCACCGCTCCCGCTGGCTCCGCTGCCGCCGATGCCACCCTCACCGGCACCGTGACCTATGACGGCGCCTCCTCGTTCCAGGCGCTCGTCGAGGCCGCTGCCGAGCAGTTCATGAACGACAACCCCGACGTCTCCATCACCGGCTCCGGCAACGGCTCGGGCACCGGTCTCACCGCCGTGGCCGATGGCACCGTGAACATCGGCAACTCCGACGTCTTCGCCGAGACCAAGCTCGAGGCCGATCAGGCCGCCACGCTCGTCGACCACGAGGTCGCCGTCGTGGGTATGGGCCCCGTGGTCTCCCTGAACGTCACCGTCGACGACCTCACCCTCGAGCAGCTCGCCGGTATCTTCTCCGGTCAGATCACCAACTGGAGCGAGGTCGGCGGCGAGGATGCCGAGATTCACGTCCTCAACCGCAAGGCCGGCTCTGGCACCCGCGCCACGTTTGAGGCCGCCGTCTTTGGCGACGACGTGCCCGACTTTGCGGGCGAGGCCGAGCTCGACAAGTCCGGCGACGTCCAGACCCAGCTCGGCAGCACCGACAACGCCATCTCCTACCTCGACTTCTCGCACTTCGACGAGACCAAGTTCAAGGCCATCAAGGTCGGCGGTGTCGAGCCCACCTCCGAGAACGTCACCGACAACTCGTTCCCCATCTGGGCGACCGAGCACATGTACTGCCAGGAGGACGCCGACGAAGTCACCAAGGCCTTCCTCGAGTACATGCTCTCCGACGATGTCCAGGGCTCGCTCGTTGAGGAGCAGGGCTTCATCCCCGTGTCCCAGATGACCGTCGTCAAGGACGCCGAGGGCAACGTCACCGAGAAGTAATCGAACTTCGCCGAGACTTACGCCTGTACGTAACAACTGTTCGAAAGGTGCGCCATGGCAAAGCAAATGCCAAAACGCAACCTTGAGAAGGTCGGCTTGAGTGTCACGGGCGCCTGCGTTGCGCTCGTGACACTTGTCGTTGTGGCGCTTATCTTCATGGTTGCGCAGCGCGGCCTCTCCACCTTCTTCAAGGACGGCGTTTCCATCGCAGAGTTCTTCACCAGCACGCGCTGGAACCTCGCGATGACCAACGAGGAGACCGGTCTTCCCTTCACCGGTGCCCTGCCGCTCATTGTCACCTCGTTTGCGGTCACGATCTTCTCGACCGTCATTGCCGTGCCGATCGCCATCGGCGCCGCCATCTACGTGGTCGAGATCTCGCCCAAGTTTGGCCAGAAGTACTTCCAGCCACTCATCGAGCTTCTCGTGGGCATTCCTTCGGTCGTCTTCGGCCTCATCGGCTTCCATGTGATCGTGCGTGCGGTGCGTGTGATCTTCAACGTCGAGCTCGGCCTCGGCATCCTCCCCGGCTCCATTGTGCTTGCGCTCATGATCTTGCCGACCATCACCACGCTCTCCATCGACGCTTTGCGCGCTGTGCCGCAGAGCTACCGCGAGGGCTCGCTCGCGCTCGGCTACACCCGCTGGCAGACCATCTGGCACGTGGTGCTCAAAAGCGCTACGCCCTCGCTCATGACCGCAGTCATCCTCGGCATGACGCGCGCCTTTGGCGAGACGCTCGCCGTGCGCATGGTCATCGGCGGCGTGGAGACCATGCCGACGAGTTTGCTCGACTCCGCGTCCACCATCACCACCACGCTCACGACCTCTATGGCGGTTTATGCAACGGGCTCCGTGCAAAACGATGCTCTCTGGACGCTCGGCCTGCTCCTTATGGGCATGTCGCTCATCTTCATCATGATCATTCACCTTATCGGTGCAAAGGGGGCGAAGGCTCGTGGCTAACGCAACGTCTGTCACCACGGCAACCTCCGGCGCGCATGCGCCCGAGCAGGAGGGCCGCATCCGCCGCTCCATGCGCAACGACAAGCTCGCGACGGGCATCCTCGCGGCGATTGTCGCCATCGTCATGCTGATCGTCGTGGCCATGGTTGTCTACATCCTCTTCCAGGGTATCGGCATGATCTTCCAGCCTGGCTTCCTTACCGAGGCCTCGCGCTCCAACGGTACCGAGGGCGGCATTGCCTATCAGCTGTTCGACTCGTTCTACCTGCTGATTCTGACGCTCATCATCTCGCTTCCCATCTCGCTGTTTGGCGCAGTGTTCCTCGTGGAGTACGCGCCCGACGGGCCGGTCACCAAGATCGCCTCTACGGCCATCGAGACGCTCTCGAGCCTGCCGTCGATCGTCGTGGGCATGTTCGGCTTCCTCATGTTCTCGGTGAACTTTGGGTGGGGCTACTCGCTCATCTCGGGCGCCATCGCGCTCACGATGTTCAACATCCCGATCCTGACCCGCGTCATCACGCAAGCGCTCGAGGACGTTCCCTCGAGCCAGCGCGACGCGTGCCTGGCGATGGGCCTTACGCGCTGGGAGACGACCCTTCACGTCCTCATCCCGGCCGCTATGCCCGCTATCGTCACGGGCGTGGTGCTCTCCGCCGGTCGCGTGTTCGGCGAGGCGGCGGCTTTGCTCTTCACCTCCGGCATGTCGAGCCCCGCGCGCCTGAACTTCCTCTCGCTCAACTTTGCGAGCCCCACGTGCGCCTGGAACATCTTCCGCCCCGGCGAGTCGCTCGCAGTCCACATCTACAAGATCTACGGCGAGGGCTCGCCCGAGGCCCAGCACATCGTCTGGGGTACCGCCGCGGTCCTCATGATCTGCGTGCTTTTGTTCAACGTGCTTTCCCGTATCGCCGGCAAGGCCCTCGCGAAAAGGATGACCGCCGAATGAGTAACACCACCGAAGAGTTCCTTGCGAACGTTGAGACAAGCGAGCGCACGCCGCGCGTGACGGGCCGGGCGATCTCCAACGAGGTCATGCTCGAGACCCATGACGTGAACGTCTACTACGGCGACAACCACGCCCTGCACGACACCTCGCTTAAGTTCCACACCGGCGAGATCACGGCCCTCATCGGCCCGTCCGGTTGTGGCAAGTCGACGTTTCTGCGCTCGCTCAACCTCATGAACCGCGAGATCCGTGGCTGTCGCGTCACGGGCGAGATCATCTACCGCGACCACAACATCAATACCTCGACCGAGAATCTCTACGAGCTTCGCAAGTCAATCGGCATGGTGTTCCAGCAGCCGAATCCGTTCCACAAGTCCATCCGCGAGAACATCACCTTCGCGCCCAAGCGCCACGGCCTGCGCGACAAGGACGCTCTGGACGAGCTGGTGGAGGAGAGCCTGCGCGGCGCGGCGCTCTGGGACGAGGTGAAGGACAAGCTGGACGAGAGCGCCTTCGCGCTTTCCGGTGGTCAGCAGCAGCGCCTGTGCATCGCCCGCACGCTCGCCATGCGTCCGGACGTGATTCTTTTTGACGAGCCCTGCTCGGCGCTCGACCCCATCTCGACGCTTGCTATCGAGGACCTCATGCTCTCCATCGTGGAGAACCGCGCCATCGTTATCGTGACGCACAACATGGAGCAGGCCTCCCGCGTGTCCAACCGCACGGCGTTCTTCTATATGGGCGACATGGTCGAGTACGGCGAGACCGACCAGATTTTCCAGCGTCCCAACGACAAGCGCCTGAACGACTACCTGACCGGTATGTTCTCGTAGCCTGCGTTGCAGCCGCGTTTACCTGCGTTTACCCGGCCGGCACACCTTTTCCTGTGCTGCTGCGAGCACGTTTCCTTCCAAGCGGGCGATCCGTATCACGCGGGTCGCCCGCTTTTTTCGATCCAGATGAAAAAGTCAGCTTTCGAGCTGCTCGGAGACCTCGAGCCATTGGGTTTCGAGGTCGTCAACCGCCTCGCGGGCCTCGTTGATCTTGGCCTGCTGGTCCTGGAGTGCCTGGTAGTCGGTGGGGTCGATAGTAGTCATGGCGTGCTCGAGCTCCTCGGCACGCTTGCGCGCTGTATCGATGCGCCGCTCGAGCGATGCGGCCTCCTTGCGCAGCCGTTGGCGCTCCGCGTTGGTCAGGCCGGCGGTCTCCGCCTGCTTGTGCGAGGTTTCCGCAGATGACGGGGCCCCAGCGGCGGCATCGGCAGCATGGCGCGGCGCGCGGCTACCCTCCACGAGCCGCAGGTAATCGTCGACACCGCCCGGCACATGGCGCAGGTGTCCGTCGATGATGGCATATTGCTGGTCGGTCACGCGCTCCATGAGGTAGCGGTCGTGCGTGACGAGAATGAGGGTACCCGGCCACCCATCAAGCAGATCCTCCACGATGGCGAGCATGTCGGTGTCGAGGTCGTTGCCGGGCTCGTCCAGGATGAGGACGTTGGGCTCCGAGAGGATGGTGAGCAGAAGCATGAGGCGGCGGCGCTGTCCACCGGAGAGGTCGCCGATGCGGCTCCAGAGCTGCTGCGTGGTGAAGCCCAGGCGCTCGAGGAGCTTCTCGGGGCTCGTCTCCTTGCCGTCGATAACGTAGGTGCGCTTGTAGGTCGAGAGCACTTCGCGGATGGTGCTGTCGAGGTAGGGGGCGAGCTCGTCGAGCTGCTGCGAGAGCACGCCAAAGCGCACCGTTTGCCCAATCTTCACGCGGCCTGCGAGGGGAGCGAGCTTGCCCTGGATGACGTCGATCAGGGTCGACTTGCCCGCGCCGTTCTCGCCAAGGAGGCCAAAGCGGTCGCCCGCGCCGATGAGCCAGGTGACGTCGGTAAGCACGGGCGTCCCCGAAGTGGCCGCGGCTCCCGCCGGGGTGTCTGCCGAGGCATCGGGATAGCCGGCGGTGACATCGATCACATCGATGACCTGCTTGCCGAGGCGCGCCACCGCGAGGCGCTTGAGCTCGAGTTCGTCGCGCAGCGGGGGCACGTCGGCAATGAGCTCGCGCGCCGCCTCGACGCGGAATTTGGGCTTGGTCGAGCGCGCCTGCGCCCCACGGCTGAGCCATGCGAGCTCCTTGCGCGCCATGTTGCGGCGCCGCTCCTCGGCGACGGCGGCCAAGCGGTCACGCTCCACGCGCTGCAGGATATAGGCGGAGTAGCCGCCCTCAAACGGTTCCACCCGCTGGTCGTGGACCTCCCACATGGATTCGGCCACCTCGTCGAGAAACCAGCGATCGTGTGTGACCAGAAGGAGCGCGCCGGCGCCTGGCTGCCAGCGCGTCTTGAGATGCCCGGCGAGCCAGTTGATGGTGCGGATGTCGAGGTGGTTTGTGGGCTCGTCGAGCATGAGGACGTCCCAGTCGCCAATAAGCAGGCGTGCGAGGTCGACGCGACGGCGCTGACCGCCCGAGAGCTCGCCCACGCGGGCCTCCCAGGACACATCGGAGATGAGGCCGTCTAGGATCGAGCGCACACGGGGCGATGCGGCCCACTCGTATTCCGGAGCATCTCCCACAACGGCATGATGGACCGTGTCGGCGGCATCGAGCGCATCACGCTGGCCCAGAAGGCCCACGCGCACGTCGCGCCGGTGCGTGACGCGGCCGGCATCGGGCTCGACCGTGCCGGCGAGCAGCGCGAGCAGCGTCGACTTGCCGTCACCGTTCTTGCCGACGATGCCTATGCGGTCGCCCTCCGAAACACCGAGGGTGACATCGCGAAACACCTGCTTGGTGGGGTAGTCAAGAGACAGGCCGTCGCAGCCCAGTAAGATCGCCATCAAAGGTCCTTTCCGTTGCGGTAGGGACTATCCTATCACGCGCGCGAACGCAGAGCGCCCGCGCGGGCGCTTGCGTGCATGGTACACTTGAGCTCGCGTAACAAGCGGCAGGGCGCGCGGGCGCCGCCGCGCCGCATGAAGGGAATCCCCATGATCAAAGCTGCGTTTTTTGATATCGATGGCACGCTGCTGAGTTTTACGACCCATACCATGCCCGCCTCGACGGTTGAGGCGCTCAAGCGCCTACGCGCCCGGGGCATCAAGACCGTCATCTCGTCGGGCCGGCCTACCTATCAGCTGCCCCGCGAGCTGCAGGAGGGCTTTGACGCTTACGTCACGCTGAACGGCCAGCTCTGCTACGACGGCGGGGGCGTCTACCGGAGCCTGCCCATCGACAAGGCGGACGTGCACACCATCGTGGGCCAGGTGAAAGACGGCCTCTACGACGTGCTCGTCCTCCAGCGCGAGCGCTCTTTTGTGAACGCGCTCACGCCCCGCGTGGAGGCGACCGCCAAGCAGGCGAATCTCGTGTACGAGCCCGACGACATCGACCGAGCCTTCGATGCGCCGGTCTACCAGTTCTGCGCGTTTGTGGGGACGGGGGAGGAGCGCGTGTTTTTGGACCGCACCACCTCCGTTGCGGCCACGCGTTGGACCGACCTGTTCTGCGACGTGGTACCCCGCGAAGGCGGTAAGGCCTTTGGCGTTGCGGCGACGCTCGAGCGCTACGGGCTCTCTCCCGAGGAGGCGGTCGCCTTTGGCGACGGCGAGAACGACCTCAGCATGTTTGATGCGGTAGGGACGAGCGTGGCGATGGGAAACGCTTGGGACGTTGTTAAGGACCGCGCCTCACTTGTCACGACCGACGTGGACGACGACGGCATCTGGAAGGCGTGCGAGCGGCTGGGGCTGCTGTAACGTGTGCCCGCATGCCCGGCTGCATTATGCTCGATTGAGCTCGGTCGGGATTAGGCGTTCTTCTTGAGGTTGGGGATGATGCGCTTCACGATCCAGAAGATCGCGACGATGACAATGAGTGCGATGATCACGTACTTCACGATGTCAGAGATCCACGCGGCCTGCTCGGAGACCTGCATCCAAGCGCTGCCGGCGGCGGCGCCAAGCGAGCAGAGGATGGTGTTCCACACGGCGGAGCCCACGAGCGTGAACAGCGTGAACTTGACGGGATTCATGCGGGCGGTGCCGGCGGGAATGGAGATGAGGCTGCGCACGACGGGGATGCAGCGGCAGATGAGCACGGTCGCCTGGCCCTTGCGGTCAAACCAGTCGACGGCGCTTGCGATGTCGGTGCCCTTGAAGCCAAGCAGGCGCATGGGGCGCGTCTCAAAGAAGCGCATGAGGCGCTCGCGCGAGAGCACGTAGCCAATGCCGTAGAGGATGTAGGCGCCGAGCACCGAGCCCGCCGTGGCGGACGCGATCACAAGCGGCAGCACCATATCGGTCGTGGTGGTGAAAAAGCCCGAGAGCGGCAGGATGACCTCGCTTGGGATGGGCGGGAAGACGTTCTCGATGAAGATGAGGGCGCCCACGGCGAAGTAGCCGAACTGGTTGATGAAGTCGTAGAACAGCGCGTCCATTGGATACCCCTTAGATAGGTGGAGCGCGCCGCTTGGGCGCGCGGAGTCGGTCAAAAGGCCGAGGGTAAGTGTAGCCGAGCGACCCTGTGGCTGCTCTCTGCTTTTAGATAATCCATTGAGACTCAAGAAGCGGGAGCGCATGGAGGGCGCGCGTCTGCTCAGCGTTTGCCGGGGAGCCACCGGATGGCGAGCATGCGAGCGAAGGGGCGCTCGAAGATGGGGAGCGCGCAGAGAGCGGTGGTGAGCGCCGTGAGGGCGAGCGCGATGATGACGCCAAAGACAGGATCGGTAACGAGCGCCGTATCGTAGAGGGGCGTGTGGTACCTGAGCCAGGCGCAGAAGATACGGTGGAGGACATAAATCTGTAGCGAGCGCCTGCCGAGGGTGGTAAGGGCAGATGTGTTCTTGGGGGCGAGCCTGAGGACGGCGAGCGAGCAGACGAGGGCAGCGCCGAGGGCAAAGAGCTTGGCGGCGGCGCCCGTGAGGATGGCGGCAAGACCCCCCCCTGTGAGGTGCGAGTAGGGATTGTCGCCATAGACCATGGGGAAGAACCAGCTGAAGGCGCGCTCGTCGAGCACGCGTGCGAGCACAAACGCAGCGGCGATGACGACTGCCGCCCAAAGCTCGCGCCTGTGGCTCAGACGCTCGACTGTTTGCGGCTTCAAGTAGTAGCCGGCGGCAAAGCAGGGGAGAAACGCTGCGGCGCGCCCGAGCGCGAGCACGCCGTTGGAAAGGTCGATGCAGCCAAAGGCGAGTGCCACGCCAAGTGACGCCGCCATGCCGCGCACGGCGCCCAGGTGCGAGAGCACAGGCGTGGCGAGGTACCACCACGCCATGGCGACGATATACCAGGGTGCCGAGGTGAAGCGGATGAGGCGCCACGGGGTGATTGCCATGCCGTTGATGAGAACAAGTGCTGCTTGGAACACGACGCCAAGCACGGCAAACGAGATGATGCGGTTCACGTTGAGACGCCCGTCTCGCCAGGCTCCTTTGGCGAAGAGGCCCGAGAGAAACACAAAAAGCGGCATGTGGAAGAGGTAGATGATGTCAAAGAGAAAGCTCAAAGACGGGGTGTCGTTTTGGACAGGTATGACGATATGGCCAAAGACGACCAGTACGATCAAAATCCCTTTAAGGTTGTCAAACAGCGCAATGCGCGGCGCGTGAGCGCGCTTCTCGCCAGCTCCCATCAAGCCTCGTCCATCCCCTTTGATTCCCCCATGCCGGCGCGGCGGCAGCGTGCGAGCGCTCGGTAAACCGGTATCATAGCAGGGTGAGAAGCATATGGAGCAAGAAAGGTGTCCTATGGAGAAGATTGCGAGCTTTACCGTCGATCATCTGACCCTCGAGCCGGGCCTCTACGTGTCGCGCATCGACCGTGATCCCGCGACGGGTGCCGTGGTAACGACCTTTGACATCCGCCTTGTCGCTCCCAATCGGGAGCCGGTGATGAACACCGCCGAGGTGCATACCATCGAGCACTTGGGCGCCACCTATGTGCGGAACGACCCCGCATGGGCATCGCGCGTGGTCTACTTTGGTCCCATGGGGTGTCGCACGGGGTTTTACCTCGTGGTTTTTGGCGAGGTGACCTCCCGTGAGGTATTGCCGCTCGTACGCGGACTCTTTGCGTTCGTGGCGGATTTTGAGGGCGACATCCCGGGCGCGGCGCCCGAGGAGTGCGGGAATTACCTCGACCAGAATCTGCCCGCCGCGCGCTGGTGGGCGCGCCGTTACCTCGCGCAGACGCTTGAGGTGATCGACGACGCGCACCTTGCCTACGGCGTGTAGCTAGACAGCGGGACCGTCGATAAAGGAGATGAGGGCCGCAGCGCCCTCGGCCACCTCGTCAGGAAGGACGATGAGGGCCGCTGCACCTGGCGTGAAGGCGACCTCGTCGCCCGTGAGCCAGGTGCAGATGCGGTTCATAAAGGGGATGTGCCCGCAGGCGACGATGCTTGTCGCCTGCGCCTGGGCGAGCTCGGCGAGAAACGCGGCGTCGTCCTGCTCCCAGAGCGAGGTGTGCTCAACGGGGGCGCTGACACCGCGGCCGAGGCGCTCGAGCGCGGCGCGGGCCTCGTCGGCGGTCTGGTGCGCGCGCACGGCCGGGCTCGTCCACAGGGCGATGGCCTGACCCTCGGGCGCGAGGTCGAGGCCCGCCCCTTCGGCATCGGCGAGAAGCTCGGTAAACGTGGCCTCAAAGCCGGTCGACGCGGCGAGCGCGGCGCGGCCGGCGGGCGTGAGCTCGCGCAGGGCGTCGGGCTTGCCGGTGCCGGTGGGCTCGGGCTTACCGTGGCGAATGAGAATGAGCTGCTTCATGGTTGCTCCTGTCAGTAGATGCGCCGCCCGCCGTGCGTTTCGCGGTGACTGAGCGCTTAGAGGGTGCCGAAGATGCGGTCGCCCGCGTCGCCGAGGCCGGGCACGATGTAGGCGTTCTCGTTCAGGCACTCGTCGATGGCGCAGGTGTAGATGTGGATATCGGGGTCGTCGGCAAGCACCGCGGCGAGTCCCTCGGGCGCGGCGATGAGGACGGCGAGCTTGAGGTCGCGCGCGCCGCGGGCCTTGAGGGCATGAATGGCGTCGATGGCAGATCCACCCGTGGCGAGCATGGGGTCGACGATGATCGAGGTGCGCTCGTTGATGTCATGCGGGACCTTGAAGTAGTACTCGCGCGGCTCGTGCGTGGTCTCGTCGCGCTCCATGCCGATGTGGCCCACGCGGGCGGACGGGATGAGGTCGAGCATGCCGTCGACCATGCCGAGGCCGGCACGCAGGATGGGGACGATCGCGACCTTACGGCCCGAGATCTCCTTGCCCACCGTGCGGCAGATGGGGGTCTCGACCTCACGGTCGGCGAGCGGGAAGTCGCGCGTGACCTCGTAACCCTCAAAGAGGGCCAGCTCGCGCACGAGCTCGCGGAACTGCTTGGTACCCGTGTTCTTGTCACGCATGATGGTGAGCTTGTGTTGGACGAGCGGGTGGTCGACGACGGTAACGCGCGATGCGTCGTAGCTGATGGCCATAAGGCGTGTCTCCTTCTGTGCGGACCCTGCGGTTGCCGGGTGCCTCTCGGTAACCGATTGCTTACGTACCCGATTATCGCACGCGCGGGCACGTGGGTTCTGCTATATCTGCTAACGGATAGATTTGGTTGAGAAAGGGGTTGCTATGGCAATCGAGCGTGTGAGGGCCTACTTTGCCGAGCAGGGGATAGCGGATCGCATCTTAGAGTTTGAGACCTCGAGCGCCACGGTGGAGCTAGCGGCGGCAGCCGTGGGCTGTGAGCCCGAACGCATCGCCAAGACGCTCTCGTTTCATGTGGGGGAGCGCGTTGCCCTCATTGTGGCCGCCGGCGACGCGCGCATCGACAACCCCAAGTACAAGGCGCAGTTCCATACCAAGGCCAAGATGCTCTCGGCAGCTGAGGCGGAGCCGCTCATCGGCCACGCCGTGGGCGGGGTGTGCCCCTTTGCCGTGAACGACGGCTGCGACGTGTACCTCGACGAGAGCCTGCGCCGCTTTGACACGGTCTACCCGGCCTGCGGTAGCGCCAACAGCGCCATCGGTCTCACGCTCGAGGAGCTCGAGCGCTACGCGCATCCCATCGCATGGATTGACGTTTGCAAGCTGCCGTAAGACTGCTCCTTACCGATAGAAAAGATGCTGGGCACATGAGGGCGGGAGGCCCTTCCCGTTGCGCGATTTCTCGCAGAGCTGAGCGCAAGGGGAAGGGCCTCCCGCCCTCCTTGGGAACGAGCTATTTTTCGATATGCAGGCAGCGCATGGCGTTCAGGATTGCGATCATCGCCACGCCCACATCGCCAAAGACGGCGAGCCACATGTTGGCAAGGCCGAAGGCAGCAAGCACGAGGATGAGGACCTTGACGCCAATGGCAAAGACGATGTTCTGCCACACGATCGCCATGGTGCGGCGCGCGATGCGCATGGCCTTGGCGATTTTGGACGGTTTGTCGTCCATGAGGACCACGTCGGCCGCCTCGATGGCGGCATCCGATCCCATCGCGCCCATGGCGATGCCGACGTCGGCGCGCATGAGCACGGGCGCGTCGTTGATTCCGTCGCCCACAAAGGCGAGCTTGCCGCCTTCGGGCTCGGTGGCAAGCAGGCGCTCCACCTGGGCGACCTTGTCCTCGGGCAGAAGCTGGGCATGGAACTCGTCGATGTTGAGCTTCTCGGCCACGGCGCGCGCCACATCCTCGCGGTCGCCGGTGAGCATGACGCAGCGCTTGACGCCCGCCGCATGGAGCGCGCTGATGGTCTGGGCAGCGTCGTCTTTCACCACATCGGCGATGACGATGTGCCCCACGTACGCGTCGTCGACAAGCACGTGCAAGATGGTGCCGGTGAGCTCGCAGTCGGGAGCACTCGCGCCGTGGGCGCGCATGAGCTTGTCGTTGCCCACCACCACGACGTGCTCGTTCACACGGGCAGAGACGCCGTGTCCGGACTCCTCGTGCGCCTCGGCGATGCGCGCCTGGTCGATCTCTCCCGTGTAGGCGGCGCGGACGGAGACGGCGATGGGGTGGTCCGAGAACGCCTCGGCATGCGCGGCCATGGAGAGCACGTACTCCGGGTCAATGCCCGCCTCAGGATGCACGGCAACCACGTTGAACGTGCCCGAGGTGAGCGTGCCCGTCTTGTCAAAGACCACGGTATCCACGTGAGAGAGGAGCTCGAGGTAGTTGGAGCCCTTGACGAGGATGCCCTCGCGCGATGCGGCGCCGATGCCGCCGAAGAAGCTGAGCGGGACCGAGATAACGAGTGCGCAGGGGCAGGAGACCACGAGGAAGGTGAGGCCGCGGAGTACCCAGTCGGTCCAGGGGCCGAGCCCAAGGAGCGGCGGTACGATGGCGAGCACCACGGCGGAGATGGTGACGATGGGGGTGTAGACGCGGGCGAAGCGGGTGATGAAGTTCTCGGTCTTGGCCTTCTTCTCGCTTGCGTTCTCCACGAGCTCCAGGATGCGCGACACGGTCGACTCGCCGAAGGGCTTGGTGGTCTTGACGTGCAGAAGCCCCGTCATGTTGATGCAGCCCGAGATGACGTCTGCGCCTATCTCCACGTGGCGCGGCACGGATTCGCCCGTAAGGGCAGCGGTGTCGAGCTGGCTCGTGCCCTCTACGACAACGCCGTCGATAGGTACGCGCTCGCCGGGTTTCACGACGATGACGTCGCCCACGGCGACCTCGTCGGGATCGACCTCCACGAGCTCGCCATCTTGCTCGATGTTGGCGTAATCGGGCGCGATATCCATCATATCGGCGATGGACTTGCGGCTCTTGCCCACGGCATAGCTCTGGAAAAGCTCGCCCACCTGGTAGAAGAGCATGACTGCGCAGCCCTCGGCGGACTGCGGCTCCGTCTCGGGGAAGAGGATCGTCGCAAAGGCGCCGATGGTCGCCACCGTCATAAGGAAGGCCTCGTCAAAGGGGTCCCCGCGCCGGATGTTGTTCCACGCCTTAGCGAGGACGTCGTGACCGGCGATGAGAAACGCCACAAAGTAGAGTACGAAGGCGGCATAGACCTCTGCCTCGCCAAAGAGAGCGGCGAGCGCCCCCGTCTTCTCGGCGATCATGACGGTGAAGAAGAGGGCGATGGCAACGAGAATGCGGTTACGCCATTTGATTTGCTTTTTGTTCATGATGGTTCCCTATGCTTGTGACAAACCTGCGCGGCGGCGCCCGCCATTCCTCGTCGCGAGTTCCGCAGCGCGCAGCGCGAGGACTGTTTGAGCAGCGAGGAAT
>CAUGVQ010000046.1 GCA_959602875.1 uncultured Collinsella sp. | reverse complement strand
TCGACCGCGCCGATGTGGCGCTGCTCGTCGTCGACTCATCGGTGGGCGTCACCGAGCAGGACCAGAAGGTCGCCAACCTCGCCATCGAGCGCGGCTGCGCACTCGTGGTCCTGCTTAACAAGTGGGACCTTCTTACCGATGACCGCGCCCGCGAGCAGGTCATGGAGACCGTCGACCGCCGTCTCACCATGGCGCCGTGGGCGGAGATCCTGCGCATCTCGGCGCTCACTGGCCGTTCTGTCGAGAAGATCTGGAACATGGTTGACGCCGCGGCCGAGCGTCGCGCCCAGAAGCTCACCACAGCCAAGCTCAACCAGTTCCTCACCGACCTGCGCGAGTTCGGTCACACCGTCGTCGACGGCAAGCGCCGCCTGCGCATGCACTACGTGACGCAGACCGGCACCGAGCCGCCCGCCTTCACCTTCTTTGTGAACCACCCGGACCTTGTGAACGACACCTACGCCCGCTACATCGAGAACCGCATGCGTGAGAAGTTCGACCTCAAGGGCACGCCCATCCGCCTGCGCTTCCGCTCCAAGGCCTCTGCCGACAAGGCGGGTGAGTAGCCGTGATGCCCTACATCGTCACCATCGCGGTCATGGCCGCGTCCTACTTCATCTGCGGCATCCCCTTTGGCAAGATCCTTGTCCAGGCGATGAGCCATAAGGACATCCAAAAGGAGGGCTCGGGAAACATCGGCACCACCAACGCCCTGCGCGTCGGCGGTCCCAAGGTTGCGGCACTCACGCTCGCCTTTGACCTGCTCAAGGGCATGGTCTGCGTCATGGTCTACCGCGACCTCGTACTCCCCGCGCTCGGTGTGGGGGAGCCCTTGGACGCGGTCTTCACTGCGCTCGTCGCCCTCGCCGCGCTCTACGGGCACATCTTCTCGCCCTACCTGAAGTTCCACGGCGGCAAGGGTATCGCCACCGGCGTGGGGATTCTCTTCGGCTTCTTCTGGCCGCTCGCCGTCGTGCATCTCGCCATCTTCATCGTGCTCGTGGCCATCACCAAGTACGTCTCGGTGGGCTCCATCGTGACTGCCGCCCTCGTGCCCGTTACGGTCTCTATCGCCATTCCCGGCATCCCCGTCCCGGCGCTTGCGCTCTGGGCGCTTTTGGGCTGGACGGTCGTATGGGCGCACCGGGCAAACATCGACCGCCTCCGCAAGGGAACGGAGTCCAAGCTCTCCTTTGGTTCGAGCAAGCGTTAGCGAGGTTTTAGCATGAAGATCACGGTTATCGGCGCGGGTTCCTGGGGCACCGCCATCGCAGGCGTGGCCGCCGCCCATGCTGACAAGGTAATGCTCTGGTCGTTTGACGCGGCATCCACCACAGGTATCAACGAGCAGCACATAAACCCGCTCTACCTCTCTGACTACCGCCTGCCCGACAACGTCTCGGCAAGCGGGAGCTACGAGGAGGCACTCACAGGCGCCGACGGCATCATCGTCGTCGTGCCCTCGCCCTTCATCCGCGCGACCGTGCGCGGGGCGGCGCCCTACATTGATACAGATACGCCCGTGCTCTGCCTCACCAAGGGCATCGAGGAGCACACCGGCAAGCTCATGAGCGAGGTCGTTGCCGAGGAGATCGGCCACCCCGAGCGCGTCGCCGCGCTCTCCGGCCCTAACCATGCCGAAGAGATCTGCAAGGGTAGCCTCTCTGCCGCCGTCGTGGCCTCGCCCGACGCCGACGTGGCCGAGTTCTTCAAGGCGCTCCTCATCTCACCCGCGTTTCGTATCTACACCTCGAGCGATATGATCGGTGTCGAGACCTGCGCCGCCGTGAAGAACGTCATCGCTATCGTCTGCGGTATCGCCGCCGGCGTGGGTCTGGGGGACAACACGCTCGCTCTCATCATGACGCGCGGCCTGGCCGAGATCAGCCGCATCGTCTACGCGCGCGGCGGCGACCCCATGACCTGCATGGGCCTTGCCGGCATGGGCGACCTCGTGGCTACCTGTACCTCGCCCCACTCGCGCAACCGCTCCTTTGGCGTCGCCTTCGCACACGGCGAGAGCCTCGAGGACTACCAGGCGCGTACACACATGATCGTCGAGGGCGCTGCCGCCGCGAAGAGCACCTCCGAGCTCGCACGTTCCCTCGGCGTCGACGCGCCCCTCACCTTCGTTCTCGAACAGGCGCTCTACCACGGGATGAGCATCGCTGAGGCGCTGAACACCCTCACCGACCGATTCCCAACCGAAGAGTTCTACGGCATCACCTCCTCCGAAAGGGACTAGTACATGACCGACCGCATCCAGATCGCCCCGTCGATTCTCTCCGTGAACCTCGGGCACCTCGCGAGCAGCCTCGACAGCATCAAGAACGCCGACTACGTGCACATCGACGTGATGGACGGGCACTTCACGCCCAACCTCACCTTTGGCCCGGAGATGGTCCGCGCCTGCAAGGGCATGACCGACCTGCCGCTCGATGTGCACCTGATGATCACCAACCCCGATGAGACCATCGACTGGTACATCGATGCCGGCGCCGACCTCATCACGGTCCACTACGAGACCGCCTCGCACCTTAATCGCGTGATCGAGCACATCAAGAGCCGCGGTGTGCGCGCCGGCGTGGTCCTCAACCCCTCCACGCCCGTCTGCATGCTCGAGAACATCATCGACGACGTCGATGTGGTCATGCTCATGAGCGTAAACCCCGGCTTCAGCGGCCAGTCCTTTATCGAGGGCACCATTGCCAAGCTCGAAACGCTCACCGCGCTTTGCCGCGCGCACGGCGTGTCGCCTCTGATCGAGGTCGACGGCGGCATCTCGCCCAAGACGATCGAGCGCGTCGTGGCGGCGGGAGCGAACCTGCTTGTTGCCGGTTCGGCTGTCTTTGGGGCGGAGGACCCTGCTTCCATGGTCGACGAGCTTCGCCGTATGGGCGAGGGCGTCCTTGCTGGCAATCGCGAATAGCGCCACCATGCCACACGATTCGCAACGGCATATCGTAAACCTCGACATCGCCGCCTCGGCGCCCCTGCGCGCCGAGGCGCTTGCCGCTGAGGCGGACTACGACACATCCGGCTTTGCCGGCGCCAACCCCAATGCGCTCCACTCGCTGGGGCGCCGCGCGGCAGCGGCTCTTGAGAGAGCACGTGGGGACATCGCGCGCTCGCTCGGTCGGCGCGTTCGGCCCCACGAGATTATCTTCACGGGCGGCGGCACCGAGGCGGACGAGCTCGCCCTTGCCGGTATCGCCGAAGCCGCCCGCGAGCGCGACCGTCGGCGGACGCGTGTCATAACCTCGGCGATCGAGCACGACGCCATCCTCGACAACCTGCCAGCTCTTCGCGCGGCAGGCTTCACCGTCGACGTCATCGCCCCCAACCGCCAAGGCTTCATCGAACCCGCGGCCCTTGCGGAGGCGATGGGGGAGGATGTCGCCCTCACCTCCATCATGCTCGCCAACAACGAGACCGGCGTCGTCCAACCCATAGGCGAGCTCACCCGCATCGCTCATGCGAGCGGCTCCTACATGCACACTGACGCCATCCAGGCTTACCTGCACATCCCCTTTACGGTTGAGGAGCTCGGCGTAGACGCCCTTTCCATCGCTGCGCACAAGGTCGGCGGTCCCGTCTCCACGGGCGCCCTGTACCTTGCCTCGCGCACGCCCCTGCGCCCGCGGATTTTTGGCGGCGGGCAGGAGGCCGGTCGACGCGCAGGCACCCAGGACGTGCGCCAGATCATGGCATTTGCTGCCGTCGCGCGCGCCCTCGCGCCTACGGTTGCAGAGCAACGCCAACGCCTACACGCCCTCTCAGAGCACCTGTATCGCGAGCTTACGACCTTACCGCGCGTGAAACCCTCCATGGTAGACGACCGTGCGGTCGACCGCCTGCCTGGTATCGTTTCGGTCGTGATCGAGGACGCCGACTCCAACGATCTCATCCTCGCGCTCGACGCCGCAGGATTTGCCGTTGCCGCCGGCTCTGCCTGCTCGAGCGGCAACACGGCAACGAGCCATGTGCTCCGCGCTATGGGAGTTCCCGAAAGGGAGGCCCACGGGGCGCTGCGCATCTCCTTCGACGACCGCGTCGACCCCTCGGACCTCGACCGTTTTGCAAGCACCCTGCTCTCGCAAATCTAGTCGACCGATCAGAAAGGCACGCATATGCAAGTGGGAGACCTTGAGCGAGCGCTCTTAGCCGCTTTTCCCGCCACGGATGCCGAGCCGTGGGACCATATTGGACTTTCCGTCGGCGACCGCACGCGCACCGTCCAGCGCGTGGCCTGCGCCCTCGACGCCACGCATCAAAACGTTCTGAGCGCGGCGGAGGCGGGGGCGGACGTGCTGGTGGCCCACCACCCGGTCTATATCTCCGCTCCCGATAGCTTCAACCCTACGCCGGGCGAGGTCACACCCCAGGCATCTGCCGCCGTATGGGCCGCCATCGAGCACGGCGTGGCGATCATCTCACTCCATACCAATCTCGACCGCTCCCTCGCGGCACGACGAACCCTCGGCGAGCGCATGGGTGGTACGGTCATCGCATCCCTCGAGCACCCCGCCGACCCTGAGGCCACCGGCCTCGGCGCGCTCATCGACATCGAGCCTTGCGACTTAGAGGAACTTGCCTCCCGCGCCGCGGCCGCTTTTGACACCGTCCCGCGCCTTTGGGACGGCGGTGAGTGCGAGCATCGACGCATCGCGGTCATGGGCGGCTCGCTCGGAGATTATGGAGAGCTTGCCCTCGAAGCGGGTGCGAGCGCCATCATCTGCGGTGAGGCGGGCTACCATGTATGCCAGGATCTAGCCGCTCGTGGCGTGAGCGTCGAGTTGCTTGGCCACGACGCATCCGAGCTTCCCTTCGCCGACGTTCTCATGAACGCCGTCCTAGAAGCCGGCATCGATCCACATAACGTAATCAAGTTGCCCGAGCGTCGTCAATGGCGCTCATGGGGAGAAGGAGAGAACCTATGACGGACGCACAGATCCTGCTCGAGTTGCAGGAGCTCGATCTTGCCCTCGAGCGCGATAAGAAGACGCTCGCAGACCTGCCCGAGCTGCGCGAGCTCGCTCAGAAGCGCGCTGCCTACCGCAAGCTCATCTCCCAGCGCGACCATATTAAGGGCGTGTGCTGCGACCTCGAGGCCGAGATTGCCGACCTCGAGGACGACCAGGTAAAGACCGAGGACGAGGTGACACTCGCCCAGGAGGACGCGCAACGTCTGAAGGACTACCGTGAGGTGCAGAAGCTCGAGATCGAGCTCTCCGATCTTGCCAAGAAGCTCGACAAGATCGCCTTCACCTTGACCGATAAGAAGCGCGAGCTCGCAGGCATTACAGAGAAGGCCGAGAAACTCAACACCTACGTCGACAAGTTTGAAAAGTCGCTTCTGGCAGATGCCCAGAAGACCAAGGCGGTCGCAACCGAGCTCCAGACAAAGATCGACGAGCAGGCCCGCAATCGCGACCATCTCGCCGCCTCGCTTGGCGCTGACATGCTCGCCGCATACGAGGAGTCCCGCCGCACCCATAAGGGCATCGCCGTGGAGACCCTCGCCGGTAACGTTCCCTCGGCATGCCGCATGACGCTCACCGAGGCATCCGTGGAGGACCTTTCCCGCAAGGGCGCCATCGCAACCTGCCCCTATTGCGGGCGCATCCTCATCCAGGATACGGAGGCGTGATATGGGGGAGCGAGACGCCCAGAAGACCGTTCTTATCTGCGTCACGGGCTGCATTGCCGCCTACAAGTCCTGCGAGATTGTACGCCTGCTCCAGAAGCAGGGCATCCGCGTCAAGGTCCTCATGACCGAGCACGCCACGCAGTTTGTGGGACCGACCACCTTCCGCGCGCTCACGCACGAGAAGGTCGCTATCGACCTCTTTGACGACCCAACCGACCCCATCCATCACATCTCGCTCGCGCAGGAGCCGGACCTCGTGCTGGTGGCGCCCGCTACGGCTAATGTCATCGCCAAGATGGCACACGGCATCGCCGACGACCTCATGTCCACCACGCTGCTCGCGACCGAAAAGCCCTTACTTGTGGCACCCGCCATGAACGCGGGCATGTGGCGTGCCGACGCAACGCGCGAGAACGTCGAGACGCTCCGTCGTCGCGGTGTGACGATTGTGGGTCCAGGCTCGGGCTACCTCGCCTGCGGCGATGTCGATACCGGGCGCCTTGCCGACCCTGAGGATATCGTCGCCGCTACGCTCGCCGCGCTCGAGCCCGACACCACGCTTGCCAACACGTCGGTCCTCATCACCGCCGGCCCCACCTTCGAACCCATCGATCCGGTGCGCTTTATCGGCAACCGCTCCTCCGGCAAGATGGGCGCGGCACTTGCCGAGGCCGCCCTCAAGCTCGGCGCGCGCTCCGTCACGCTCGTACTTGGTCCCAGCTCCGTTGAGGTTCCCGCCGGTGTACAGGTGCGACGCGTGGAGACTGCTACCGAGATGCTCGAGGCAACCGAGCGCGAGGGTGAGACGGCCGACATCATCGTCTGCGCCGCCGCAGTCGCCGACTACCGCCCCCGCAGCGTCGCCAGCCGAAAGATCAAGAAAGCGGACGGCGGTCTTGATGTCATAGAGCTCGTCGAGACGACCGATATCCTCGGCACCATCTCGCGCAAGAAAGGGGGGCGCACGGTCATCGGCTTTGCCGCCGAGACCAACGACCTTCTCGATCATGCACAGGGCAAGCTCTCATCCAAAGGGTGCGACGCCATTGTTGCCAACGATGTCACGCGCGACGACTCCGGCTTTGGGACTGACACCAATAAAGCCTGGTGGGTCACCGCAAACGGTGCAGAGGAGCTTCCGACCCTCAGCAAGGCAGAGCTTGCCTGCGAGATCTGGCACCGTGCCGCTCAAATTCATGGTCGCTCGCAAGATTAACCAAATTTCCCCTTGCGTTCGAGCCATGAGTTGAGTAAAGTATCTTTTGCTGCTTGAGAGAGCAGTTGTTTCGGGACGTGGCGCAGCTTGGTAGCGCACTTGACTGGGGGTCAAGGGGTCGCTGGTTCGAATCCAGTCGTCCCGACCAGAAACTTCAGGGCATCGGCAAAACCGATGCCCTTTTCGTATCTACACGGCATGAGACTGATTCCCTTGGGTATCATGCCTTCTAGTTGTTCGTAAACGGTGGGGGAGTCCCGTGGGCCTGAGAAGACGCATAAAGAAGGAGCTAATCGGCACCTCGGAGTATCCGTCTAACCAGATTTTCACCATCTCCAACTTCATCACGTTTCTGCGCCTCGTTCTCACGATCGTATTCCTATACCTCTTCGTGACCGATTTCAACCGCTACGTCGCCTTGGTGATCTATGCGGTCGCGGCGTCCACCGACTGGCTCGACGGCCAGATTGCGCGCATGACGCACACTGTCAGCTGGCTCGGCAAAATGCTCGACCCTGTCGTCGATCGGGCGCTGCTCTTCACCGGCGTCCTCGGTCTTGTGTGGCGCGCCGAGCTCCCCGTGTGGATCTGCGTCGCCATCATCGTACGCGATGCCTACCTCGCTTGTGGCAACGCCGTTGTCCGCCATTACCACAAGCGCCCTATCGACGTCGTCTACACCGGCAAGACGGCAACGGCGCTCCTTATGACCGGCTTCTCATTCATGCTGCTCGGCCTTCCCGTTATCCAGGGGCCCGCGCTCTTCCCCTCGCTTGGCGCCATCCTCCCCGGACTCGACGGAACCGTCCAGCCCTTTGGCATCTACCTTGTCTATCTCGGCGTGGTCTTCTCTCTCATCACCGCCGTGGTCTACACGGCTAAGGGCTACCGCGCCATCCGTCAGGCCCAGCTTCATCCGGAGGACGAGGAAGAGGACTTCCTCAACCCCGATATCGTCGAATCATAACGTTCGCTTCTTGATTCATCGTGTAGCTTAAACCCATCCCGGGCAGGGTGGGGTAGAATGAATTGAACCACGATTGCGCACGGCGCAGACGATAGGAGTAACCATGTCATTCACACCGGATGTCCAGGGCGGCGCAAACAACAACGTCGACCAGACCCGCGTTTTCCGTATGCCCACCGACGATGCCACGGCACCGGACCTTATGAAGAGCGTGTCGCTCTCTCATCCCGTGCTCACCATCATCAAAGGGCCGCAGACCGGCAACACCTTTGAGCTCGACGAGGGCGAGACCACCATCGGTCGCGACCCGGCGAATTCCATCTTCTTGAACGATATGACCGTCTCGCGCGCGCACGCCAAGATCGTCCCCGATCCCGCCGGTATGGTCATCAAGGACCTCGGCTCGCTTAACGGCACATGGGTCGATGGGGCCATCGTTAACTCGGCCCCTTTGCATGACGGTTCGTCTGTTCAGATCGGCACCTTCACGCTGATCTTCCACGAGACCAAGCCGGAGCGCATCGAAACGGGTGATTAATTTGGCCGAGCGCAGCTACCTGAGCATCGGCCAGGTCGTCAATTATCTGCGAAGCTCCTACCCGGACCTCTCCAACTCCAAGATTCGCTTTCTTGAGGACGAGGGTCTCATCACGCCGCATCGCACGCCTAAGGGCTACCGTCAGTACTCCAAGGAGGACGTGGACCGGCTCGAGGTCATTCTGCACCTTCAGAAGACGCGTTACATGCCGCTGAACGTCATCAAGCAGCGCCTCGACAACGCCTCGGACCTCTCCACGCTGGCCTACGAGGTGGGACTTCTATCTGATGTGCCGCTCAAGACGGAGCCCAAGGAGACGCAGCAGAAGCTCCATCCCATCGAGGACGTTCCCGACCTTTTGGGAGTCAAGATCTCGTTTTTGCGCCAGCTCGCCGAGAACGACCTCATCAAGATCGTGCGGAGCCCCAAGAACCGTGAGCTCATCGACGGTCGCGACTTCGACATCATCCGCTACGCGTCCGAGCTCTCGCGCTTCCATATCGAGCCGAGGAACCTCCGCCAGTACGTCGTTGCCGCCAACCGTGAGTCAACCATGTTCGAGCAGGTTCTTACCGGTATGCTCGGCATGGACACCTCCGAGGGCGACCGCAACGTCAAGATCGAGCGCGCCTTCAAGAAGCTGCACGACCTCACCGACGGCGTGCGCACGTCGCTCCTCAAGAACCGTGTCTTCGAGTCGCTGAACGCTATCGTCGAGGATGCGGATATCGATGCTATTGACGAGCAGATCGAGCAGACCGAGGCAAAACGCGCGCGCGAGGTGACCGAGGCCTCTTCAGAAGAAGTTTCACCGGCCTCGGCACGCGCCACTGAGACGCTAGGGGAGAGCACCTCCTCCGCCGACAACGCAAGGGCTCGTGAGCCCGAGGTTCAGCCTCTGCCGCTGCCCGGCCTTGAGGCCACGTCCGTAAGAACCGAGAAGAAGACCTCCCGTCGCAAGACCAGGCCTTAGACAAATGAGGGGGATCCATGACCGACCTTGATTTTGATGCGTACATTCCGTCCATTCCCGATTACCCGGAGCCCGGCGTCATCTTTAGGGATATCACACCGCTCTTTGCCAACGCCGATGTCCTGAAGGCCGCCATCGACGCGATTGCCGGCCATTTCCAGGGTCAGGGCATCACCAAGGTCGTCGGTCCCGAGGCGCGCGGCTTCCTCGTGGGCGCCCCCGTGGCCATCGCTCTCGGCGCCGGCTTCATCCCCGCACGCAAGCCCGGCAAGCTCCCGCGCAAGACGATCTCCGAGACTTATGAGCTCGAATACGGCACCGATACGATCGAGATTCATGCCGATGCGCTCGAGCCCGGTGACAAGGTGCTGCTCGTGGACGACCTCATCGCTACCGGTGGCACCATCTGCGCCGCCGCAAAGCTCGTCGAGAAGGCCGGCGCCTCCGTTGCCGGCTTTGGCTGCATCCTCGAGCTCGAGTTCCTGAACCCTCGCAAGACGCTTGCCGAACTCGGCGATTTCGATATTTTCTCGCTTGTGAAGTCCCGTTAGAGAACTTAAGAAAAGCTGCGCGGAACCCTCATCGTTTTGAAGGTTTTTCACAATAGAGGCAGGCCCTATGACAAGCACGGGGCCTGCCTCTATACTTGTTAAGGCCCTGTAACACTATCATCGTACCTTCGGGGGTTTTCTTCATGACCTTCCAACCACGTACCCGTCGTGCCGTGCGTTGTATTTCCGCCCTTACCCTTGCCGGCGTCCTCGGTCTTTCCGGCGCCGCCCCCTATATCACCCTGCAGCCGGTGAGCGCCTACGCCGATCCTCAGTCCGAGCTTGATGCCGCCAAGGCCCAGCTTGCCGAGATCGGTGCCGAGTACCAGGCGCTCCAGACCGAGCTCCAGCAGGCGGGCGCTCAGCTCGAGGAGACGGCGTCCCAGATTGCCGATACGCAGACCGAGCTTGAGTCCGCCCAGGCACTTCTCTCCAACAACGTGTCCTCCGACTATAAGAAGGGGAGCGTCAGCCTCATTGACATCCTTCTCAGCTCGCAGGACTTCACGGACCTCATTTCGCGCGTCTTCTACGTGAGCAAGGTCAACGACGCTCAGACCAACGCTATCGAGTCCGTCAAGGAGCTCCAGGTCCAGCTTCAACAGCAGCAGACCGAGCAGCAGCAGGCGCTCTCCGACACCCAGGCGAAGGTAGACGCACAGGCCGAAAACCAGGCACGCGCGGCGGCGGTGGTCGATTCGCTTTCCGCTGAGGTTCAGGCCCAGATTGAGGCCGAGGCCAAGGAGGATGAGAACCTCGCGGCCGGCATGCAGTCTGCCCAGGACGCCTCCAACGGTGCCTCCCAGGTCCCCGTCACCGGTAACCAGAGCACCTCCAACAACGGCGGCTCTACTTCTGGCAACAACAACCAGGGGAATGGCAACCAGAGCACTAACAACCAGGGTGACAATCAGAACCAGAACCAGCCCTCTGGCGGCGGCAGCCAGAACAACACACCAACCCCTGCGCCTGAACCGGAGCCCGAACCGGAGCCCGAACCCGAGACTCCCTCTACGGGCGGTGGCACCGCTACGGTCTCGACTCCCGTTGGCTATGCCCTCCAAATGGCTGGCCAGCCCTATGTCAGCGGCGGCGAGAGCCTCGCAGAGGGCGGCTTTGACTGCTCCGGTCTCGTCTACTACGCCTACCAGAAGATCGGCATCACGCTGCCGCGCACCTCAGGCGGTCAGTATACGTATTTCCGTAACAACGCTGGACGTTTCACCACGAGCGTGAGCCAGCTCCAGTACGGCGACGTCGTCTTCTTCCCCGGTCATGTTGCCTTCTACGTGGGCAACGGCCAGGTGTTTGGCGCTACGCGCCCCGGTCAGGTAGCCGGTTACGGCAACATCGGCTGGTACGGCACCTTCCTAGGCGGCGGACAGCTCTAGATCCAAATAGGAATTTCAGCTATTCCATGCGCCCCTGGAGCACAATCGCTCCAGGGGCGCATTGCATTCAGTCCATGTCGCATGACAGCATGTAATCAGTGGGTGGAAGCCTCATCGTACCCAAGAAAATCAAGATAGCCCACAAGATGAGCCTTGGCAGCGAAAGCAAGAACAGCACTTCGAACGAGCAGGGACTCCCGCGTGACGCGCGAAGCGGTGTCGGCCCATTCATCATCGCCCCCGATGGAGAAAAAGTGCCTGAGGGCGCGTTCAAGCTCGGTTGCTACATAGTCGTAAGCGACATCGGTCATATAGGTCATCTTCTGGATACGGAAGAGATCCGAGATGGCCGAGATGGACAGCACCTGCTTGAACACGCAGATGACGAGAAGGCGAGCAATCTGCTCGCGTCCGTAGAGCTTCTTTTGAGGGGAACTCAAAAGATGCGCCTTCACATAGTTGTTCACCATGGACGGAGTGAGCCACGGGCCTTCCGAGCATTCGTTCAAAGGCTCGAAAACGTTCTCCACAAGAGCGATGACCTGCTCTCGATAGAGCTCGACAGAAGGTAGCTCGTTGTAGCGGGGAAAGTGGAAGGAGAGAATCCGCTGCGACATAGGCGAGCGCACGAAGTCATCCGGCAGGACCGTAGGCGCAATGTCCTCTCGCGAGATGCTGCCGGAGTCATCGGACATGGGGATAACCCGAGGATGCTGCATATCTGACGCTCCCAACACTCGAAATCTTTTGCTCTATTAGGATACTAGCATACCTAGTATGGAAAACTAGCTATACTGTAGCTAAGGAAACTCACACTCGCTGTTGGGGCGATACGAAAGGATTGTCATGAGCTGGGCGATCATCGCAGATTCGAGCTGCAATCTTAGGGACTACACACCTCAGGATCCGGATACGCTCTACGCATACGCGCCACTCAAGATCAACGTCGGTGGCACCGAGTATGCCGATGATGCCAATCTCGATGTTGCCGAACTGAACCGTCGCGTAGCCGAAGAGAAGAGCGCCAGCTCAAGCGCCTGCCCCAGTGCAGGGGAGTGGGCAGAGCTTTTCCGGAGTGCGGAGAACGTCATCGCCATTACCATCTCGGCCAACCTTTCCGGCAGCTTTGAGGCGGCGTCCATGGCGCGCGACCTCGTGCAGGAGGAGGGCGGGCATCGCATCCATCTCGTCAACTCGCGCGCAGCCGGTGGCAAACTTGAGATGCTCGTCATTCTATTAGATAGGTACCTAACTATCCATCCCGATGCGACGTTTGAAGAGGCTTGCGCCTATATCGACGGCATTGAGCAAAACTCCACCGTCCTTTTCTCGCTTAGCAGCTACGAGAATCTCACCAAGTCGGGCCGCATGCCCAAGATGGCCGGAATTCTGGCCAACAAGCTGAACATCCGTGTACTTGGCTGCGCCTCAGAAGAGGGCACCATCAAGATCGTGGCACCCACGCGCGGACAGAAGAAAATGATTGCCAAGGTCATTCAATCGATGGAGTCCGATGGCTACAAGGGAGGTCTTGTATGCATGGACCATGTCGATAATGAAGCAGGCTGCCAGGAAATCGCCGCTGCCATCATCGCCAAATGGCCCGAGGCCGAAATCATGATCATGCCCTGCGGTGGTCTCTGCTCGTACTACGCCGAGTCCAAGGGAATCATCATCGGATACGACTGGAAGTAACGTCGCACGCGAAGCGTTATCGACTCACGAGAAAGGGAGGGTTTACGCCCTCCCTTTCCTTTTACAAATCAACTTTACATAAGATATATTATCGTGACTGCAAAGCGTAATTGATCTGACTTTAGCTAAGAAGACATCCTAAATCGGAAACTCAACGCTAATTTGCTGAAATACCACGCTCTCAGACCCATACTCCGTCTACAAGTATCAACTCTTTAGCCTCGTACAGGCAAATCCGCGCGCACTCGAATCATCTAACGTCACCATCCTTGTCTAGCAAATCCCGTTTAGCTCAACATACACGTACACACGACTCCGGACTGTTCGGGATTGCATTGTCAATCGCAACAAACGATATGAATCAATCGTTTGGCAATCGATCGTGATAGTCGATCGAGGAACATCTTGGCGCCTGGATGACTGGCTACGACATTACTAGTACTCGACGCAAGTTTTATTGCATGCATAACAATACTTGAGAAAAATCTCTCGGATGCTTGTTGCCGCACTCTTATCATGCGATGTCAGTTAGCTACCTAACTATTATCCTCGAAGGTAATGGTAGGCAGATGTTGCGGCGATAGCTCCGTCTGCGGCAGCAGTGATTACCTGACGGAGACGCTTGGACCGAACGTCACCGGCCGCAAACAGCCCCGGCGTCTTCGTGGCCATCCCCTCATCGGTAACGACTCCCTCATCGTCGGCAATCTCGACGAGGTCAGAGAACAGCTCCACAACGGGCATCGTACCGGCGAATACAAAGATACCGATGCTCCCCTCTTCAAATTCCTCGGTGTATTCCTCATCCGTCTCGTTATTGCGAAACGTTACTTGGGAAATAAAGGTGCCACCGGATACCGCGGTGATTGAGCGGGAATAGGCAACGCTAACATTCGGCTGCTCAAGCAGCTTGTCAACGACGCCTTGCGGCGCGCGAAACTGATCGCGCCTGACAACCATGACGACCTCGGAGGCAATCTGCGAGAGGAACAGGGCCTCCTCGCAGGCGGCATTGCCGCCCCCGATCACAAACACCTTCTTGCCGCGATAGAACATGCCGTCGCAGGTTGCGCAGTACGAGATGCCTCTGCCACGGAAGGTGTCCTCACCAACAAAGCCAGCGGTGCGAGGGACTGCACCCGTAGCCAAGATGAGCGTCGGGGACTCATAGCTCTCTGAGCCGGACGTAAGCTGATATGCTCCAGAGGGCGTGCGTTCGACAGAGTCAACCATCGCGTACACGGTTTCGGCTCCCGCAGCCTCGGCGTGCTCGCGGAACTTATCGCCGAGTTCGGCACCAGATATGGAAGTGAATCCGGGATAGTTCTCAATCACATCGGTAGTGGTAATTTGGCCTCCGGGCATACCCTGTTCAAAGACGGCAGCCGAAAGCCCCGAGCGAGCCGCATATATCGCTGCGGAATAGCCCGCAGGACCGCCACCGAGAATCGCAACATCGAAGGTACGCTCGCTCATAATCAACCGCCTTAATCTCAGAAGATAATCGAATCTTTGTCACCAGACATGATAGCAATGTACCCAAATAACGAAACGGGCCGACCGCACATGGCGATCGGCCCGTTATTCGTTCCTAACTGCCCAGACAGCGCAGAGCGTATTAGAGAAGCAGGAAGTACAGCAGGAACGCCGCAGCGGCGACCCACATGAGCGGACGGATCTGCTTCACCTTGCCGGTAACGATGGCAACGATAACGTAGGTGATGAAGCCGAGACCGATACCGTTGGAAATCGAGTAGGTGAACGGGATACCCGCGATGATCATGAACGTCGGGAAGCCCTCAAGGATGTTGGACCAGTCGATGTCGACGACGTCGCTCATCATCAGGAAGCCGACAAAGACCAGCGCGCCGCAGGTGGCAGCGGAGGGAATGCAGCTGATGACAGGCGAAAGGAACGCAGCGAGCAAGAAGAGGATGCCCGTAACGATGGAGGTGAGGCCCGAGCGGCCGCCGTCAGCAGCACCCGAAGAGGACTCGACGAAGGTGGTGATCGACGATGCGCCGAAGAAACCGCCCACCGCAGCAGCGATGGAGTCGACGATAAGAATCGGACGGATGTCCTCAACCTTGCCGTCATCAGTCAGGAACTCACCCTGCTTAGCGACGGCCATGGCGGTGCCCATGGTGTCGAAGAAGTCGCTCATCATGAGCGAGAAGGCGAAGAGCAGAAGCGTGGGCGTGGTGATGGCCTCGATAAGGCCCATGGCGCCGGAAGCGCTCGCCTGCATGGGGGCGCCGAAGGTGCTGAAGTCAAGCGGAGCGACAACAGCGGTCGGAATCGGCGTGACGCCCAGAGGGATACCGACGATAGCGGCAACGATGATGCCCCAGAGAAGCGCACCCTTGACGTTCATCGAGTACAGCACGACCGAAAGAACGATGGAGACGACACCGACGATGAAGGCGCCGGACTGCACGTCACCAAGGGCGACCATGGTGGACTCGTTCGCAACGATGATGCCGGCGTCCTTGAGGCCGATCATAG
>CAUGVQ010000045.1 GCA_959602875.1 uncultured Collinsella sp. | reverse complement strand
ACCTTGCCAAGGTTGGGGTCGCGGGTTCGAGCCCCGTTGTCCGCTCCATCGCATGTAAAGGGCCGGATGAATACATTCGGCCTTTTTCATCGGCGACGTGGCCAAGTGGTAAGGCAGAGGCCTGCAAAGCCTTTACCCCCAGTTCGAATCTGGGCGTCGCCTCCATTGCATCGTAAGGGCACCGGCAACGGTGCCCTTTTCGTTACCGCCCCGACCACCGGACCACAACATCCCAAGCTCAAGTCGTTTATGAGCGTAAAGCTGAGGTGCACCGGGTTTCACACCGCACACGGATGCGAAACATACACGATTTGCCCAGATAATCGCTTCGCTAGACTGACGTGTCGGCGGGGAGTGTCCGCGAATACGCTCATAATCGACTTGAGCCTCACGGGGGTGGCACGCGTCGCCGGTTATGCGGCGGGCGAGAACAGCTTGATGAGGCGGACCATGGTACCCTGCACGTCCGTACGACGTTTGACCTCGGCGCTATCGACAAGCATCCTCATGAGTTTGATGCCGCGGCCGCGCTCCTCGGACTCGGCAACGTCCTCGTCGGGCGCGATCTCAAAACCGCCGCCGCAATCGCATACCTCGATGACAACCCGGTCCTCGTAGGCGCGCACGTTGAGCACACAGCCGGTGGCGCCCGCGTGGTCGTATGCGTTGCCGAGCGCCTCCCCAGCCGCAAGCGCCGTGTCGTACACCGCGTCGCGCCCCAAAGGCAGCGTCTCCAACAGCTCCACCACACGGTGCCGGTACAGGCCGAGGTGCTCGATACCCTCCGCGACCGAGATGCTGCGGCTCCACACCGGGAGCGTCCCCGGGGAAAGCACGGGCACGGGCGGGCGATCGCGCGCCGTCACGTGCAGCACGCTGATGAGGCGGGCGATCTGGAGAAAGCGCGACACCTCGGCGGAGACGTTCACGAGTGAGAGCATGCCGCCCTCCTGCATGAGCCGCCGCGCACGGGAGAGCAGGAATGCAAGCCCGGTTGAATCGATGAAGGTTACGTTTTCGCAGTTGAGCAGGATGCGTCTGGTCCCCGCGGCGATAAGGGAATCCACCTCGCTGCGAAGACCGGGCACCGTTGCGATATCGATATCGCTCACGGGCGCCAAAACGGCTATGTCCATCCATTCACGCATACGCTCATGGTTCCCGCCCACCGTGCCGCTTAATCACCCGTACCGCCAAACGGAGGTGCCGGATGGCGTAGGCGGCGCGGATCAGGCGATGCGGCATCAGTCGAAGCGCAGGGCAACCATCGCGATGTCGTCCTCAAGCGCGGAGTCGGTAAAGGCATCGAGCTCGCCGAGAACGCGCTGGCAGAGACCCCCGACCCCCTGCCCCACCGAGGAGATCACCACGTCGCGTAGACGCTGCTCGCCAAAGAACTCGCCCGCGGCGTTGCGCGCCTCGATGGCCCCGTCGGTATACATGAAGAGCACGTCGCCCGTATCGAAACGGAACGACCCGCTGCGGAAGGCCATGCCCTCGAAGGCCCCCACCACGCCCGACTGCGTGCTCAGGAGCTCGACCTCGGTCGCCTGGGTGCCGGTCTGCCCCTCCGCGCCCAGGGTATGGCTGCGCACGAGCATCGAAGGGGGATGTCCCGCCGAGCAGTAGAGGGCGCTGCGGTAGCGCAAGTCGATCTTGGCGACGAACATCGTGGCGAAGGTCTCCACGCGCGAGAAGCTCATGAGCATGCTGTTGAGCGAGCGCACCATGTGCACCGGGCTCGCCCCCTCCCACGCGTAAGCCGTGAGCGCGGTCTTGACGAGGGCCGACATGGAGGCTGCCTCGACGCCCTTGCCCGACACATCGCCCAGAATCATGACGGCGCGGTCGTCGGGCAGGCGGATGAGGGTGTAGAAGTCGCCGCCCACGAGCGCCTGGCGCGTGGCGGAGGAGTAGAGCGCGTCTGTGGTGATGCCCGGCACGACGCCGAGTGAGCTCTGCATACCGCTCTGGAGGGCCTGCGCGATATGGCGGTCCTCGCTCTTCTGCTCCTCACGGCGGAAGATGAGCTCGAACTCGTGCGTGAGGCGCACGAGGTAGTCGTACTCCACATCGTCGATGGGTTCCTGGGTCCCGTCGCGCAGAAGCAGGACGAGCGGGGCCATGGCAGGGGCGGACCCGGGCGCTGCGAGCGTGAGCGCACCGGCATCCGGTGCCTCACCAACGTCGGCGACGGTGCCGTCCGGCGCGAACTCGATAAAGACGCCCTGGTTGGGCAACCCGTGCGCAAGCAGCCACTCCCCCGCATGGGAGAGCCGGTCGATACGCGCGACGCGCGCGAACTCGAGCCCGTCCTCCTCCGGGGCCCCTGCGGCGAAGTAGTCGCTCACCACGGGGCTCACCTTGGCTGCCGGCGCGGTACTCCCCCCGCCGAGCCACTCGGGGCCGCCGGGAAGCGCCACCTGGCTGCCGCCCTCGTAATCGAGCACATAGCACCCGCGCTCCGCATCGAAGATGACCGGGCAGATATGGCAAGAAAGAACGCGCCGCACCTCGGCGGAAATCTCTGCCCAGGCGCTCGTGCGGTCGCCCTCCAGGGTGAAGACGGTGTCGCGCACGTTGTTGAGCGAGCGCGTGAGCTCGGCCGAGCGGCGTGAGCGCATGCTCGTGATGAGGCTCACGAGCTCGATGGAGAGGTAGTCGCAGATCACCTCGAGCACGTTGACATCGTAGTCGCGCGGACGGCACGGGCGGCCCCAGCCGAGCTCCATGACGCCCATGATCTGGCGGCCAAAGAAGACCGGCACGGCGATGAGTGTCTTGAAGGGCGGCACGTCCTGCACGCGCAGGGGGCGCGTCTCGCGGTGGTCGATGTCGTAGAAGACGCCGCTCGAGGCCATCCCCTCCTCCGCCGGCACAACCGAGATGCGGCAGGCACGGGCCTCGCGCAGCACGTAGGTGGGGATTCCCGCGCCTAAGGGGATGAACTCGGGCACGAAGGAGCACGTGAGACTCTGCGAGATGCCGCGGAGCTTGAAGCCGCCGTTCTCGGCGAAGTACATGGTCGAGCCGTCTGCGTCGAGCGCGTCGACGAGCTTATTCAGAACCGAATCGAGAAGCCCTGAGAGGTCCTCAGCGCCCACGGTGGCCATGATGACCGAAAGCGTACCCGAAAGGCGCTTATTGGCCGTCTGGAGCTCCGAGAGGACGCGGCGCATCTGGCGGTCGCGCGCATACTGCTCGGCGAGGCTGCGCACCACCACAAGCACGCGCTCGCGCGGTGCGAGACGGCGGGCGATCTTGCGGCGGATATCACTGGAGCGTGCCGAGGGCGAGGTCGCGCGGACCTCGACGGGAATGAAGGACCCGTCGTTGAGCTTGAGCCTGAGCGTGGTCGGCTCGCCTTTGAGCGGAAAGGGCAGATGATGGTCTTGCGCGCGCTCGAACGCATCGGAGAACAGGAGGTCCTTGATGTCGGACCCCACAAGAGTCCGGCGGTTCTTGCCGGAGAGCTCGCAAAAGCGCTGGTTCACATGGCCGATGGAGCCATCGAGACCACATACGGCGACCGCATCGCTTGTTAGCTCGACCAGCTGCGAGATCTTGGGCAGATCCTCGTGCGTGTCGCTCGCCATGCTACCCCTCCCCTGCGTGCAAAGACAGATGTCCTCGGTATACCCCGAACGGCCGCCACCGTGCACAGAACCAATCGGTAAGAAAAAAGCCTCCGAAGAGGCTCGTGTATTCGATGGTGTCGGAGGCGGGACTTGAACCCGCATGACCGAGATGTGGTCACTAGCACCTCAAGCTAGCGCGTCTGCCAATTCCGCCACTCCGACAAAAGCAGCAAGAAGAATAATACCCATACCCCCGGGTGAGTGCAAGGGGGAATTTTGAAAAAGTTTGCGACGGCGCGGGGTCACCGGCAGGGCTGTCCGCCGGCACCCCGCCGCGCGTCTACTCCTCAGGGGGAATCTCCGCCAAGCGGGGTACGCCCTGAGGGTCGATGACAAGGCCGTTTGCCTTGGCCGTGCAGGCAAAGGCATGCATGGGATAGGTAAGCGGAATGACGGGCGCCTCCTCCCCTATGAGCGTGTCGGCCTCGGCGAGCAGCGCCTCGCGCGATATGTCGTCGCGAGCGGCGCGCGCCTGATCGATCAGGCTGTCGACCTCCTCGCTCGCAAAACCGCTCACATTCGAACCGCCGCGGCAACGGGAATGGAACAGCGGGAAGAGCACGCTTTCTGCAACCGGGCGCTCCGTCACCACGTCCAGGCGCGCGATCTGATAGTCCCCGGAACGCACGCGCTCGTAAAAGACCTGCTCCTCAAGCTCCTCGGGCTCGCACTCGATGCCTACGGCAGCGAGGTCCTCCACAATCTGCTCGATGACGTTCTCGTTGCCTCCCCTGCCCGTGTAAATGAGGCTGAAGGGCTCGCCGCGCACGCCCTCGTCGTTTGCGGGGTACGCAGCGTCGAGCAGCTCGCGGGCGCGGGCGGGGTCGCACACGGTATAGGGCCATGCGGCATCTCGATAGCCCGAGACAAACGGCGGCACGATACCGTCCGCCACAAGATGCGTATCGCGGTACACGCGGCCCACAAGGCCCTGGCGGTCGACGGCAAGCGAGAGCGCGCGGCGCACGTCGGCGTTATCGAGGGGCGCCGCAGCGACATTGAGGGCAAGGTAGCTCGTCGCAAGGTCGGGCGCCTGCACAAGATGGGCGCCGGGGCCCACCGTAAGGCCGTCCACCGCGCGACAGTAGCGGGCGATGGCACCCTCGAGCTCATCGACAGGACACGCCGCCATATCGAGCGAGCCGGTCAGGAACTCCTGATAGGCGCTCACGGTGTCTGAGAACACCTGGAAACGCGCACCCGCGAGCACGGGGGCATCGCCGGTGTAGCCGTCAAAGCGCGTGAGCCTGACCGCCGTGGAGTTCTTGCCCCACGACCCCTCCATGCGAAACGGGCCGGCGCCGATAGGGCTCGAGCCAAACGCGGCAACGTCCTCCTCAGCGGACGCTGGCACGGCAGCCAGCGAGGGATGGGCGAGCACGGACGCAAAGTCCGCATAGGGCTCGACCAGATGGATCTCGAGCGTGCGCTCATCGGGGCAGCTGATGCCAGAAAGCGCACTCGCGTCTCCTGCGGCAAGCGCATCGTAGCCCTCGACGAGCGCGAGACGGTAGGCATTGGGCGATGCGCCGAGTTCGGCGCTAGCCGCGCTTGCGGGGTTCACGAAGCGCTCCCATGCGCGCTTGAAATCGCGCGCCGTCACCGCGCTACCGTCGTGGAACACGCGCTCGCGAAGATGGAACGTGAAGATGCGCGCATCCTCCGAGACGTCGAAGCGCTCTGCCGCCGCCCCCACAAGCTCACCTGTAGTGTAGTCAAACCGCACGAGCGGTTCGAAGATCTGCGAAGCGACCTGCACGGCGGACGTCCCCACGAGCGCAAACGGGTCGAGGGACACCGGGCGCAGGATGCCGACGGAGAGGATGCCCTCGAGATTCTCGGCATCACCTGCGGGCGCGCCGTCCTGTGCGCAGCCCGCCATGAGAGCGGAGGTGAGAAGACAGGTCGCGCCGATCAGGCCGCGCCTGCTTATAAGGGGCAACGCGTTGAAGACTGTAGCCATGCAAGCTCCTTTAGAGGATAAGAGTTGCGTGATTGCCTAGACGATACGGCAACCTACCGCGCACGTCCACCGCACGCGCCCATCCCCTGCGCAATCCCCACGGCAACCAAAAAAGGACCCCGCAGGGTCCTCAGTCAACTATGTTGCCCCTCGAAGCACGAGCGACCATCTTGCAAAGGCCCCGCACGAAACCCGCAGGGCGTTTCCCGCAGCCGCGGGGCGCGAAGCGCACCCCGCGGCGAGGACCACGCCCGAAGGGTTTCGTACGGGGCCTCTCCCAAGCCTAGAGCTCGATGCTCGACTCCTTGATGGGGAACGGTGCCGCAAAGTGGCAGGCGCAGAAGTGACCCGGCTCGACCTCGCGGAACTCGGGCTGCTGCTCGGAGCAGACACCCTGCGCGATCGGGCAGCGCGTATGGAAGCGGCAACCGCTCGGCGGATCGATCGGCGACGGCGGATCGCCGGCGAGGATGATGCGGCTGCGGCTCTTCTGGATGTCCGGATCGGGGATCGGGGCAGCAGAGAGCAGCGACTGCGTGTAGGGGTGCTGCGGCTCGGCGTAGAGGGTCTTCCAGTCCGAGAGCTCGACGATCTTGCCGAGGTACATGACCGCGACACGGTCGGAAATGTGCTGGACAACCGACAGGTCGTGCGCAATGAAGAGGTACGCCGTACCGAACTGCTTCTGCAGGTCCTTGAGCAGGTTCAGCACCTGGGCCTGGATCGACACGTCGAGTGCCGAGACCGGCTCGTCGCAGATGATGAGCTTGGGATGCAGGGCAAAGGCGCGGGCAATGCCGATGCGCTGACGCTGACCGCCGGAGAACTCGTGCGGGTAGCGGTTGATGTGCTCGGGGTTCAGGCCCACCACGTCGAGAAGCTCGCGAACGTACTTGTTGCGCTCGCTCGCGGTCCTGCCGTCACCGTGGATCTGCAGCGGCTCGGAGATGATTTCGCCGATGGTCATACGCGGGTTCAGCGACGCGTACGGATCCTGGAAGATGAACTGCATCTCGCGGCGGAGGCTCTTGAGCTCTTTGTGGCTCATCTTCGCCACATCGCGGCCCTCAAAATAGACATGGCCAGCGGTGGGACGCGTGAGGCGCATGATGGAGCGACCGGTGGTGGACTTGCCGCAGCCGGACTCGCCAACGAGACCGAGCGTCTCGCCCGGGTAGATCTCAAAGCTCACGTCGTTTACGGCGGAGACCTTCTTGGCGAAGCGGCTCATGAGCATGCCGGACTCCGCGGGGAACTCCTTAGAGAGGTGCTCGACCTTGAGCAGAGGCTCTTTCGTAGCCATTTACGCCTCCTTCTTCTCAGACGAGGCACCCTGGCCAGCGGCCTTGCGCGCGGCGAGGTCGGCGCGGGTACGCGAGTTCTCGGGAGCGAACTTGAGGAACGCGGGGTCATCGGCAAAGTGGCATGCCGAGTAATGACCCGTCTCGGTGGTGATGTGCTCGGGCAGCTTCTCGTGGCAGATGTCGACCGCATACGGGCAGCGCGGAGCAAAGGGGCAACCGGTGGGAAGGTTCACGAGCGACGGCGGATTGCCGGCGATAGGCGTGAGCTCCTTCTTTTCGTCCATACCGTGATCGGGGATGGAACGGATGAGGCCCCAGGTGTAGGGATGGCGCGGGTCGTAGAAGATCTCCTCGGCGGTGCCGAACTCCACGGGGCGACCGGCGTACATGACCATGATCTTGTCGGCCATATCGGCGACGACGCCGAGGTCGTGCGTAATCATGATGATCGCGTTGCCGTTCTCCTCCTGCATCTTCTGCATGAGCTCGATGATCTGCGCCTGGATGGTCACGTCAAGAGCCGTGGTGGGCTCGTCGGCGATGAGGATGTCCGGGTCGCAGGCGAGCGCCATGGCGATCATAACGCGCTGGCGCATACCGCCGGAGAACTGGTGCGGGTACTCGTTCACGCGCTTCTCGGGCTCGGGGATACCCACGAGGTCCAGAAGCTCGGTGGCGCGCTTGAGCGCCTCCTGCTTGGAGTAACCACGGTGCAGGCGCAGGCCCTCGCCCACCTGACGGCCGATCTTGTAGACCGGGTTCAGGCTCGTCATGGGGTCCTGGAAGATCATGGCGATGTCGTTGCCGCGGACGTGCTGCATCTCCTCCTCGGTCATCTCCAGAATGGAGCGACCACGGTAGCGGATGTCGCCACCCTCGATCTTGCCCGGAGGCATCTCGATGAGGCCCATGATGGTCATGTGCGTGACGGACTTACCGGAGCCCGACTCGCCCACGACGCCCAGGGTCTCGCCACGGTCGAGCGTGTAGCTCACGCCGTCGACCGCGTGCACGACGCCATCCTGGGTGTGGAAGTACATCTTGAGGTTATCGACCTCGAGCAGGTGGCTCCCCTCGGGGATGGGCTGCTCCTTAAGGTCAACGTAGTTCTTAGCGTGCTTAGCCATTATGCATCCTTCATCTTGACGTCGAGAGCGTCGCGCAGGCCGTCACCGAGCAGGGTGAAGGCGAGCACCGTGGAGAGGATCGCGAGACCCGGCAGGATCATCAGCCAGGGCTCGGTCTGCAGGTACTGCTGACCGTCCTGGATGAGGGTGCCCCACGACGGGTTGGGGGGCACAACGCCCATGCCGAGGAACGACAGCGCGCTCTCGGTGAGGATGGCGCCACCGATGTTCATCGTGGCGTAGACCACGATGGAGGCGACGGAGTTGGGGAAGATGTGGCGCGCCACGATGCGGACGTCAGAGGCGCCCATGGCACGGGCCGCGTCGACGTAGTCGTTCTCCTTGACCGAGAGGATCGCCGAGCGGAAGACGCGTGCGATAGACGGCCAGCCGAGGATACCGATGGCGATGAACACGTTCTGGATGCCGTTACCGATGACCGCGATCATCGCGACGACGAAGAGCGTGTAGGGGAACGCCAGGAAGATGTCGGCAAGGCGCATGATGATGGTGTCCCAGATGCCGCCGTAGTACGCGGCGATAGCGCCCATGATAAGACCGAGGACAGTCGAGATGCCCGTGGCGACCACGCCGACGGTGAGCGAGATGCGCGCGCCGTAGATGACGCGGGAGAGCACGTCGCGGCCGAGGGTGTCGGTGCCAAAGGGATGCTCGAGCGAGGGCGCAAGGCGCGAGGACTCAGCCATGTTCGCAGCCGTGGCCGTAGGATCGCCGAGCGTCTGGGGGACCCAGAGGTCCGCGGTGAGCGCGACGAGAATGATGAAGATAATCCACACAGCCGCGATGATAGCGAGCTTGTTCTTCTTCAGGCGGCCGAAGGCGTCGCCCCACAGGGTGCGGGAGGCGCTGCTGTCGCCGGCGTTGGCCTTAGCGGCAACAGTGGACTCAGCCTTGGCCTGCATACCGATATTCTGAATCGGTGACGGGTAAATCATGTGCGTTCCTCCCTAGCCCTCGTTCTTGGAGCTGCCGAGGCGGATGCGCGGGTCCAGGAAGGCGTAGCTCACGTCGACGATAAGGTTGATGATCATGACGACGCACACGATCACCGTGACCGTGCCCATGACGATGGGCCAGTCGCGCTGCGTGATCGCGATGTAGGTCTCACGACCGATGCCGGGCCAGCTGAAGACCGTCTCAGTCAGGATGGCGCCGGCGAGCATCGCGCCAAAGTCCATGCCCACGTACGTAACGACGGGGATGAGGGCGTTCTTGAGCGCGTGTTTGCGAATGATCGCACCCTTGGAGAGGCCCTTGGCCTTAGCGGTGCGGATGTAGTCCTGATTCATAACATCGAGCAGCTGCGAACGCATGATGCGCGCGGTGTAGGCAGTGGAAACCGCAGCGAGCGTGCAGGCGGGCAGGATGTAGTAGGTCCAAGCGGGATACTTGGAGATGGGGCCGGCAACGCCGGAGATGGGCAGCGCGATGGCGCCGCCGGTAAGGTCCTTCAGCCAGATGCCAAAGATGAGCTGGAGCAGCATGCCGAACCAGAAGGCAGGCATGGCGACCAGAAGGGACGTCACGAGCGTGACCAGGATGTCCCAGAACGAGTAGCGCTTGATGGCCGAGATGATGCCGGCACCGATGCCCACAATCGCCTCGATCACGATGGCGACCAGCGCGAGCTGCACCGTATAGGGGTACTTCTGCGCGATAATTGCCGTTACCTCGGTGCCGCGCTGATACGACGTGCCCAGGTCACCCTGGAGCAGGTTGGTGAGATAGACCACGTAACGCTTCCACAGCGGCGTGTCGATCGTGTCACCGTTCTCATCGTAGATGATCTTGCCGTCGGCATCCGTTTCGATGAACCCATGGGTGGCGCGCAGGTTCAGCTCCACCTGGGGATCGAGCTTCCTTTCACCGGCGATCAGCTTGATGGGATCGCCCGGCACAACGTTCTGCATGATAAAGAGAATCAGCGTCACGCCGAGGAAGACAGGGATGAACTGCAGGATTCGCTTGGCAATATACTTGACCACGGCGATACCCTCCCTTGTCTGGCTTATACAACTCAGTCGCTTTATGACCGTAAAGCGCTAGTATACCGGAAACGCCGGTACCATAGCGAAAATGCTCGAAATAACGCATATCGTGCACCGCCGCTGCCGGATGGGCCTTCCTTATTTGGCCGGTGCACAAAACAGGAGGGGCGCCGAAAAGTCAGCGCCCCTCCCCTCGCCACCCTACCGGGTGACGTCACACTCGCAGGAACACGCCTTACGCAAGCTCAGCGGTCTCGAAGTGCGGGATGGTCTGAGCGTCGTAATTGAAGCTGGCGAGACGCTCGGTACCGACGTAGTTGTGCGCATAGAACACGATCGGGATGACCGGCATGTCCTCGCCGATCTGATGGCAGATGGCGCGGTAGGCGTTCTTGCGCTCCTCCTCGTCCTGAATCTGGCGGGCAGCCAGCATCGCGGCGTCGACGTCGGGGTTGTTGTAACCACCGTAGTTGTTGTCGGCCGTGGAGAAGAAGTTCGGGTAGAGGAAGTTGTCCATGGTCGGGTAGTCAGCTGTCCAACCAAGACGGGCAAGCTTGTAGTTGCCGTCGGAGAGGTTGTCGAGGTAGGTAGCCCACTCGGTGGTGTCCTGAGTGACGGTGATGCCGATGGCCTCGAGGTTGGCCTGGACGGCGCTCATGAGCTCCTCGTGGCCGCCGTCGCCGTTGTAGTTGAGCTCGACGGAGATGTCGCCCTCGGCGTAGCCAGCGTCGGTGAGGATCTGCTTGGCGCGCTCGGGGTCGTAGGTGCAGTACTCCCAGATGTTCTGCTCGTTGTCGTCGATCGAGAGCGGCATGATGGAGTTAGCCGGCTCACGGTAGCCCTCGTAGAGGGTGTCGACGATGGCCTGACGGTCGATGGCCAGGGAGATGGCGCGACGGACGTTCACGTCGGAGAGCGCCTCGTCCTCGAGGTTCACCACGAGGTAGTAGGTGGAGAGCTCGGTACCGGTGAGGGTCTGCTTGCCCGGGGTGACGGTGAAGCCGTCGTCGGAAAGGCCGTAGGCGTCCACGGTCTCCTGGATCTTGCCGGCCGGGATCATAGCGAAGTCGATGTCGCCCGCCTCGAGCGCGCGGAACGCGGTGTCGGGGTCGGCCTGGATGGACATGTACACGCCGTCGATCTTGGGAGCCTCGCCGTAGTAGTCGGCGAACTTCTCAAGCAGGATGTACTGGTTGTGCTGCCAGGGCTCGGCCATCATGAAGGGGCCGTTGCCGATCGGCTTCTCGAGGAAGGACGCCGGGTCGTCGATGGCGGCCTGCGGCACGGGCACGAGGCCCGGGTGGCAGCACACGGCGACGAAGTCGGCCATGGGGTCGGTGAGGGTCACCTGGAAGGTGAGGTCATCCACGACGGTGAGGCCGGAGATCTCCTCGGCCTCACCAGCGGCCATCTCGGCGTAGCCGGCAACAGGCGCAAGGTGATAGCCGATCTCGGACGGCGAAGCCATGGTGGAATCGGCGAGACGCTGCCAGCCACGCTTGAAGGACTCGGCGTCGACGGGGTCGCCGTTGTGGAACTTCATGCCCTCGCGGAGCTTGAAGGTGTAGGTGAGGCCGTCCTCAGAGACGGTGGGGAGCTCGGTGGCGCAGGCCGGCACAGCCTCGTTAACGCTCCAGTCCCAGGTGACCAGACCGTCGAAGCAGGCGCGGACGACCGAGGTGCCCTGGTTCTCCTGAGCGTTGTACGGGTCGATGTACGCAGGCTCAGAGAGATAGTAGGTCATGTAGTTGTCACCAACCGTGGGGGCAGCCGCGGAAGCGGAGCCGGAACCGGCGCCGCCACCGTTGTTGGTGCAACCCGCCAGAGCAGCGAGGGCGCTCGCCGCGAGGGCACCGCCCACGAACTGGCGACGATTCATGTTGAAGTCTGCCATGCAATCCTCCTTCAGATGTAGGCGTGCGCCTTGCACGCCCCTTACATCGTCTTCACCCCAAAGACACAGAACTGTGCTCAGGATGCTGACGTTCTGTATAACAGTACCCGATTTTTGGCGCATGCGTGCAAACTATTTCGGTAAACGCGCCGGACACTCTTTGGTGCGCTGGAGTATTCCTGCGATTACGCCGATTGTTATCTCATAAAACCGCTCGCCGATGCATATTGTTTCAAGCGTGTTTCTCGCAAACATAAAAAAGCCCTCGCGCTCACGGGAACGACACGTCCCCAAGAGCGCGAGGGCCCTGACAAGTCCGTTTGTTGCGTAACGGACAGGCTTAGATGCCGACGATGCCCTGCGGGAAGAAGAACATGCAGAGGACCACGCAAACCGCAAACACCACGGAAACGATGATGGTGAGCTTGTCGAGGTTCTTCTCCATAACGCCGGTGGCAGCGCTCGCGTTGTAGAGGGAGCTCGCAATCATGTCGGAAACGCCGGTGCCCTTGCCGGAGTGCATAAGCACGAGCGCGATGAGCGCGAGGGCGGACAGCGCCCACACGATGAAGATGATGATCTGGAACGGACCCATAGGTCACTCCTCATTGGTTTTGGGGACAGGCGCTTATCGACCGCTGTCCCTCGAAAGACATATCGTTCGATACTTTAGCGCAACCCCGCTTTTCGCCGCAAGCTCATTTGGGGACGGGTTCAAAACGTGCAATTACATCACGATTGGGGCATTTAGGGCATTTGGGGACGGGGTCAAAGTATGCCGAAGCCCGCAAAACGAGACACGGCGTGCTTTCCCCTCCAATCTCTACCCTCGATGCACGGTTACGCGTGAAATGGAACTCGCGCCGACTCCTGTCAACCGCTCAATTTGCCTCACGGTAAGGCCCGCTTGCCGCAGAGCATACAAAGCGGCATCTCGTTGTGGACTTGCCAGCCCTTTCAGCTCCGCTGGAGCCACTTCGCCCAATACTTCACGCGCCGCAAGCATCGCATCGTCATCGGAGACCCGTTTGCCTGACCGGACGTAGTACCCGGAATACCGCTCGCTGCGGCTGAACTCTTCAAAGTGCTCCCTGCCCCCAATCAACCCAAGAACTAACTCGTCGCTGATGAGGCGCGCGCCGCTCAGATACTCTTTGTAGCTACTCCAGCGGTATTCCCGGGCCGGCGCAACCCCAGCCTTTTCGGGATTGTCGTGGATGTAGCGGACGGCCCGAAGCAACTGGCGCTCGTCCTTGATGGGCACACTGGTGAACCGTCCTTGGAAGACCGTACCCACATGACCGGACGCATCATTGAAGTGACGGGCGTAGGCAGTTGCCAGCGCATGCATGGCGTGACTCAGGTTGTCTTGCGGATCATCAAGCAGAAGATGGATATGGTTGCTCATGAGGCACCACGCGATAACGAAGATTCCATCAGCCTGGATCTTATCCCGCAATAAGGCAAGAAAGCGTGCGCGGTCCCTGTCGCTTTCGAACAGCAGCTGCTTTCCGTTGCCGCGCAATACGACATGGTAGAGCCCGGATTCGGAACGGATGCGTGACGTCCTCGGCATGTCGTCTCCCCCTTTTCAGCGTGCGAATCTTTGCTCTCATATTTAGACCCCATCCCCAAGCGCGCCCCAAGCGTGTCGTTCTCAAACGCGCACAAACGCGTGCACGATTTGACCCCGTCCCCAAATACGCAAAAGACCATCCGCCGGTAACAGCAGATGGTCTTTGGTTGTTCTGAGAGGCGGGACGCTATAACGCCCCGCCCCGTATGTTGGGATGGGTCAAAACGAACCCGTCCCCAAATGCGCTACTCCTCGACGGCGAGCACGCGACCGGTCATCTCGGCGGAGGGCTCGAGACCGGCGAGCGTGAGCATCGTCGGCGCGATGTCCGAAAGACGCCCGTCCTCGATGCCGGTGAGCTTGGCAGCCGGATCGACCACGATGAAGGGCACGCGGTTGGTCGTGTGGGCGGTGAAGGGGTGCTTCTCGCCCGACTCGTCCTCGTCGTACATGTGGTCGGCGTTGCCGTGGTCAGCCGTGATAAGCGCGAAGCCACCCTTGGCGAGGATCGCCGGGATGACCTTCGACAGGCCGTCGTCAACGGCCTCGACCGCCTTGACGGCAGCGTCGAAGACGCCGGTGTGACCGACCATATCGCAGTTCGCGTAGTTCACGATGTAGAAGTCGGCGCGGTCCTCGTTGATGGCCTCAACGAGCTTCTCGGTAACCTCCGGCTCGCTCATCTCGGGCTGCAGGTCGTAGGTAGCGACCTTGGGCGAGGGAACGAGCACGCGCTCCTCCCCCTCCTTGGGCTCCTCGACGCCGCCGTTCAGGAAGAACGTCACGTGAGCGTACTTCTCGGTCTCGGCGGTATGAAGCTGCTTGAGCCCGTTCTGGGCGATGACGTCGGCGAGCACGTTCTCCGGGAAGGTCTTGGGGAACGCAACCTCCACGTTGGTGAAGGTGTCGTCGTACTCCGTCATGGTGACGAAGTGGCTGAGCTTCGGCGCGACCTTGCGCTCGAAACCGTCGAAATCGGCCTCAGTGAAGGCGCGGGTCATCTCGCGGGCGCGGTCGGGACGGAAGTTGAAGAACACCATCGCGTCGCCGTCTGCAACGCCCTCGTTATGGCAGGCGAAGGGCTCGACGAACTCGTCGCCGCGCTCGTCCTTCTCGTAGTAGGCCTTGACGCCCTCGACCGGGTCGCACTCGGTGTCGGAAGGCAGGGTGACCACGTCGTAGGCGCGCTCGACGCGCTCCCAACGGTTGTCGCGGTCCATGGCCCAATAACGGCCGGAGACGGTGGCGATGCGCGCATCGACGCCGGTGTACTTGGAGAGCGCCTCGAGGTTCTCCTTCAGGGTCTCGATGTAGCCGGCACCGGAGTGCGGGTCCACGTCGCGGCCGTCCATGAAGCAGTGGAAGCGCACGCGCTCCACACCGTGCATGGCGGCAATGGCGGCGAGGTTCTCGCCATGGCGCTGCATGGAGTGGACGCCGCCCGGGGAGACGAGGCCGAGCAGGTGCAGGGTCGCACCCTTCTTGGCGACGTCGTCCATAGCCTTGGCGAGGGTGGCGTTCTCCTGGATGGAGCCGTCCTTGATGGCGTTGTTGATGCGGCTGAGCTCCTGGAACACGATGCGACCGGCGCCGATGTTCAGGTGGCCGACCTCGGAGTTGCCCATCTGGCCGTCAGGCAGGCCCACGTCCTCGCCCGAAGCGCCGAGCGTGGTGTGCGGGTACTCGTTCCAGAGCTTATCGAGGAACGGCTTGTTCGCCTTGTAGACGGCGTTGTTGTCACCCGCGGGAGCGAGGCCGAAGCCGTCCATGATCACGAGGAGCGCCGGAAGGTGACGCTTGTTCTCTGCCATTACTCAGCCGCCTTCTCAACCATCGCAGCGAAGCTGTCGGCCTTGAGCGAGGCACCGCCCACGAGAGCGCCGTCGACGTCCTCCTTCTCGAGGAAGCCGGCGATGTTCTCGGGCTTGGCGGAGCCGCCGTAGAGCACGCGGATGCCCTGTGCGGTCTCCTCGCCGAAGATCTCGGTGAGCGTGGCGCGGATGGCGCCGCAGACCTCCTGGGCGTCATCGGCCGTGGCGGTCTTGCCGGTGCCGATGGCCCAGATGGGCTCGTAGGCGATCACGTACTTGCTGGGATCGGTGATCTCGAGGCCCTCGGTGTCCTTCTTGATCTGGTCGACGACGAACTCGACGTGCTTGCCGGCCTC
>CAUGVQ010000044.1 GCA_959602875.1 uncultured Collinsella sp. | reverse complement strand
AGCTTGATAAGGGCGGGGTTGGGGTTTGCCTTGACGGCGAAGTACTCCTTGAACCCGGGATTCCAGGCAAAGGCCTCGTGGATGGCGTTGATGTTGTCGCAGATGCCCGCCTCATCGTAGAGGTGAAACGGGGTGGGGAAGTGTTCTGCGATTGAAACGAGTTGGTCTTTAGAGACAAACAGCTGCTTGGCCGTGTACGCGGCGGTCGCGGCGGCGGTATCGCGCTCTGTCATGCGAGCTTCCTCTCGAGTAGCGCTCCTGCAGATGGCAGACAGTCCCGCGGGTGTTTCCCGCAGGCCCACCCGGCGCCCGCGCCCGGGCGACCGAGTTCGGCGGGGTCGCCTCTGCGCGGGGTCAATGCCTGCCGGCTCGCCCGCGGGTCATCTCGCCCGCTCCTCTATCGAGTTTAGCCACTGTAGCATATAAAAGCACCTGCCCACAACCGCAGCCGACGCAGAATGCGCGCGTGTTGCCGTTGGGTTTCCTACCTTAGGGCGCGCGATTGGCAAGCGTGTTCGCACCGGGTTTATGTGCGCCGGACCGGGGGCGTGCTCGTGAGACGCCGTGCGGTGTGTGCCCGGGCAGCCCGGGGGCGCAGGGTGGCCGGCGCGATGATGGCCGGTGCGATGACAAAAAAACGCGCGAAGTAAGTGGGCCGGCGAGCGCTATGCACGGTGCTTTAGAAAGATAAAGCGTTTATCAGGCAAAACAAGGTGCAGTTTTATGGCCGAGACCCTGTCTTTACGTTTCGTTTGGGAAGACCCACTTACTTCGTTATTTTATTGAAGTGAACGTGAGGGGCGACACCTCTTGGCAAGGTTTCGCGTCCTAGGAGAGAGCTTATGCCATGCATTGCGATGCCGCACTGCGGCTACAATGGGGCGGTACATCGACAAGGAGGCCGCTATGCTCAGCAATCAGACCGTCGCTCTCGAAGAGCTCACGCGCTACCGCCGTGACCTGCACCGCATACCCGAGCTCGATTGCGACCTGCCCCAGACCATCGCCTACGTAAAGGGCGTGCTCGAGGGGCTGTCGTGTGCTGTCTTTGAGCCGTGCGAGAGCGCGGTCTGCGCCTATTTCGACCTGGGTCGCCCGAGCACAGTCGCCATCCGCTCCGATATGGACGCGCTGCCTGTCACTGAGGCGACGGGCCTGCCGTTTGCGAGTGAACACGCCGGATGCATGCACGCCTGCGGGCACGACGGGCATATGGCCATGACGCTCGCCGCCGCCACCTGGGTCGATCGCGTCCTTTCCGGTGCCGAGGACGCCCTCGACGCGTCCGATTTTACGCGGAATATCCTCTTTGTCTTCCAGCCTGCGGAAGAGACCACGGGTGGTGCCAAGTACGTGTGCGAGAGCGGTGTCTTCGAGCGTACCGCCACCGAGCGCATCTTCGGCTTTCATCTCTGGCCCGATCTGCCCGAGGGCGTCGTCGCGTCGCGCCCCGGGGCGCTCCTCGCGCGATCGAGTGAGACCACGCTTACGTTTCACGGCGTCTCGAGCCATATCGCCAAGTGGCGCGAGGGTCGCGACGCGCTGGGCGCCGCGGCACGCTTTGTCGTGGGGTCGAAGTGGCTTTCCAACCGGCTTGCGCAGGACGAGCCCATGACGCTGCGTTTTGGGCGCCTCGATGCGGGCACGGTGCGCAACGCCGTTGCCGCGGAGGCGTGCGTCGAGGGGAGCCTGCGCGTCTTCTCAGATGCGATGTTCGACCGCGCGCGCGACGAGGTCCGCGCTCTCGCAAGCACGGCAGCGGAGGAGGAGGGCGTGAGCTTCGACCTTACGTTCTCGGAGGGTTATCCGCCCGTGGTGAACGACGATGCACTCTACACGGAGGTTGCCGGCGCCCTTGCTGACATGGAAACCGTGCCCGAGCCCCTGCTCATCGCCGAGGACTTTGCGTTTTATCAGCGCTGCATCCCGGGGGTCTTTATGCTGCTCGGCACGGGAACGGGCATTCCGCTCCATGCGGAAACCTTCACCTTTGACGAGCGCGTGCTCGCGCGCGGTCTTGAGACCTATCAGCGGCTTCTCGTCCTCGACTAGGTTTGGCGGCAAAAGTACGAGGGCGGTTCTATTTACCGAATACGGCTCTCCTCAGTTTGAGCTATCGCTCTGCGGCAGAGGATGTTCCGTTTAGCTTGGAAATGAGCGCCTCCTGCAACACTTGAGAGAAGTTGAAGCCGCATTCTGCCGCCTTGGCATTGAGCCATGCGGGTAAGGTAACGGTCCTGCTGACCGATCGCGTGCGGTTTGCCATGCGAACGGATGGCATATAGACGTCGACTAGCACGGTTTTTTCGCGCTCGCTCGTGGAGATTTCGCTCATAGGCGAAGGTTCGGGAATGTTCTCACCATCCTGCTCAAGCCCAAAAAGCGTAATGCCGAGGAGCTCTCGCGCGGAGAGGAGGGCGTCCCGTTCGTCTTTGCCGGATGTTGCGACATCTAGATCTGGGAACGATACCGATATTTCCTCGTCCGGTTCGTAGCCAAAGACAGCGGGAAACATGTAGCGCGCTGGCATCTTCATCTGACGACCTCCTCAGTTCTTGCCGGTCTCGTCGAAGCGCATTCCCGCTTGTCTCTCAATGCTTCTCAGGGTTTTGACGGGAATGCTCTTGCAGGGGTGCTTTACCGTTGCGCGTCCTGGTTTGGTTGGATGCTTGAATTGATGGTGACTTCCCACGGATGCAACTTCGAACCATCCCGCCTGGCGCAACAGTGAGATGACCTTTCGTGATGAATAGCCTCTCATAATCTCCTCCCACAGTAACACATATAACAATATGTGTTGCCTCGAAATACTGTCTGAAGATGAGACTATTGAGGAGGTCTTACTGTTTTTCGCCGGCTTCTTACGGGATTCTGACTAACCTCTAAAAGAAATCTAAGTGTTCTCACAATTGCGCTGCTAGTCGCTTTGTGCGGCTCATCCGGCATGCAATACACTTGAACAATGCTGCCGGAGAAACAACCCGCAATCTACATGCGCTGTTTGGTTTCTTGGGGGTTTGCACGCGCCCTGTTCGTGCCAGCGGCGTTTGCGCGTATCATAAGTAACGTATGTGCATGCGCAGGGTGCGCCGACGTTCAGGAAGGGGAGGACGCGCATGGTCATGAAGCTCGCAGCGCTCGTCATCTCGGCGATCTTTCGCGTCTTCTCGCTTTTCCCGCAGCGCAAGAAGATCGCGCTGCTCTCGCGCCAATCGGCCCGTCCTTTTGATTTTGAGCTCTTGGAGCCGGCGCTTGCTCAGGCCTTCCCTGGTTACAAGATTATCTGGTGCTGCGTAACGCAGGGCGGCAAGATGACGGTCTTGCTCATGTTGAAGCAGCTCTGGCATGTTGCCACCGCAGAGGTCTGCCTGGTCGACGGGTACGTCCCCGCTGTCTCCATCCCCAAAGGGCTGCGTCGCTCGGCCTGCATCCAGCTCTGGCATGCGCTGGGCGCCGTCAAGAAGTTCGGTTTCCAGTCGCTCCATACCGCCGCTGGGCGCTCGCCCGAGGCGGCGCACGCGTTTTCCATGCACGCCGGCTACAACTGCATCGTCGCCGGGTTCAGCGGCGCGGTTCCTGCGTTTGCCGAGGCATTCGGCTACACCGAGGACAAGTTTCTGCCGCTCGGCCTTCCGCGTTGCGACTATCTGATTCGTCCGGAGCATGCCGAGGAGCGCGCCCGTCGCTCAGCCTCCCTCGCGGCTCAGATTGCGACGCTGCCGGCTCCCGCCGGCACTGACAACGCCTCTTCCGTGACGCGCCCTGTGGTCCTTTACGCTCCTACCTTCCGCAAGAACAATGCCAACCCCGCTTGGCTTGCCGACGCGGTCTGCGCGCTTGACGCGGCACTTCCCGCCGAGGCGGCGCTTGTGGTGTCGGCGCACCCGCTCGACGTGGAGCACCTCGAGGGTCGCTCGCTTACCAGCCGCGTGCTCGTTGCGCGCGACACCGCCACCATCGACGCAATTCATGTGGCTGATTACGTGGTGACCGATTACTCCGCCGTGGCGTTTGAGGCACTTCTTGCAGACAAGAAGACTTACTTCTACGTGCCCGATATCGAGGAGTACCGCATCTCGCCCGGTCTTAACGTCGACCCCGTCGCAGAAGCGCCGACCATCTCCACGGCAGACGCCGCCGAGCTCGCGGACCGTATCGCGTCCGACCTTGTGGAGGGCTCCTACGACGCCGCGGGCGCCCGCGCGTTCGCACACGCCTACGGCATCGACCCAGATCCAACCTACTGCGCCGTCGACGCCATAGTCGACGTGGTGCGAACCTACCTCAAGAACTAGGGGACCGCTCATGAACGACAACGCCATCAAGATGGTCGAGAACGCTCAGGCGATGGGCGCACAGGCTGCCGATGCAGACGCACCGCGCGTCCTCATCGAGCAGGATCCCGGCTTTGCCGCCGCGCATCCGCACGTGGGCGTGCGCCGCGTGCTCACCTACGGCACGTTCGACCTGCTCCATTACGGGCACATCCGCCTTCTGCAGCGCGCCGCGGCGCTCGGCGACTATCTGATCGTTGCCCTTTCCACCGACGAGTTCAACGCGGCAAAGGGCAAGCGCAGCTTCTATCCCTACGAGGTGCGTCGTGAGATGCTCGAGGCCATCCGCTACGTGGACCTGGTGATTCCCGAGAGTTGCTGGGAGCAGAAGCGCTCCGACGTGGAGACCTACCGGGTCGACGTGGTCTGCATGGGCAGCGACTGGGCGGGCGACGAGCGCTTCGAGGCCCTGCGCGACCTTTGCGACGTGGTTTACCTCGATCGCACGGACGGCATCTCCACCACCGACGTCAAGAGCCGTCTCAAGGGTTAGGTCAACCTACGCGTACTACGCTTTGGTTTCGTATTGCATCATCGTGCTGCACCGCGCCGCCCTTCGCATGGTGTCAAAACATGTCAGGCTGCTCCTGCTACAACGCTCCCATACCGAAAAGAAGTGTCCGTTAGCCGAATCCCGCTGCCCTCATGTCGTTTGATGGGCATAACTGGAATGTGCCTGTGTAAAACGGACGAGAGGAGCAAAACCATGGCATTTCCTGAGGGTTTCCTGTGGGGCGGAGCTACTGCTGCCAACCAGTGCGAGGGTGCATGGGACGTTGATGGCCGCGGCCCGGCCGAGACCGACATGCTCACGGGCGGCACGGTCGACACTCCGCGCATGCTGACCTACCGCATGCCCGACGGCACCGAGGGCGCCGTGCCCCAGTGGGATGGCCTGCCCAAGGGCGCCAAGCTCGCCGTGCTTGACGGATATCTCTATCCCAACCACGACGGCATCGACTTCTACCATCACTACAAGGAGGACATCGCGCTCTTTGCCGAGATGGGCTTCAAGCAGTACCGCATGTCCATCTCCTGGAGCCGTATCTACCCCAAGGGTATCGAGGATGAGCCTAACCAGGCCGGTCTCGACTTCTACCGCAACGTCTTCCTGGAGCTCCAGAAGTACGGCATCGAGCCGCTCGTGACCATGTGGCACTTCGACACGCCCAACTACATCGAGGAAGAGCTTGGCGGGTGGGAGAACCACGACACGATCGCGCTCTTTGACAAGTACGCCAAGACGATCCTGACCGAGTACAAGGGCCTCGTGAAGAACTGGCTCACCTTCAACGAGATCAACAACACCATCTCGTTCCTCGGTATGATGGCCCCCGCCACCGATGAGCAGTTCCAGGGCGCCTATCAGCACCTGCACAACAAGTTCGTCGCGAGCGCGCACGCCGTCAAGATGGCGCACGAGATTGACCCCTCCTACAAGGTGGGCTGCATGATCTGCGGCATCGTCGACTACCCGCTCACCCCCGACCCCGACGACGTGATCGCCAACCGCTACATGTGGGAGAAGAGCCTCTTCTACTGCGGCGACGTCCAGTGCAAGGGCAAGTACGGCACCTATGCCAAGCGCCTGTGGGACGAGCACAACGTGAAGCTCGAGATCACCGATCAGGACCTCAAGGACCTCGCCGAGGGCCCGGTGGACTTCTATACCTTCAGCTACTATCAGTCCGCTTGCGTGACCACGCACACCGATGCCGAGACCACCAAGGGCAACATGACCATCGGTGCCAAGAACCCCTACCTCACGGCGTCCGACTGGGGCTGGCAGATCGACCCCAAGGGTCTGCGCTACTTCCTCGAGCTCATCTACGACCGCTACGAGAAGCCGCTCATGGTCGTGGAGAACGGCCTCGGTGCGTACGACGACCTCGTTGAGGGCGAGAACGGTGAGATGACCGTTCACGACCAGTACCGCATCGACTACCTGCGCGAGCACGTGAAGGAGATGGAGATCGCCATCGAGCACGGTGTCGACCTCATCGGTTACACCACGTGGGGCTGCATCGACCTCGTCTCTGCCGGCACCGGCGAGATGCGCAAGCGCTACGGCTTCATCTACGTCGACAAGAACGACGATGGTACGGGCAGCTACGCGCGCTACAAGAAGGACTCCTTCGCCTGGTACAAGAAGGTCATCGCGAGCAACGGCGAGGACATCGCCTAACGCTAGCAGAGCGAAAGCGCTGCGCACGCGGAACGACGAGTCAGCCTTGCCCGCCGGTAGAGGTGAGCGATAAGGCGCAACATCACGTTCGGTAGGCTGCAATCGCGCTTGATGATGCGAAAACCGCCGCCGGTCCTGTAAAAGAGGCCGGCGGCGGTTCATGTTTTCGGGTATGATCCCCGTCGCGTCACGCCATCTCACATGCTCAAGTCGGTTATGAGCGTTTATTCGCGTCTCTTCTGCCAGCACGGCGCGATACGGTCGAAAAACGTTAGGGAAATACCAGTTGAGTGCTTTACAAGACTAAAGTATCGATGCCGTCCTTTGCGCAATACGCTCATAATCGACTTGAGCATATGCGTTCTGGTTGGCAGCGGAGTTACAGCGCTTCCTCCGGCGCTCCCATGGTGTCACGCGTGAGGCTCGAGATATGGGCGAGCACTGGCAGGTATCGGTTGAGGACGTTCACGATATGCCCGACGACAACGGCGGACACCACCGTTCCCACACCGACTCCTGCGACGCGCCCGAGCAAGAGGAACGAGAGCGCAAGCGCCACCACAACAAGCGTAGTGTCAAACGCGGCCTTGCAACTGCCGAAGGGCTTTTGCGTGACGGCGTTGATGGCGCGCACGATGCCCTCGCCGGGAACGAGGATGACATTGGGTGCGACCTCGATGGCGATGCCGAGGGCAAGCAAAAAGCAACCCACGGCGAGAGCTACCGCCTGGGCGGGAAGGGTCGCGAGCGCGATGGGGGAGAGGACGAGCGCGCTCACATCGATAAGCGAGCTGAATACGATGTTGACGATTACCTGTAAAAACTGCACCGGTTTGAAGTCACGGCGCAGCAGCACGACCTGCCCCGCGATAAAGAGCATGTTGACGATGAACGTAAAGGCGCCAAAGGAGAGACCTGAAGCCTCGGCGAGTACGTAGGCCACGCACGAGATTGCGCCGACGCCCAAATCGGACTTGGCGATGAGGGCGATGGCAAACGAGTTGATCATGACGCCGAGGGCAAACCATAGATATCGGGCGACAAGGTGGTTGCGCCGCACGGTCTCCATTGCCGGGGTGCGGCGGTTGCTGCGTTGGGCGAGGGTCATGCTACGCCTCGCCTCCGTTTTGCTTGAGGTTGCGTATGACGCGCGCGAGAAGGTCCGAGAGCTGGCGGCGCTCGTCCTCGGTAAGACCGTCGAGCGCGACCTCATCGACGCGCGCCGAGCTGTCCGCGGCAACGTGTGCGCGCTCGGCGCCGTGCTCGGTCAGAAGAACGCACGCCTCGCGCCGGTTGCCTGCTCGGATGGAGCGCGTAATGAGGCCGTCCGCTTCCATGCGCGTAAGGATGCTCGTGACCGTTGACTTGTCGAGGGCGCATCCCTCGCCAATCTCTTTCTGCGTGCAGCCGTTGTGCGTGGTCAGGTACTGGAGAATCTTCGGTTGGCCGGGCGTGAGGCCCGCGGCTCGGGTGAGGCGTGTGATGGCCCGATTGGAATGGCTGAACGCTATCAATAGTTGCCAGTCAATGTTGCACTCCCAAGGGTCGATGTCCGCCACACTGCCTCCAAAAGTTTGATACAAAACTATTCGTATACAAACTAACAAAGAGAGTTTGCGCCGTCAACGTATGGTCTCTGGGAAGTTGGCCGTAAGAAAAAGAGGGACGCCCGTAGGCGTCCCTCCTAACCAGTCTGCTATGTGACCGAGAGCTTAGAGCTTGCGGACGTTGGAAGCCTGGAGCTTGCCGTTCTGACCGGTCGTGACGTCGAACTCGACGCTCTCGCCCTCGTCGAGGGTCTTGAAGCCGTCCATCTTGATCTCAGAGAAGTGAACGAACAGGTCATCCCCGTCCTCGCGGGAGATGAAGCCGTAGCCCTTCTCGGGGTTGAACCACTTAACCGTACCTTGTGCCATGACGTGCCTTTCTTTCGTGCCCTTGCGGGCAAAAGGTGCGCTTTCGCGCGAAACTTGAGCGCGGCCGTTTGGCCGCGAGGGATATGGTACCCCACTGGAGCGCGCTTCAAGCAGACAAGTTTTCGGGTTTCCATTTCGCGAAATCGGCTCTTTTGCTTGCACATGCGGTAGCAGGCACATCTTGAACAGGTCCCTCGGGATGGTGCCTTAGCTGCGAGCTAATGAAAGTAATCTTGGCAAAAAGTAGACTAGCCGCAACGTTAGTTCTATCTGGGAAGGACGGACAATGAGGAACGTGAAGATGACAATTTGTCGGACCGCTGCTGTCGGAGTCGCTACCGTCGCTCTTGCGGCAACTGTGGGTCTTGCTGGATGTGACTCCAGTTCTAGCGGTGGCGGGGACGACGCCTCCTCGGCGGTGGAAGAGGCTCAGGAAGCAGAGCAGGCACAGTCTGACTATGTGGTCACCATTGACGGTTCGACGGTGACCACCGATTACGAGGGCGCCCCCGCTGTCATTGTTGATTTCACGTTTACCAACAACTCGGAGGAAGACACCTCGTTTGCCGTGGCGTGTTCGCAGAAAGTGTTCCAGAATGGCGTGCAGCTCGAGAATGCCGTTGTGATGGATGATCTTGGGAACGGTTATATGGCGGAGATTAAGCCGGGTGCAACAACAACTGCCCGTCTCGCATACAACTTGACCGACCAGTCTGATATTACCGTCGAGGTTGAGGAATTGTTCTCCCTTGATGACGTCCTTCTTGCGGAAGCAACGTTTTCCGTGGCATAAGGATGCGGCGAAAACACGTAGCGTCTCATCCCCATACCGAAGATCGCAATCGCGACCGGCTGCGCGACAATCGCGCCCGGTCGCGTGTTCTCAAGCGCGTGCGGCGCGCTATAGTTCTGGGTGAAGCTGAGGCGCGTGCCGGCTCGGCCGCATTGCAACAAATCGATCGGAGCGGGGAGGGGGATACGATGGGCGAGAGTTCGGCATCGGAGCCTTTGACGGAGGAGCTTCTAAAAGAGCTTCTTGCCGCACCCGATCCCGTTTCCTTTGCCGAGGAGCATGGCATCGCGCATCGGACGCTTTCCGAATACCTGAACCAGTTGTTGGATGAGAAGGGGCTGAAGCGCTCAGACGTCGTTCATGCTGCGGGCATCAACGACACGTTTGGCTACCAGATTTTCAAGGGGCAGCGCGGCGCCGGGCGTGACAAGGTGCTTTGCTTGGCGCTCAGCATGAGATGCGATCTGGTTGAGACCCGTCGCCTTCTGCAGGCTGCGGGCGTCAACGAGCTCTACTGCAAAGACAGGCGCGATGCCATCATCATCTTCTGCATCGACCATGGCTACGGCCTCCAGCGCACCGACGAGGAACTCTACCGCTTCGGTGAGGAGACGCTCGGCGAGTGAGAGGCGACAATGCGGTGCAAAAGCGGCACCGCCCGATAGCCGGGCGGGCCCGGCCGGTGTCTGATACCATGGGCGCTATGGATACAGAAGGCATGACAGACGATCTGGCTGCGTACCTCGAGGCCGTGGGCCGCGAGGACTCCTTTGTCGTGGAAAGACGCTTAGGAGGGGGAGAGAACGCCACCGAGCTCGTGCGGTTTAAAGGTGCGGGCGCCACGGCTCTCGGCCCCTTCGTGCGCAAGCGCATCGATTTGGCGACGGGCCTCGGGGGCGCGTATGAGATGCTGTTTGAGTTGCAGCGCGCAGGGCGCCGTTTTGTCCATCTCCCGCTTATTGTCGATTGCTACAAGACGGGCGCAGAGCTTGTGGTCGTCTCTGAGTATGTGCCCGGCGAAACCCTCGAGGAGGTCGTAGACACCCGCGGAGCATCGCTCGCGCTTGCGCAAGAGGTGTTTTTGGGGGTGTGCGACGCGGTCGAAGAGCTGCATGGCGCATGCGATCCGCCCCTTATCCACCGTGACCTCAAACCCCAGAACATCATCGTCGCGCCCGCGGGGCTGTTCCTTATCGACTTTGGCATCGCGCGCCGGTTCCGCGAGAAGGCTGAGGCGGACACCGTGCGATTTGGCACGCGTGCATACGCACCGCCCGAGCAATACGGGTTCGGTCAGACCGACGTGCGCAGTGACATCTATGCGCTCGGTGGCATCTTGTGGTACTGCCTGACCGGGGACGACCCTTCGGCGTCGCTTGCGCCGCACGAGGTGTCCGAGCGCGTAGGGGAGAGGCTCGCCGGCGTCATCTGCAAAGCCATGGCGTTCGATCCGGCCGAGCGCTTCCAGAGCACCGCAGAGCTCGCACGCGCCTTTCGAGGGGCAGTTGGCGAAGCGCCCGTCGCCGTTGGAGACGGCACTCACGCTGCAGAAGGTGATACGCATCAGGCGGACGAGGAGCGCGGGAGCAGCTTTTTCCGCACCCACCTGTTGGGCGTTGTGCGCAATGTCGTGCTCCTGTCGATTGCACTCGCCTGCATTCCCCAAGCTTGGCAGGGCGTGGTCGCCCCTCAGGCGGAGAATGCCGGCAAGTCGCTGGAGTACCTGGTAACACTCAACTTCCTGCTGACGCTGCCTCTGGTGTGGGGTGCGCTCTATCTTGCGATGGATCGCACCGTGCTTGCGCGCCTCATTCCCGCAATCGCCCAGAGAAGCCGCCTCAAGGACGCGTGCGTCATCGCCATCTACCTTGCCATCGTTTTTGTTATAGCGCTGTTCATCCCGTCGTCGTGAGCTGACTTGGCCCACCTCTTGTCTACGGGCTGGAGTGATTCTTCGCCTGGCGCAGATGAAGAGCTCTCGGACGAGGAGCTCTACGAAAAGGGCCCCTTGCGGGGCCCCGAGTCGCTTGCGCTTTAGATGCGCGCCATCTGGCTGCTGACCTTGTTGTACCAGTCCTGCCACGTGGGCGGGCAGTACTTTTTGGCGGCTGCCGGCGTGAGGGTGGTGCCGTACATGCGCTTGAGGTACGAGACGTGGTAGGTGATAGCCTCGCCCCAGCTGCCAAAGCCGAGCCAGCCGCTGCCCAGGGCACGCATGCCCCAAGCGTTGAAGCTGTTGGCGCAGTGGGCACCCTTGGTGCTCTCGATGCAGCTGATGGCGGGGGACCAGCGGGGGTCTACGCCGGTGTTCCACGAGCACTCGGCAAAAATGGCGCCGGTGCCAGCGAGCGGGGAGCCTGCCAGGTAAGCGTTGATGCGGTTCGTCCACTCGGCGATGAACTCCTCGCGGGAGAGGTTCCAGTTAACCGCGCCGGAGGGAACCGTGTTGGTGACGGTTTGGCCGGTTTGGGTGGCGGTGCTGTTGGGGTTGTCGCCGCTCTCGCCGGTGCCCTCCGCAGGAGCGGTCTGCTCCTCGGTAGACTGGGCGGCAAGCGCTGCGAGCTCGGCGGCAGCCTCGGCCTCAGCCTTGGCCTGCGCGGCGGAGCGGGCCTCCTGGGCCTCGGCGAGGGCGCTGGCGGCGGCCTTCTTCTGCTCCTCGAGCTGGGCCTTTGCCTGATCGAGCTCGGTCTTCTGACGCTGGAGCTCCTGCTCCTTAGCGTTGAGCTCCTCGATGGCGGCGTTGTTGGAGGACTGAATCTCGTCCATGTAGACGACGCTCGTGATGAGGTCGTTTAGGCTCTGCGACTTGAGTACAAAGCTCACGAGCGGGTTGGAGCTGCTCTGATACTTGTACGCGTCGCGCATGGCCTGGCTCGCCTCGGCCTGGAGGGCGGGGATCTCCGCCTCGATCTCGGCGATGCTGGCGGTGTTCTCGTCGACCTTCTGCTGCAGCTCGTCCAGCTTGGACGCGGCCTCATCGTAGGCGGCGGCGTACTGGTCGACCTGGCTTTCGGCAGCGGCGAGCTCCGCCTGGGTCTCCGCCGAGACGGCATAGGCCGTGGTGGGGGAGACAAGGGAGGTCGTCGCGAAAGCGACAGCGAGGGCGGCACAAGTGAGCGCGCGCGCCGGGCGCTGTGCGATGACACTGATGATCGAACGGTTGGAATCTCGCATAGAAGTCCTCGTCCTCGAGATACGACATACCGACTGTGCTTTGGCAAGTATAGTACGGCTCTTTTAAAGATTAACCCCCTATTCAATCCTTAAGGCTCAAGTTGAAGGTTTAAGATTGGGTGCGACCTGCGGCTTTGGCGCATCGTTGAGAAACTATGGAGTTTCAAGCTCATGTTTAAGGTTAAGGCTTGAGGCGGCCTTATCCGCGCGCGCATCCACCCATCGTGCTGGATTTTGGCTGTTTGAGATGGGGAACGTGTAGGTACGCCCCGAGGCGGGCCCGCTGTGCCGCCGCGAGCGCTACACTTATACGGTTTACCATCCCGTTGCGCGATCGCTCACGGTACCGCGCGGGGGAGCATGAGTTGACCAAGAAGGGGAGAGCATGGCCCTCAGTTTTGTCGAGCGCGAGTTCATTCCCGTCCTGTTGGGCGGCGACATCAACGTGTACTCCGTGGCGCGCGCGTTCTATGAGCAGTATCAGGTGCAGAGCGTGGCGTTTGGTAAGTACCACACCGGCCCCGCCTATCGCAGTCTCCTTATCGACTACCGGCCCAACGAGAAGATTGATACCGAGGAGGTCTTCCTCTCCACGGTAAATGCCTTTGCCCGCGAGCATGCGGACAAGAAGATCGTGCTCATGGGCTGCGGCGACGGTTACGTGGCGCTCATCGCCCGTGCCAACGATGCCGGCAAGCTTGCCGAGAACATCATCGCCCCGTACGGCCCCTTTGAGCTTATGGACAGCTGCCAGAAGAAGGAGGTCTTCTACGACCTCTGCGAGAAGCACGGCGTACCCTACCCGCACACCTTCACCTTCACGGCGGCCATGGCGGCAGACCAGGCGCGTACCGCCGCGGCGCTCGACGCCCTCGATTTCCCGTTCCCCATGATCTTGAAGCCCTCCGACGGCATCGCCTACTGGGAGCACCCCTTTGCCTCGCAGCAGAAGGCCTACACCATCGCTTCGCGCGAGGAGCTCGAGAGTGTGATTCGCGACGTCTATGCCTCGGGCTACGAGGACGACCTCATCATTCAGGACCGTGTTCCGGGCAACGACGAGTACATGCGCGTGCTGACGAGCTACTCCGACCGCTCGGGCAAGGTGCGCATGATGTGCCTGGGCCATGTCCTGCTCGAGGAGCACGGCCCGCACGCCCAGGGCAACCACGCCTGCATCATCACCGAGCCCAACGACGAGCTCATGGGTGGCGTGCGCGAGCTTTTGGAGGACCTGCACTTTGTGGGCTTCTCCAACTTTGACGTCAAGTTCGACGAGCGCGACGGGTCGTTCAAGTTCTTTGACTTCAACACGCGCCAGGGTCGCAGCAACTACTACGTCACGGGCTCGGGCTTTAACGTTGCCAAGTACGTGGTGGAAGAGTACGTCTACAACCGTCCCTTCAACCCGGAGTTTGAGACGGCGCGCGATGAGCACCTCTGGACGGTCGTGCCCAAGGGCGTCATCAAGCGCTATGTCCGCGACCCTGAGCTCCGCGATCGGGCGCTTCGCCTCATGCGCGAGGGCAAGAGCGTGAATCCCGTCTTCATGAAGGGCGATTTCACGCTGAACCGGTGGCTCCGCATGGTGCACACCACGCTCAACCATTTCAAGATCTTCAAGCGCTATTACCGCGCGTGACAAGGGGGACGGGGCGTTTTGTCAACCCTGTAAAGGCGGCGCGCCCGGCGCCCAGGGAGGTGCGACATATGGAGAAGCTCGGCGTGATCGGCGGCATGGGCCCCGAGGCGACCTCGTACTTCTACGACGAGGTGGTGCGCCACACGCAGGCGTCGTGCGATCAGGAGCACCTGAATATGGTGATCCTCTCGTGCGCCTCGATGCCGGACCGGACCCGCGCCATCGAGACGGGCGACCACGAGGCGCTGCTCGCCGAGATGCGCTCCGCCACCGCGGCGCTCGAGGGACTCGGTTGCGCGCACATCGCCATCCCCTGCAACACCTCGCACTATTTTTACGATCAAATCCAGGCGATGACGCGTGTGCCCGTCATCCACATGCCGCGCGAGGCGGTGCGCTATGCCGTGGCGGGCGCCGTGGCGGGGGAGTGCGGCTTCGATCCCGCACGGAGCGAAGGACTTTTTGAGCTGTCCTGCCGCCGCATCGGCATCATGGGTACGAACGGCACCGTGGGTTCCGGCGTGTATGCGCACGCGTGCGAGGAGGCGGGCGCTGAGGCCGTGGTGCCGAGCGCGGAGCGCCAGCGCGATGTGATGTCGCTCATCTACGACGATATCAAGGCGGGCCGTGAGCCGCATCTCTACCTGTTCGAGCGCGTGCTCGAGGAGCTTCGCGACCGCGGCTGCGACCGCGTGATCCTGGCGTGCACCGAGCTCTCGGTGCTCAAACGCTATCGTACGATGCCGCCTTTCGTGCTCGACGCGATGGACGTGCTCGTGCGCGAGGCCATCGTGCGCTCGGGGGCGCCCTACCGGGCGTAGCGCCGCGACGGCGCGTCCTTGTGCCTGGCGCCCATGTGCTAGCATCTATCCCACATATACATTGGCCTCGAGGGTGGTGCGGAGACGCACGGGCGCGCCTGCGCCCAGGGGAAGAGGGGTGCGATGCCCCCGCTATACCAGTAACCGTGAACCGCTTGCCCGCCGGGTGGTGCGCCGCAGATCGGACGGCGCGCGGCGGGAGTGCGCGATGAGCCGGATCGCCTCCCCTCGATAGGTGCGGAAACGCCGCACCGGGCCCTGGCAAGAGAGGTGCACCTATGAGGGTGAAGGGTACCGCTTTCGCGCGACGGGCGCAGGGGGCGCTCGCGCAGTGCGGACGTTGGTGGTACGCGGGTGCCGCGGCGCGTCACGCCACCGCGCGACGGATTATGGTCGTCGGGCTTTCGGGACTTCTGCTTTGGGGACAGGTTCCTGCGGCCGCGTGGGCGGCAGAGGCCGAGGTCTTGGGCCGGGTGGCCGAGAATGTGGCCGAGCGGGCGCTGCAAGCGGACGAGAGCGATGCTGCGGGCGCAGCGGCTGCGTCCGATACTGCTGCCGGGATAGCGGGCGCGGGCTCAGCTGCTGAGGATGCGGCGGCTGACGACGCCGCTGTGACTGAAGAGGCCGAGTCGGGCTCGTCGGCCCTCGATGGCGCTGCGGCGAGTTCCGCCGTTGCGGATGCCGAGGTGACCGAGGCGGGCGCGGCGGCAGACGCAGAGGAAGTCGACTCAAGTGCCGAGGCGTCGGTTGCCGAAGCCGAGGCAACCGCTTCTGCTCGGGAGATGTCCGCAAGCGTCAACGCGCCCAGTGCCGCACCTGCCGCAGGCGACGACGCGACAGACGTTCCTGCCACCCAGGCGCTATCCGATGACGCGTTCCTGCTCATCCAGGATACGAAGGACCAGGACTCCACCTACAAATATGTTTCGGGCGCGGTGTCTGTAGGAACTGTGCTTTGGGCCAACATGTATGAGCCGTCCGGCTATTACGGCGCCGATGTGGTGCCGGCGGAGGATGGCTGGGCCTACCAATGGCTGCAGAGCGACAAGAAGTCAGGCAACGCGAACGACTTCACGCCCATCGCCGGGGAGACCGACCAGAGCCTTACCGTAACCGATGCTTTGGCGGGCAAGTACATCGCCGTCCAAGTAACGGTCGACGGGTCAGTGCATTACGGTCCACGCACGAGCAGCACCTACACCGACATCAACATGAGCTACCTGCCCGGTCCGGTGATGCAGGCGGGTATGGCCGAGCTCAACAAGGTCACGCTCAGCAACGCGAGCCCCAGCGTGGGCGACACGCTCACCGCGACGGCTTACACCGACTGGTCAACCGAGGTGGACGAAAGCGTCAACGTTACGTACACCTGGCAGCAGAGCGACTCGCGCTACGGCACCTTCACCACTATCGAAGACGCCGGCAACGGCAGCACGTTCACGTTGACGGAGGACCA